>CAYPZL010000027.1:0-41196 GCA_964415045.1 uncultured Pirellulales bacterium | reverse complement strand
CCGGACTTGCGCGTGGCAGCGTCAAGCGCCAGCTTGGCGATGGTGAACCGCTCCGCTTGTTGTGCCGATGAGGGTCGCCCCGGCGGTGCGCCATCGCCAAGGCCTGCGGCCTTGACGCTGCCACCCTGGAGACCAACGAAGGATAGTATCCAGGTGCCACAAAAGTCTCGCGAGCGAGACGCGGAGGGCTCATGGGCCGTTCGGCGACTTCGGCCTGAAGGGCCGGTAGAGCGGATCGCCGATCAAGACCATCTGCCAGGAATTGAACGCCTTCGTACGATAGAAGGCCTCGACCAGGCACCGGCCGTTGAAGAGCTCGAGAAAGAACGCTTTGGGCTCGGGAAACGCTCGCAGGTACGGCTCGCCCACGGCCCCCAACGTGGCGGTGATCCCGTCCATCAGCAGGGCCGGACACCATTGCCGGCTCTTGGGGTTGCGAAGATCGACCGCTTCGAGGCTGGCGATGTGATACCCCACCGCGCCTTCGACGAAGTCGAACGCATCGACGTACTTCCGGAGGCTGTACCAGCCGCAGTAGAGGGCCGTTCCGGGGCAACTGCCCGGGGCAAACAGGGTGTTGGTCTTCTCTTCCCGAACCCGCAGAGACGTGCGCAACTGCGTCAGCAGCGCCAGGTCGCGCATCGACTGATCGTAGTAGGCGTACATGTCCTTCTTGTGATAGAGCCCGCGCGAGTCCACGCAGGCCGTGCCCGTGAGGCCCTTCTCCTCGGCCGCCAGCGCCTTGTCGACCAGGCCCCTGGCCACGCCATAGTCGGGCCCGTCGAGCCGGCAAACCATCAGGGTCTTGAAAGGCTGGACCGCGCCGCTGCGCAGGGCGTTGGGCCGCCAGCGGTGAAGCTCGTAGGCCCGCCAGAGGACCAGCGACAATTCGCTGTCGACGGAGGCCTCCGTCTCCTTGCCGGTGATCCGGTCGATGTCGAGCTCGAGCTCGGAGATTCGGTGTTTCCGGCGTTGCAGCTCGATGGCGTTCGGCTGCTCGCGAGCCTCTTCTTCCTTGAGGGCGTCCCGCTCGCGGCCCAGGAGAGCCTTCAGCTCCTTGAGCCGGCCTTCGGACTGCGGCAGCGGGCGCCGCCGGCCCACCCGAAAGGGGACGCCGTAGGTTGTCACGAGGCATTTGATGTTTTCCAGGTCCGGCCGGGTCGCGAAGATCCGGCGAATGGGCCGGGCCAGACGCTTCTCGTAATCCGCCCGGCTGATGGTGTCCCTCAACGCCGGGCCCAGGGACACCGGAACGACGTGACCGCCCGGGATGCCTCGCTGCTGACAATAGTACCGCCCCAGGCGCGTGGACGCGGGATAGTCCACGTTGGCGATCACGAGAATCTCGTTCGGCTCCAGGGCAAGAGCCGGCGCCGAGCACGCCAGCGCCAGCAGCAGACAGACGGCTCTTGGGCTCAACATCATCGACAATCTCCGGAGTCACCTCAAGGCGGGACGAGTCCCTGCGAGAACCCGTGTCGCCGGGCACCTGCCGGCGCCGCTATTGCGGCCCGTACGACCGGTAAGGCAGATTGATCGGATAATTGGAGCTCACTTCCTCGTAATCATCGAGCCAGCAGGCCTCCGGATCGCTGTCAAAGACCAGGAAGCGCGCGCTGTCGACGTCCTCGGCGGCGCGGTGGTACTTGAAGTAGGTGCGGCCCTCGAACCGGCCCAGGATTTCGATCTTCCCCGTCGAGTGGGACATCGTGTAGCGCAGCCGCTTGCCCAAACCCGAGACGTGCGACTTGGCCTGTTCCACGATGTCACAGCCCTCTTCAATCGGGACGGTGTAGGCCCGATTGCCCACGGCCGGACGGCATTGGAAGATATAGTAGGGAACCGCTCCCACGAAAGACAGCTTGCCGAGCAGCTCGGCCAGCACGTCCGGGTCGTCATTGACGCCGCGCAGCAGAGGCATCTGATTGGCCGTGACGGCGCCGGCTTTCTGGAGCAACTGAAGCGCCTGCACGGCGACGTCCGTCAGCTCGCGCGGATGCACGAAATGCGTCATGAAGTAGATTCTCTTGTGCGGCGTACTGTACCGCTCGACCATCTCCAGCAGGCTGGCGTCGTTGATGATCCGGTGCGGGTTGAAAGCCGGTATCTTGGTGCCGATGCGAATGATCTGGACGTGCTCAATCTCCCGCAGCCGCCGGACGATCTCAACCAGTTTTCCCGTGGCCAGGGCCAGCGGATCGCCCCCGGTCAAGAGCACGTTCGTCACTTCCTCGTGCTCTTCGATATACTCCATCGCACCCGAAACGTCGCGCAGATACTCCATCTGCGGCTTGATGAAGACGCGCTTGCGGAAACAGTACCGGCAGATCCCGTCGCATACGTTGCTGACCAGAAGCAAGACCGTCGAGTTGTATTTGTGCTCGACGCCGGGCATCACCGTGTACGTCTTCTCGTCGGACGGGTCGAGCCGCCCCCACTGCCCCAGCTCCTCCACGGACGGTACGATGATTCGGCGAATCGGGTCGCCCGGGTCGTCCCAGTCGATCAAAGAAAGGTAGTAATCGTTGCTGCGAAAGGCAAACTGCTCCGTCACCGGCCGTAACCGGTCGCGCTCCGCGTCAGGCAGCGGCTCGATCTGCTCTATCCTTGTCAGGTACCTGCAATGTCGTCCTGAACTTGCTGACATCCGCATTGCTCCCCATTAAACCCTTTTTCCATTCTGCCCGGCCTGCGAATCTCCCCGCGTGCGTTCGGACGCGGAGTAGTTCCGCTCGTAAATCCCGGTCCGACCGAACACCCGCGCCACCGTCGCCAGGAGGATCCTGGCGTCCAGCGCGAAACTCGCGCCCTCGACGTATCTCACGTCGAGTTCCAGCTTTTCTTCACGGGTAAGTCTCCCCCGCCCGGAAACCTGCGCCAACCCCGTCAGACCGGGCTTGACTGACAGCCGTCGTTTCTGGCGCTCATTCCATTCCCGGACTTGCGACACATACAAAGGTCGTGGACCAACGAGGCTCATGTCGCCTTTCATTATGTTAACAAGTTGTGGCAGTTCGTCAAGAGAATACTCGCGCAGCCGGCGTCCGATCCGGGTGAGGCGGGGATCCTCGCCCGATTTTGGGCTCGGTCCGAAGGGGTCGGCGTCGAGCCGCATGGTTCTGAACTTATAGAAAACAAAGGGTTTACCGTTTTTTCCCACTCTCTCCTGTTTGAAAACAGCCGGACCCGGACTGCTAAGCCGGATAACAATGGCAATAACTGCCAGGACAGGCCACAGGACCACAAGCAAGAGGCCTGCAATCAGCACATCAAACGTTCTTTTCAGGAAATCTCGCATTGCCTTATGTCCGTTTCCGGCCTGCTATCCGGCTTTCCGCGCGGCGCCGAAGTGCCGGTTCTCTTGCGTGCAGCGCGCGCCACGGGTTAAAACAGGCTCACGTACTGCCGGGCCAGCACTTCGTACGTGTGCATGCGCCGGACGTATTGCCTCCCCCGGTCGCCCATCTCGGCGAGGCGGTCGCGGGGCATTTGACGGATTCTCTTTACGATGTCCGCCAGGGCCTGCGGGGCCTCGGCCGGGATGGAGAAGCCGCACCGCGCTTCGGCAACCTTGTCGTAGGGCGTGTCGATAGCGAAGACGACCGGCAAGCCGGCGGCCATGTACTCGAACAGCTTGTTGGGACTGACGCCGTACTTGAACAGGTCTTTCTTCTGCAGGCCGATGTAGCCGAGATCGGCCTCCCGCGTCAGAGCCGGCATCTGCGCCCGCGTCACCGGCGGCAAGAACGTGACGTTCTGCAACCCCGCCCGGCGGGCGCTTTCCTCCAAAGCCGGTTTCTCGGGGCCCTGCCCCACCAGCAGAAAATGGACTCCAGGCTCGTCTTTGAGAAGCCCGGCGGCGGCGACGACGTGTTCCAGCGCGTTGGCGATGCCGTGATTGCCGCTGTACAGAACGATCGACTTGCCTTCGCGCTTGAGACTCGCAATCACGCCGGCGTGCGTTTCGGGCAGATCGTCCACGTTTCGCTGCGCCCCTTCCAGATCGAAGCCGTTCGGAATGTGGACAAACTTCTTGGCGTCCAGACCGTGCGCGACCATGTACTCTTTTGCCCCGGGGCAAAGGGACACGGTGACGTCACAGTGTTCGTAGGCGAAGCGCTCCGTCCGGGCCATCAGCCGGATGAACGGATGTCGCGACGTGTAGCCGCCCAATTCCTGGACGCTCAGCGGCCAGAGGTCGCGGACTTCGAAGATGAATTTCGCTTTGTACTTCCTGGCGAACCGGCGCCCGTTGAGCGCGGCGAACGGGTGCGGCGACGAGGCAATCACGACATCCGGTTGCGGCAATTCTTTCAAACGCTTCCAGGCTAAGCGCAGGGAATACCCGGCCATGTTGACGACGCGCCCGAGGCCGTTGCCCTCGTAGCGGCAGGTCTTGATCCAGACGTAGGGAATACCGTCCACTTCCGCGCGCAGGGCCTCGGGCCGCTTGGTCTGCAGATGGTGGAACGAAGCGCACACGATGACCGGCCTCAATCCCATCCGCCTGAAGTGCCGGGCCAGGTAATAGTGCCGGTACTCCATGCCGTGGATTCTGCTGCCCGCGTAGTGGTTCAGAATCCATACGACCGGGCCGTTGTTCGTGGTGGTCACGTGCGAGTCAGCCAAGGAAGGTGAGAATCTGCTCTGCGACCGCGTCCTGCATCTCGTCGGTCAGCTCGGGATAGACCGGCAGCGCCATGATCTCGCCGGCCGCCTTCTCCGATTCGGGGAAGTCGCCCCGCCGGTAGCCCAGGTACGCGAAGCACTCCTGTAAATGGGCCGGCACGGGGTAATAGATTTCGCAGCCGATGTGAAAGGCGTGCAAATGGGCGACCACTTCGTCGCGGCGCGGCACGCGGATGCAGTACTGATTGTAAATCGTTTCGCAATCCGGGCTTATATAAGGCGTCCGCACGACCGTACCGGCAAACTTCTCGTTGTAATACGCCGCGTTGTCCCGGCGGCCCTGCGACCATTCGTCCAGGTGCGGCAGCTTCACCAGCAGGGCCGCCGCCTGAATCGGGTCCAGGCGAAAGTTCGCCCCGACGTACTTGTGGTAGTACTTCGGGGCCATCCCGTGGTTGCGCATCAGCACGAGCCGCTTGTGGAGCGCCTCGTCGTTGGTCACGACCATGCCGCCGTCGCCGATGCCACCCAGATTCTTGCTAGGAAAGAAGCTGAAGCACCCGGCGGCGCCGACGCTGCCCGCCTTCCGACCTTTGTACGTGCTGGTGATCGACTGGGCGGCGTCCTCGATCACAGCCAGGTCGTGCTTGCGGGCCACCTCCATGATCGGGTCCATGTCCGCCATCTGGCCGAATAAGTGGACCGGCATGATCGCTTTCGTCTTGTCCGTCACCGCCGCCTCGATCAGGGCCGGGTCGATATTGTACGTCTGCGGGTCGATATCCACGAAGACCGGCCGGGCCCCGACGCGGGCGATGCAACCTACGGTGGCGAAGAAGGTAAACGGTGTCGTGATGACCTCGTCGCCCGGGCCGATCTCCAGGCTCATCAGGACGTTCAGGATCGCGTCGGTTCCGCTGGAGACGCCGACGCCGTATTTGCAGTCGCTGACCGCCGCGATTTGTTTCTCCAGCTCCTCCACCTTCGGCCCGCCGATGCAGCGCTGCGAGTCCAACACCTCCGAGACCGCCGCCAGAACCTCGTCCTTGATCGTTGCGTATTGTGCCCTCAGATCCAACAAAGGTACTTCCATGGTCCTTCCTTCAGTCAATATCTTGATTCGTTCTGCGTCAGAGACGCTTGTCGTCCGTGTCGCCGCGCGATTCTGCGTCGCGGGTGCCCGTGATACGAATCGGGCAGCCCACCGCCACGGCGTTGTCCGGGACCGACTGGTTGACCAGCGACCCGGCCCCGATCACGGCGTTGCGCCCGATGGTGATCCCGCTCTTGCCCGAAATCACCGTGCAGCGCATGCCGATATAGGCGTTCTCTCCGATGTGAATCGGCGTGTGCTCCTGATCGAGACCGTGCACGGCGAAATAGGTCCCGTACGAAATCACCGCGTTGTCCCCGACCGTGGTCAGCGCCGGGTCCACATCATCCATGTAACATTTCATGCCAATGAACACGTTCCGACCAATCCGAAAACCGATGAGCCGGTACAGCGCAACTCGCAAACGGGCCGAAACGATATTGGGAATCAACACCACGTTGAGCCATTTGCGAATGGGCTTCCAGATTATAAGCCAAAGCGGGTAATCCGCATAGTACGGAACGTCCTTGCCGCGGATTTTGTACAGAAGTCGTGCGATTCTCATCGACGGCGCTCCGTTTTCTTTTCGGCGCATCCGACGACGTTGAGGAGGACGTTCTCCAGGCGTTCGGCCAGGATGCGCCGGTCGAATTCGCGCTCGGCCAGGGCGCGGGCGTTCTCGCCCATCCGCCGGCACAACTCGGGGTCGCCGGAAAGGTCCTCGAGTGCATCGGCGAGCGCCTCGGGCCGGTGCGGGTCCAGCGACCGGCCGCACCGGTTCTTCTCAATCGTCTCACCCAGCCAACCCGGCACGTTGATCAGCACGGGTTTGCCCGCCGCCAGCGCATCGAACATCTTGTTGGGCGACCACGTGTGTTCCTTCGCCGCCCGGTAGATTGTCATGCACACGTCGCAGCCGGCCACGATCCGGGCCACTTCCGCCTTGTCCGGCACCAGGTCGCTGAAGACCACGTTGCCGAGCCCGTACTGTTGGGCCAGAGCCCGAAGCTCGGGTCGTTTGCCCCCGCTGCCGTGGAGCACGAGCACGATGTCATCCCGGCCTCGACGGGCCAGAAGACGCGCGGCTTCAATGGCATATTCCAGACCGTTGGCGGTCCCCATCGCCCCGAAATAGAGGGCTGCGAAACGCACGCCGAGCCCCAAACGTTCGCGCGACGCGCTGCCGTCGAGGCCGGGGCGAAACAGGTCCAGGTCGCTGGCGTTCGGGATCATCGTCACCTTTTCGGCCGGCACGCCGGTGCGAACAATCCCCTCCTTCATGCCGGGCGACAGGGCCACGACGTGGTCGGCGGCGCGGTAGAGCCTGCGGGCCATGCGTCGCAGCCACCCGACGGCAAGCGGATTTCGCAGCGCCCCCACGTTGACCAGCGCCTCGGGCCAGAGGTCGCGCACCTCGAAGACAAACGGAACGCCAAAATGGCGCGCCAGGACCTTGCCCGCCAGTCCCACCGTCAGTGGTGTGTGCGTGGCGAAGACGACATCGGGCTTGTCGAGGCTCTTGCCAACGCGGGACGCCGTGCGCGCGAACTCATAGAACTTGAGCATGCGCCGCCAGCCGGGCGTAGCCGTTCCAACGTGCGGATCGTTGTAGGCCGCGGCGACCGAGACCACCCGAATCCCGTCAACTTCGTGTTCCGAGTAAGACTTCCCCTCGGCGACGGGGAACTCCTCGTTGGCCAATCCGGAGGTAATCATGGTCACGTGGTGGCCCCTGCCGGCTAAGTAGCGACCGAACTCGTACGACCGCGTCCCGGTGCGGCCCCGGCGCGAGGCGAAATACTGATGGATGTAGAGGATGCGCACGTTACGGCCTCACCAATACAAGCCTTCATAGCCCGGCGTGGACGGGTCGAGCCCCTCGATCCCGACCGTGTCCAGCACGACCGTGCCGGCATCGACCCAACTGCGTATGCGCGCGGCGGCGACGGTGGGATGATTCACAACGATCAGGTCGGCCGCGCCGAGATCGTCCAGCGAGCCGACCAGCAGCTCTTCGAGATGGCGCAGCGCGTTGTGCACCTGCTCCTTGTTGCTGCCGATCAATCGGTCCGGCTGAACCACCGGGTCGTAAATCCGCAGCGCGATCCCCTCGCCGATGAGCGCCTTGGCCACCTTCACGTAGGGACTCTCGCGCATGTCGTCGGTGTCGGCCTTGAACGCCAGACCGACCATACCCACGGTCGCGGGCCGCCGCGCGAGAATGCGCCGCACGACCTGGTCGATCTGGGCCTCGTTGCTCTCGAGAATCTTTTCCAGCATGGGCAACCTGACCGATTTGAGCGAGGCCAGGCGCAGAACCGCACGCAGGTCTTTGGGCAGACACGATCCTCCGAAGGCCGGGCCCGGACGCAAATAACGCGGACTGATGTTGAGCCTGGTGTCGGCGCAAAAAACCTCGGCCACCCGCCGCGCATCGACGCCGACCGACCTGGCGAGCGCGCCGATCTCGTTGGCGAAAGTAATCTTCAAGGCATGAAAGAGATTATCACAATACTTGACCGTCTCCGCCTCCGCCAGGCAAAGACGAAAAACCGGCGCATCATATTCCCGGTAGAGTCTCAGCAGGGGCTCCGCTGCGCCCGAGGAGCTTTCTCCGACGACGATCTTGGGCGGCTCGAAGAAATCACGCACCGCGGTCCCCTCTCGAAGAAACTCGGGGTGAAAGACGAAGTGGAAATCCCGTCCCGCCTTCAATCCTGATTCTCGTTCCAGGACCGGGATGACGCGCTGTGCGGACGTACCCGGCAGACACGTGCTGCGCAGCACGATCAGCGGCCGGTCCGCGGACCCTCGCAGGACCCGCCCGATCTGCCCGGCCACGGCCTCCACGGCGGTAAGATCGATCCCGCCGTTGGGATCCGATGGTGTCCCCACGCAGATCCACGCCATCTCGCTGCCGGCCAGCGCGTCCCGGGGTTCCGTCGTGGCGGCCAGCCGGCCGGCCCGGTGTCCCGCGGCGAGCAGCTCGGCCACGCCCGGCTCCTGCACGGGCGACCGCCCGCACGACAGATCGGCGACCTTGGCCGCGACCGGGTCGACACCCACGATCTCATGGCCGTCACAAAGCAGGCACGCGCCGCTGACGACGCCCACGTAACCCATGCCAAAAATGCTTATCTTCATGAATGCGTCCGGAGTTCGGTTTGTGCAATCTCTACCAGGTCCGGCGTCCCGTCACGACCGTCCGACCACATCGGCAATGACCTGGACGATCCGCCCGGCGGTTTTGCCGTCCCACAAGGCCGGAACGCTGCCGGTTTTCCAGTCGCCCGCCAGAATTCGTCCGGCCTGCTCGGCAACGGTTTCGATCGTGGCCAGCTCGTTGGTCCCCTCGGTAACGGTGATGGGCCGTTCCGTGTTCGGCCGCAGCGTCAGACAGGGAAGCCGCAGGTACGTGGTCTCTTCCTGAATCCCGCCCGAATCGGTCAGGACGAAGCGCGCGTTCTTCTCCAGCGTGACAAATTGCGTGTACCGCACGGGATCGGCGATGTGAAACGCGTCTCGAAACGTCGCGTCGATGCCGAACGTCTCGATGTTCTTCTTCGTGCGCGGATGCATCGGGAAGACCACCGGCGCCTTGCCGGCCAGCTCATCGAGCACCCGCAGAATCCGGCCGAGACTTTCCTTGTTATCCACGTTCGACGGCCGATGCAGCGTCACCAGAACATACTCGCCCCGGCGCAAGCCGAACTGTTCGAGCGTCGCCAGCTCGTGGTCCCGGTTGATGCGGCTCAGCACGCCGGCCAGCGAGTCGATCATGATATTGCCCACGCAATGGATGCGCGAGGCATCGACCCCTTCTTTCCGCAAGTTCTCATCCCCGTCGCTCGACGGAGTGAACAGCACGTCCGAGACGGAGTCGGTGACCCGCCGGTTGATTTCTTCGGGCATCGTCTCGTCGAAGCTGCGCAGGCCCGCCTCGACGTGGGCGACCCGAACCAGCAGCTTCTTGGCCGTCAGGCTGCACGCCAGCGTGGAATTGACGTCGCCGAAGACAACGACCAGGTCGGGCTTTTCCTTCTGAAGCACCTTCTCAAACTCGACCATGACCCGGGCCGTCTGCTCGGCGTGCGTGCCTGAGCCCGTGCCGAGAAAATAGTGCGGCTCGGGAAGCTCCAGGTCCTCGAAGAAGGCCTGCGACATCACGTAGTCGTAATGCTGGCCTGTATGCAGAATGGCCGGCTCGAGATCGCTCGTCCGCGTCAGCTCGAAGTACAGCGGCGCCATCTTCATGAAGTTCGGTCGCGCTCCCACGATCAGCAGAATCCTGGCCACGTCACTTGCCTCCTTCATCGCTCAATACGGTTTCGTAGATTCGCAGGAGCTTTTCGCTCTCATGCGTCCAGTTGAATTTCTCAAACACGGCGCGGCGTCCGTTCTCTCCCATGTCCCGGGCCTCCTGCGGATGCTCGATCAAGTATTCCATCGCCCGGGCGATTTCATCCGGGCGGGACGGATCGACGAGCAGCCCGCAGCGATGCGGCTCCACGATTTCACGGTAAAGCGGAAAATTCGACGCGACCACCGGCAGGCCCACCAGCATATAGTCAAACAGCTTGTTGGGCAAGCAGCTCGTGTTGTTCGCGTACGGCAGGTAGGTGATCAGTCCCATGGAGGCCTGCGCCGAGAGCCTCTCTTTTTCTTCGTAGGGGACCCAGGCGGTGAACTTCACGTTGGTCGCGACGCCCTGCCGGCGGGCGAGGTCCTTGAGCTCCTGCTCGAAGGACGCCGGCCGGGACGAGCCGACTAAGTGCAGCTCCCAGCGCGGATGCTTTTTCGCCACGATCGAGAACGCCTCGACGACCTCCACGAGTCCGCGGATTCTCGACATGCCGCCTAAGTAGATGATCTTCTCCTGGGGGTCCTTATCGAAGGCTTCGGAGAGTTCGACCATCGGATAGTTCTCGATCCGGCCCGATGGCATCTTCATGGTCTCATAGCGCGCGCCGACGAAGGGCGTGGTGTAGATCACGTAGTCGAAAAAGCGAACGACCGCCCGCTCGAACAGATCGAACGATTTGCTGACCAGCCGCCGCAAGCTCTTTGAGATGTAGAACTTATCCAGGATGCTGTTGGGATAGTGTTCGTGCACGTCCCAGATGATCTTCTTGCCGCGCAGTTTCAGAAGCAGCCCCACGAGGATCAGCTCGGGATCGTGGAAATGGTAGACGTCGGCGTCTTCCTTCACCGCCAGGCGCCAGAGCCGCCACAGAACCTTCGTCACGCGCTGACGTCGATTCCTCGGCTGGGGCAAGGGCACGATGCGGACCCCGCCGACGGTTTCTTCTTTGTCGTGGCAGGCGATGAGCACGACGTCGAAGCCCGCTTTGGCCAGGCTTTTGGCCTCTTTGTGAAAGACGCGGCCGTCGAACGGCAGGTGCACGGACGTCAGCACACAAACCCTCGCTCGATCTCGTTGCGGCGTTTCACCCATTGGCGTGCACGTCCTTCCGCTGGCGCGCGATCGAGCCTTGTCCAGCAAGCTCTTTCAGGGCCTCAGCGAACCGCGCGGCGTTGCGGTCCGAGTCGAACACCTCGCGGGCGCGAGCCAGGCCCTTCTCTCCGGCGGACAACCGGAAGATCTCGTCGGTTATCATCCGTTCCACGGCGTCACGGAGTCCGTCGGCGTCATTGGCTTCGACGAGCAGGCCGGTCCGACCGTCGAGCACGGCCTCGGGAATCCCGCCCACGCGCGTCGCCACGACAGGCAGCGCGCAATTCATCGCCTCCAGCACCGCCTGGGGCATGCCTTCGCTGTGCGACGGCAGGACCAGGAAATCCGACGCCTGCAACAGCCGCGGGACCTCTTCCGGTGCGACCGGACCGGGCAGCACGACGGCCCCCGCCCGGCCCGCGCGCGTTCCCAGGGCGAAGAGCCGGTCGCGATACGGCCCGTCGCCTACGCAGACGAGCCTGAAGCTCCGGTGCCCGGCGAGCAAAGGCTCGGCGGCGGCTATCAGTTCGGCCATCCCCTTCGTTTCGATCAGCCCGCCGACGTAGAGGGCCACGACACTGTCGGTCGGCCAGCCGAGCTGCTCACGAACGCAGCCCTTGTCCGCAGCCGGAGCGAAGTCTTTCGGGTCTCTACTGAGGTAGACGCATACGGGCTCCCGTTTGCATCGACCTGTCTCGGCGAGCCTGCGACAGATCGAGCGGCTGACACCAACGGGAAGGTCCACGCGCGCCAGCGTGTCGCAAAGACGCCGCCACAGGACCGGCATCCGGTCCGGGTACACCATCACGTCGCTGCCGACCGCCAGAGACGCTACGGGCAGGCCCAAATCCTTGCCCACAACAACGGCCGCCTCCGCATCGGGAAGCATCGAGACCCCCAGCACTACGTCGAAGGGCTCTTCCCGATGCCAGTCTCGTGCGGCCCTCAGCAGGCTGTGGGCCAATGATTTTCCCTCGAACCGGCGGAAACCAAAGCCGGGCGGTCGCCCATATGGCACGAGACGCGCCTCCAGCGGCTCGGGCGGAGCCAAAGGATTGGCGGGCCCATAGCGGCGCCACCGCCGAAATCGGTGCAGCGGCCAGGGCGCCCACGGACGACCCACCAAGAAGCGGCATTCGATCCCGTGGGCGCGCAGATACTGCGCCTCGCGACAGATGAAAGTGCCATGTCGTCGGGCGTGCTCCGAGGGAAACATGTGGCTAATCGTCAGTATCCGCAACGGCCTCATCCGTTTCGTATGCGAGTTCATCAGCCGATTCGGCCCGCCACCAGCCCAAACGCTCGGCGGCCAGGACGTACGCCAGAAATACCCAGTAGTATTTTGCGGAGAGCTGCTTGATGTTCAGGCCCATCACCAGCAGAAACGTGAGTACGGCGCGGGCGTACAGTTTCTCGGCCGTCAGGGGCGTTCGCTTGACCGTCAGCATCAGCAGGACGGCGAAGACCACGAACAGAACCGCGCCCGGAATGCCGTAGACGCCGAGCGTGAAGAAGAAATCATTGTGAGGCCAGATCTGGCTGCCGGTTCGTTCGAACCAGCTATAGTAGCCCGTTCCGGCCGGTCGAGACAAGATCGCCTCCATCGCATCCATGGCAGCCCCCATTCGAAAGCCCAGAGCCTCCTTCGCGCGATGGACGTCGGTCAGACGCTCGGCCACGGAGCTTTCCAGACCTTGCTGTCGGATCAGCAGACCCGTGGACAACGAAGCCACCAGCACGGCCAACAGCAGCAACGCCGCCAGCGCGGGCCGACGCGCGACCTGACGCACGAACAACAGCGGTGAGAGCATCGTGAAGGCCAGCGCCACCAACCCGCCCCGCGAGCCGATCTTCAGCAGCATGACCGGCAGGAACAGGACCGCCACCAGGTAGAGCAGACGCCAGAAAGGATTCTTGTCCCGGGCGAAGAGGTAGAGAGCCGAAAGGAAGGCGACCGCGGTCAGGGCCGCGAGCATGTTCGCATCGATGGAACTACCCAGCGTTGCGGCGTAGCGTCCGTCCCGCGTCTCCTGCATCGCGCGGATCGCCGCCCCCGTCTTGATGGCCAGCACGGTCGTGCCCACCATGCCCAGAACGTAGGACCGCAGCGCCCAGCGGAACGTCCCTTCGTAGTTCGTTTCCAGAATCCAGTACACGATCAGAATCAGCAGCACGAGCTGGAACTGCGTGAATGCCCGGCGCATCTCCAGGCCGAAATAGGGCTGGGGCAGCGAGGCGAAGAAGATCCAGACGCTCAGGGCGGCGGCGGCCCAGAGGGCCTTGTGTCGGATGCGCAGGCCAGGCCGCGTCAACAGGACGTTCAGGAAGAAGCTCACCGCCACGGCGATCCCCACGCCGCGATCCAGGCTGAACGCTTGGCGGTATCCCACGCCGGCGCCGGTCGGCAGCACCAGCATCAGAATACACAAAGCGAACGTGGGCTTGAGGACCATGCCCACGAACGTGGGAACGGCGATGATGACCGCCCCGGCCACCGCCTTCCCGGCCAGGAACGTGACGCCCAGACCCACCGCACAGACGACGAGCCAGACCATCAGGAGGAAGAAATTCATTGCTGACGGAAGCTGAATATCGGACGTCCGCTCCTCGAACTCGCAGAGCAGATCGTTCTCGTCGATCTCATTGACACAGGTAGCGTACATTATGGAAGATATCGGCTCGAAGCGAGGCGGTCGTTATATGGATTATGATTCGCCCACGCGCGGTTTGTCATCCTGAACGAAGCGCAGCGGAGTGAAGGCCCCGGGCCGCGTGCGAGAGAGACTTCTCCTTCGCAGGCCAGATCCTTCGCCTGCGGCTCAGGATGACAGAGGCCGACAGCCCGAGAGTCTCTTCTAATCCGTATTGTTTGTCCTCGCGCAGTACCGGCTCTCGCACGTCGAGTCGTGGGGTCGCGTCGGTTTGCAGCATCGCTTGCCCTTGCCCGCTTCAGGACTGATGCACGGGCGTGTGATGCTGGACCGTTGCCCTGGGTGTTTCCCGTTTCGAGTGCCGCAGCGCATTGAACAGCTTGCGGAGAATGCGGTGATTGCCCGACAAAACGTAGCGCGCGATGTAGACTTTTATCATGTTGACGTAGTCACCCGGAATGGGCCGGAGCAGCTTCTGGCGATAGCTTGGGACCCGCTGGCCGCACAGGCGGAACAGCCTCATTCGCGCCTTGAGCTTTCGCTTTTTGAACAGCGCGTGGCCTTGGGAGGCGAGCAAATCCCCGACGCTGAGATCCGATAACTCGACCGCCCCGCGCGACGCGGCGTTCTCGAGCAGTTCCTCGGCTTCGGGGGTCCGCGAGATCACGAAAGAGCTTCCCGTCTGGTCGGTCTCCATCACCTCGGGGACCCAGGCGTCGCCACAGGACAGGTCGCTCAGCTCGCCCATCATGTCGCTGCACAGAGTGCAGCGGCGCAGCGAATACGGACCCAGCGTCTTGTAGAAATCGGGGTAGGCGACGGTAGTCTCCCGGCCGTCGCGGGTGCGAACGAACACGCTTCCGGGCCAGCCGCGGCCGCGATATTGCAGCACTTCCACCTGCTCCGGCGCGATGCCGAGGCCCCCGAGAAACCGTTCGGTGCCGGCGAAGCTGTAATCCAGGCTGCATGCGATGCTGATCCGGTAGCGAATGCGCCGGCGCAATATATCGAGGCGCCGCTCGGCCTTACGCAGCCCCTGGATGTGGCAGGGAAGGCCCACCACGGCGTACCGGCCCTCGGAGGCGAGGATTTCTTTCAGGGCCACGCCGGCCGGCACGGGACAATACTTGGAGCCGGCCGCCGAGATGATCTGCCCCTTCGTGCGGGCGATGAACGCTTCCGGCCGTAACGGATTGTCGCGCCGCATCCGCGTCACCAGCGCCCCGTCGATCAAACCTCCCTCCAGGGCAAACAGCAGCAACGACGTCACCAGGCCGCCCGAGGCGCTGTTGAAGCGAATGTCCTCGTCGATCGCGTGGCCGATATAGCTGCCCACGTAGCTGCCCAGCGCCACGTCCTCCGGAACGTCTCCAAAAAGGGCCGCGCTGAACCCTTTGAAATCCACCTGGTCTCCGGGGCAGACCTCGTAGCACAAACCGCACCGCGTGCACCGCTCGGCGTCGATCCGGGGCACGTAGCAGCCGCGGCGCTCGTCGATCGTCATCTCCAGCGCGTCGCGCGGGCAGATTCCCGCGCACACGCCGCAGCCCGTGCAAAGATGGTGCCTGACCACCCACTCGATTGTCTCATGCCTGTGTTTCAACGCTCGACCCCCCGGTGAATCCTCTCACCACGCGCGAAAGCTCGTCGATCTGCTTCGACAACCGCCGACGGACCCGTTCGAGAGAATCGCGCAGGCCGGCGCGATTCGCAAACAGCTCCAGCGCCTTGCCGGAGGCGTCTTCCGCGCTTGTGACATCCATATCGACAATGTGCTCCGGGCAACCACACATCTGCCCGATGATCCCGTGCGTCCTCGTGTCCCGGCGGTTGGTCAACGCCACGAACGGCGTACCGACCGAGACGCTGCCGATCAGCGAATGCGTTCGTTCGCCGACCACGAAATCGCACTCGCGCATGATACCCTTCAACCGCCTCGCGCCGCAATCCTCTTTCAGGATCAGGCAGTCTTCGGGCTGCGCGTTCATCCGTTCGGCCACGTGGGCGGCCGCCACGATATCGTTGCCCGTCTCTTCCGTCGAATGCGGCAGAAACAACAGGAAAGCATCGTGCTTCTGCACCAGGGCATCGAGGATCGCGGCAACGTATTTCGCATGGGCCTGCTGCTTTTCCCGCCCTTGCAAATCGGGTCGAAAGCCGGCATAGACCCGGCCCTTTTCCAGCACCGTCACCGCCACAACGGGCCTGCCTTTCTCTTTGGCCCGGCGATAGGCCTCGTGCCCTTCGAGCACGGCCAGGGCTTTCTCGGGCTCCTCGGGCCGCATCGCAAACGCCGGGTCCGGGCCGACGAGGAGCTTCTGCCGCTCGCGACATACGGTTTGCATGCTGTCACGCGAGTGCGCTTCGCGGAAGATGCAGAAATCGCATTCGTCCAGGGTCCGGCGGTAGAGCCAGGCCTTGTAGACTCGCCCGCTGCCGATCCCCGTGCTGGCGCCCAGGATGCCGGTCCGCTTGCCGCACTTCTTGGCCAGGTGGACGATCCCGCAGGACTCCACGCCGAAGACGCCGTCATGCCCGACCAGCACGTATTGTGCCCGGCGAAAGAATTCCTGGAGCGGCCGGCATCTTTGCGCTTCCCCGGCCGTCAGGTTCTTCAAAGGACCGTACGCTCCGAAGCGAAGCTGCGCCGCGATGACCGCCTGGAGCCAGAGACGTCCCCTTCCCGAAAGCCCCGCGCGGCCCTCAAAGCGGAAGATCCAGTCTCTCGGGAAGACCGTAATGTTGCCCTGCTGCGTCACCGCCTCGACGTTGTCAAAGAGCCCCAGCCTGACCGCTCGTCCATCCGACAACATATCTTCGATCCCGCGCACGATGGCCTCTTCGCCTTTGTTCGCGATCGGCACGTAGTCAGCTACCAGTATGTGCAACGCATCATCCATACGGAGGCGATTGTCCTTCAGGTACTATCGTCAAACGAACCCAATTTCATCCAGTCGGGTCGATTTCGGCGTCCTCGGCCGGCGGCTGCGCACGGCTGCGTCGAAGAACCGCCAGAAGAGTCCGGCGTTCCTGCGTTTTCAGGCTCACAAACCAGCCGCAGGCCAGCGTGCAGCCGGCCACGACCGCCACACAGGCGAACAGCTCGGCCCACGAATCGGGCGGTGACAGATATTTCCACAGGCACATCACCGCCGCTGCGGGCAGGCTGCCCAACAAGGCGGGCCACCAGACTTGCACGAGATTGTCCCGGGTGCGTATCTGCATCTTCCGATTGAAATACAGCGGCAGCACGATCCCGGCCACGAGCGTCATCGGCACGAAGTTGCACCACGCGATCCCCGCCAGACCCCGGCCCAGCACCGTGACCGTAAAGACCGCCGCCGAGACGCACAGCACCGCTTCCAGGGCCGTCAGGAGCCCGAAAACCCGGTGCTCCCCGCGACCGACGAGGACCAGGAAGTTGCTGTGTTGGGCCAGCATCAGGCAATGGCCGGCCGTCAGAATCACCAGAACGGCCACCAGCGAGTCCAGGACCGCCGGGTCCTGAATCTTGTCACCGACCCAGACCGTCAGAAACTCCCTGCCCATGATCAGAAGGAAGCAGCCGGCCGGGATGATGAACAACAGGCTGTATTTCTGGGCCAGAAACGCGATCTGACGCACGCGGGTCTGATCGTCCCGGGCGTCCAGGTCGCTGACCGCCGGCTTGATGGCCGCGGTGAAGGCCTGCAAGAACTGGGACAGCAGCAGAATCCCCGCCATCGCCAGGGCGAAATGCCCCACCTCGGTCGTTCCCAGAAAGATCCCGATAACCAGATCGCTGGCCTTGTAGATGATCAGCGCCCCGGTCGTGTACAGGAAGGTATTCATCCCGTAGAAAAGCATTTCCCTGAGCAGCGCGAAATCGACGCTCCTCCACGAGATCGAAACCTCCGGCAGCAAGTGCCGGACGAAGGCACATTGCAGCCCTCGGACCACAAGCTCGCTGAGGCCGAAGATCAGGCCCATGGTCACGAGGCCATACCCGCGTAGCAGCAAGGCAACCAACAGCACGGTCCGGGCCAGGAGCACCGCCAGCGCCACCTTGCTGGTGATGTCGTAGCGTTGCAGCCCGCTGAGTGCCGCCGTGCCCAATTGAAGCGGACTTGACGCCGCGTAGCACAGTCCGACGATCAGCACCAGGGCACCGGCGACCCGGACCAGCTCAGGCTCGATCGCAAACCAGACGCCGATCTTGGCGGAAAACAGCAGCGTCACCAGCACCAGCACCCCAGCCAGCGCCGAAAAGAACAACAGAGACGTGCTGATAACCTTCTGGACCCCCTCCTCATCACCCTGGGCCAAATACACCGGGATGTTTCGATTGACCGCGCTGTTGAGCCCCATGTTTAGGATGCCTCGATAGCGAAAGATCGAGCCGATCAGCACCCAGACGCCCCAGCGCGCCGGTCCCAGCCGGCCCAAAAGAAACGGGATCAGAAAGAAGCCCACAACCGCGTGACTCATGAACGCCACGATGTTAAAAAGCGTGTTGTGGACCAGTCGTCGGGATGTCGTAGTAGTTTTGGCCATCTCGTTTTTATCGGACACGCCGTGTTCCGTTCAGCTCGTGCTCTCTTTCCGCGCCACGCAGAACAGGTTGGCCGAGGAAAACAAACGCGCATCCCAGGCCATCATCTTGCTGATAGCGCCGCGCAAGGGCCCGAGCCGGCGAAACATCAGCTCCGCAATCTTCAGTAAACGCAGGGAGAATCCCGCGCCGTCGAACTCGATCACCGAGAAGCCGTTTCGGTTCAGCAATCGCTCGAGCTTTTTTCTGGAGAAATGCTCGTGCCAGCGTTTCCGGGCCGAGACGTCGCCGACCAGGCCGTCCGGATTGGCCGTGTACCGCTGCTCGTACTGGCGGCGCGAGTGTTTTCGGCAATAGCACCAGCGATGCAGCCTGGGGAACCGAAACTTGGCGTTGCCCAAGTCCAGAAAGGAGAACACATGCCGGCCCGGTACGGTGACGATCAGCACGCCTCCATCCGAAAGGACACGCCGCAGCTCGCCCAGCAACTCATCCTGCTCGTGGACGTGTTCGAGAACGTCCAGCAAGCTGGCGGACGAGAACTCGGCGTCGGGAAACGGCAGCGAGGCGGTCCCGTTAAGATGTACGATGCGTGCCCTGCTACACGTTTTCTCCGCCTGCCTCACCGCTTCCCTGCTGACATCGACGCCGGCAAGAGGAGCCGAGGACTTGCCCTCCAGAGCTGCCAGAAACCGGCCGTCGCCACAACCGAAATCGAGGTGGGCCGACCCGTTCGCAGGCACGTGGTGCCAGGCGAAGGCGTAGCGGTCGTATCCAAACGGGCAGTCTGGTTCAATCCTGGTACGCATGAATCCTACTGCGCAACGCCCGGCGCGGGCCGTTGGATTACCCGCCAGAGCACGCCGGCCTGGACGAAATCATACTTATCGAGAATGAACGGCGGACAGTAGCCCGCGTCGACCGACGTTACGTAGCACGGCCGGCTCCTGATGAGACTTTCAAACGTTTGTGCGCCATACGACGGTGCGCCGGCGCCGGACACGATGCCCGTAACGATGCTCACGTCGAGGCGCTTGCATTTGACTTCCTGCGTGTACAGAAGAGGTCCCACCGTCGTCGTGTCGGCATAGATGACGGCACCGGCTTCCGCTGCTTCCAACGCCTCCTCGGCGAAGCGTTCGGCTCCCCGGTAGCGGGTTTTCCAGGGCTGGAGGAAATACTCGTAATCGTCGCGGTACGGCACGTTCTGTCGCGTGGGCATCTGGAGATTCAACCGCCGGGCCGCTCGCGGCGCCGCCGCATACACGACCACCGGCAGCAGCGAAAACGCCGCCACCGCGTACAGAACCGCACGCCGGCGTAGTCTCGACCGCAAGGTCTCGGCGCCCAGGCCGATGACAACGCAAGTCACGCAATAGAACGGGATGAAAAATGCGTACCGATCGGAAACCGTGTAGCGAAACGCGAAAACGAAGAACGAGAGCATCAGCACCAGGATGATGTTGCGAAACGCCGAGGTCGGTCCCATCCTGTGCAACGCGTAAAGGCCCACCGCGCCCAGCAGCAGATTCGGCGTCGGAAAGTTGAGCAGGACGAACGCCATATTCTGTCCGACAATCCGCCACGAAAGGCTCGTATTGAGGACGTCCGCCTGCCAGCGATGCCCGAAGGCCGCCGAGGCCAGCGTGCCGAGAACGTCGCCGCTGGCGACCATGTTCTTGACGATCAGACAGGCAAAGGGCAGCGCACCCACGATCCAGAGAAAAACGAGAACGACCGAATGCCTTGCGCGGACCCTTTTCTTGACGAGCAATACGGCGACGTAAGCCGCGTAGCAGAGCAGCGGGATGGAAGCCAGCATGTGGACGGCAATCGCCAGGCCGTTGAGCAGAGCCAGAGCGTACAGCCAGCCGATACGCCGGGTTCGGGTGTATTGCAGCAGCACAACCAGCCCGGCCGAGAACAGCCCCGTCCACAGCGTGTACGTCTCGGCGATGCAGGCGTGACGCCAGAATGTGTGCGAGAAAGCGAGCGTAGCGGCCGCGATAATAGCTGGGAAGTTCCTCCCCAGCCACAGCCTCACCAGCAGATACACATTCGCCACGGCGACCGCCGCCGCCAACGCCGAGACGAGATTGACGCGGTGGGCGAAGGCGCCGAGCGGAACGGACTTTGCAACGATGGCGACGAGGTAATACAACGGGTGCGAGATCGCCAGCCCGAGAAAGCCCTCGATATCGTGGTGCCACACGCGATACTGAATCAATCCGCTGTCCTGCCACAACGCCCCCGGCGCGCAGCTCAGGCCGTAAAACGCGCCGGCGGCAACAAGCACCGCAACATACATGATGACGACAGGTGGTGTTCTCTGCATGATTTGCGTGGGCGCAGGCCTGATGACATGACTCCGCGCGAGAGGCGTCCTAACACGCGGTCACGACGAGCCCCTCGTCGCTGATGTCGTAATCGAAGAACCGGGCGCGATCGTTGGGCGGATCGCTTTCCAGCTTTTCCCGCACGGAGGCGGCATCGGCGGGCGATTTGCAGATCATCAGCATGAAGCCTCCGCCGCCGGCGCCGAGGAGCTTGGCCCCGTAAATGTGGGGCTCGACCCGCCTCAGAAGCGCCTCGATCTCGTCGTTGCTGCTGTTCGGGTCCAGTCGCTTGTTCAGTTGCCAGGCCAGATCGATGAGACGGCCGAACCGCTCGATGTCCTTGCGGATGAATGCGTCCATCACCTCTCGCGCCACGGCGCCGATGTGTTTCAAGGTCGCCAGGGTCGCGCGGTCTCGATTCAGGTACCGCGCCACGACCTGATGGAGGATGTTCTTGGCCAGACGCGTAATGCCCGTGTAGAAGAGCAGCGTCTGACCGCCGTTGGCTTTCGGATCGAGAATATCGGAGGGGACGTAGTGAATGTGGGCGTCCGGGACCATGCCCGGGGCGGTGACGATCATCTTGACGCCGTCCACCACGCCGCCGATCTGGTCCTGCCAGCCGCCGCCGGTGGTCAGCGCCTGTTCCAGGCGCAGGACGCTGTGGAAAAGCTCGCGCTGGGACAGTTGCCTGCCCATCACGCGTCCGAGCGCCGCGACGATCACGGCGCCCATGATGCTGGAGGTCCCCAGGCCGCTGCCTTTCGGGATGGCCGCCAGCGTGGTCAGCTCGATGCCGCCCCCGAAGGCCTCGAGAGCCTTCTTCAGACTCCTGCGCCGGCCGCGTCCGTTCGGCGAGACGCCCGAGAGGACCAGGGCCGCCTTGGCCAGGGCGAAGCTGCCGGTGGCCTTGCGATAGTCCAGCAGGTTGTCGAAGTCCCGAATCTCGATCCTCACGCCGAGGTCGATCGAACCGATGCGGATGACCGGCTCGTCGATGACGCGGACGTAGGCCTGAATAGGAGGCTGGCCGTTCAGGTTGACTGCGGCGTTGGTCACGCAACCGCCCCACTCCAGCGAATACGGCGGCGTATCGGTCCAGCCGCCGCCCACGTCGAGCCGGGCCGGGGCGCGCGCCCAGACGATCTCGTCGCTGCGCAGCACGCTTTGGGCCTGCCGGCTCTGTGCCGACGCACTGCCTACGATGGCGCGCTCCAGAGCCTCGAAGCCCACTGTCTGCGCCTGGCGGCACCACGGCTCGGCCTTGATTTTGCCCTCCAGGTCCAGACCCAACGCCGCGAGCCGACGACGCGCCGCCGGTTCGAGCCTGTCGACGGCGCCGCGCAAGGCCCGCGCCACGGGCTTTGGGTCCTCCTGCGCCAGCTCCAGAAGGGCCGAGCCCAACGTGTGAATCACGCGGGGGAAGACCAGCGCGGCCGTGGCGCCGTCCCGTCCGCTTTCGAAGCATCGATGCGCCTGTTTGAGAATTTCGGCCACCCAGGTTTCCAGATCGTCGGCCTTGCGCAACAAGTAGAGCAGCTCGCGGGCGGAGAAGTCCCCATCCGGCCGGAACACGCGTTGCAGGGCCGCCTGAACCACACGGGCGCGAATGGCCGTTCGGCGCTCGTAGAACCCCTCGTGATCGGCCAACGCCAGGATGTCTTTCAGGCTGTACCTCGGCGCCGCACGCCAGGCGGCGCGTTCGGTCTCGGAGGCGCGCTGCGGCTCGGGCATCCACCGCCACCGGCGATACTCGCCATGTTGCCCGACCGCCGGAAACAGCCGGGCGTTCCAGATCGTACGCTCCTTCGGCGGCGCCCGGCGATCCCACACCATCGCATCGTCGGCGCCCACCGTCGTCAGCCACGCACGCAAATCCGTCCCGCAGAACACGGCCCCCTCATCCACCGGCTCCTTGAACGTGTCGTCGATCCCGTAGTACCGCACGAACCACACGCGCCGCGACTGCCTGTCGCGACCCTCGATCACATCCAGACACATTCCGCTGGGCAGGGTCAAAGGCTCATCGACGTCCACGCCTACCACGACGTTGCTTCCGCCCAATTCCAGGAGCGAGTCGATCCGGCAGCCCTCGACCCAACTCGCCGTGCCGCGCACGGAGCCGCCGGGGGTGATGGCGTTGTTGATATCCAGGTACGTTTGCAGGTGCGAGATGCCCCGGTCCTCCTGGAGCAGACGCGTGCCGCTGCTGATGATGGCGCGACTCGTGCCGAAATCGAAGAAGTCACAGCGCTTGAGCAGTTGCATGTGGAACGGGATCGGCGACAAGCTTTCAAACAGCTCGGCCAGCATGGCTTCGGTCCACTTCGAGCCGCTTTCAAGAGCCGTCGTCGCGTAATGGTCCAGGCTGGCCTGCCCGCCCAGCGCGCAGCAGACTTCGCGATAGAAGTCCAGTCCCCGTTCCCTCACGGCCCGGCCGCGCTTGCCGGCAAGGGCGAATCGTCCGTCTTTGTCCACCCGGGCACCGAAGAGCCGGAGCAACTGCACCGCGGTGCCCGCATCGAATTGCATCACGCCAATGTCCAGGCACGCCTGCCCGTAGGGATTGACGGCGCCCTCGGCTCTCTGTCGTTCGATCGAGGGCTTCTGCAGATACAGCCGGACGCCGTCGCCGCCGGCGGGGCAGAACACACCGTGCCGGCTCGCCTGCTCGGGCGGGGCGTAGCACGCCAACCCCGTTATGCCCTGGCCCGAGAACGTCACCTCGGCCGGATCGAACCGCAACAGCACGTCGCCCGAGGCGATCACCACCTGTCCCCGGCCCCGCTCCGGCGCAGGCAACGCCAGGTAGATCGGCAACTGTCGGTCGAACAAGCTCAGGCAAACGGCGCCGTCGTTCTCGCCCGGGACGGGGACGAAGGCTTTGCCGCAGGGCCCGTACGCCGGCAAACGCCGCGCGTCGCCGCCGGCATGAACGATCAGGATGCGAAGCGCGCCGAGCACCTGCTCCCAAAAACGCCGCGAGGAGGCAACTCGCTCGCTCCCGAGCCTGCGCCGCAGCAGTTCCAACAAACAGTACAACGTGCTGCCGCCGCTGCCGACGCGCTTGCCGCCGGGGTCGGCGACGACGACCGCTTCACGAACGTCGCTGAGCAAACCCAGGTCGCGGCGCAGCGACAACTGGCGCTCGTAGGCCCGCCCCTGCGCCTCGTTCGACGCCGTCACGATCAGGTAGTCCCATCGACGAGTGCCTGCCTTCATGCAGCTCTCCCCTATGCTCGGTCCTTCTCTGCTGTTTCACTGAAGTGTTCGATGATGATCTGCAGCGTCTCGTCGAGGTCGGTCCTCGGCTCCCAGCCCACGGTCTCTCTGATTCGTTCGATGCTGGGAACGCGTCGCATCATATCCTCGATCGGCCGGCCGTAGGCCTGCTCGTAAGAGATATGCTCCTTGCCGCCCGTGCTGCCGGTGATCGCGATAATCTTGTCGGCCAGGTCCTCGATGCTGATCTCCTCCACCGAGCCGACGTTAAAGACCTTGCCCGCCGCCTCGGCGGACTCCATCAGGGCGATGATCCCATCGAGCAGATCCTCGACGTAGCAGAAGCAACGGCTTTGCCGTCCCGATCCGTAGATGCGAATCGGCTCGTTCGCCAGGGCCCACTGTACGAATCGCGGCACGACCATGCCATAGCGCCCGGTTTGGCGCGGCCCGATCGTGTTGAAGAACCGGGCACCGATCACCTCCAGGCCGTACTGCTGGTAATAGGCCTGTCCCAGGAACTCGTCGATGGCCTTGCTGCACGCGTACGCCCAGCGCGAAAACGCGGTGCCGCCGAGCATGAAGTCGTCGTCTTCGCGGAAGGGCACGCTCTCGCTCTTGCCGTAGACCTCGCTGCTCGATGCCAGCAGGGTCCTGCGCCCGAACTTGTTGGCCGCATCCAGCACGGTCTCGGTGCCCCCGATGTTGGTCTCGATCGTGTGCACCGGGTCGTCGGCGATCAACTGCACCCCCACGGCCGCCGCCAGGTGGAAGACCACGTCGCACTGCGCGACCAGCATCTGCATTAACGTCGCGTCGCGAATATCGCCCCGCACGAACTCCAGCGTGGCGTA
This sequence comes from uncultured Pirellulales bacterium, assembly GCA_964415045.1. Taxonomy (GTDB): domain Bacteria; phylum Planctomycetota; class Phycisphaerae; order Sedimentisphaerales; family Anaerobacaceae; genus CAYPZL01. Next base: position 16,425 of record CAYPZL010000027.1, on the reverse strand, counting down.
TTGACGGAACGTTTCGAGGTTCTCGAGCCGGCCCGTGCTGAGATTATCGATGATGACGACCTCTTCGCCGTCCTTGAGCAAGCGCTCGGCCAAATGCGAGCCGATGAAGCCGGCGCCGCCGGTAATCAATGCCTTCATAATCGCCAGATCCCAATCTCAAAGGACAATTTGCCAGGAAATAACGCCTATAGACTGACGAGAGTAACCGATCCGCCGGAGGCGGGCAACGCTGAATTTGCCTGCACTCCGTGCCCGTCGGCTGCGCAACAGGACAACACCGCGGCCGCGCCGCTCCTGTCGCTTGGCCTCGCTGCCGGTCGGCGCACGACGTCCGCGCCCCCTGCTCGCGCGCGAACGCTGCCGTCCGTAGAGAACCTCTTGTACTACCCTAAGTATCGGAAAATAAGGAAAATAGCTTTACCCCCGGCCCGCGGCGCCGGCCCTCTCGACGCGCCCCAAACTCGTCGCCTGATGCCACTGCAACGTGCACTTACCGGCGCCGAACCGACAGAGTCGAACGGCGATCTCTGAGCTGCCACGCGGCTCGTTGCTTCGGGTGATGGCAACGGCCAAGCCGGCGTACCAGCCTTGTAAGCCAGTTCTTATGAGACGGTGTACGCGAACGCCGGCGATTCCCGCCCGGAGGTGAGAAACTGCTTGGATTCTACGTCTAAATACGGTAAAATGGAGGCTCTGGGAAGGCTGCAACAGGGGGTTCGTTTGCATAACCGGTTTTCGAGCGCATTCTTTGGGATTTTGCTGGCCGCGGCGCTGAGCGGCTCGTCGCAGGCGGACCAGATCCTCTCGGCCACCGAGCTTTTCGACAAGCTGAGGGGCATGTGGGTCGGCCAGCTCATCGGCAACGCCGCAGGTAGAGCCACCGAGGGGACATACAGCGGCGCCGCACCCGATCCGCGCGATTCCGTGCCCTGGCAGATCAAGCAAATCTGGGACGCCGACGACGACACCGACGTCGAATACGTCGCCCTGCACACGCTCGAGACCTGTGGTTTCGACTGCAATTCATACGAGATCGCCGGGCAATGGCTCGATCACGTCGGCCCGGGGAGCATCTACATCGCCAACAAGCAGGCTTGGTACCTGATGCTCGACGGCCGCCTGCCCCCGGAAACGGGCAGCCGGAGCTGCAACGAGCACTGGTATTCCATTGACGCCCAGATTTGCACGGAGTTTTTGGGGGCGGTCTCGCCCGGGCTGCCGCAGACCGCCATGGACCTGGCCGGCAGATTCGGCGGCATCACCAACGCCGGCTTTGCCGTCCACGCCGCCCAGTTCTACGCCGGCATGTACGCCCGCGCCTTCTTCGAGCCCAACGTGGTGGATCTGGTACGGACGGGCCTGGAAGATCTGCCCCGCAGCAGCCGGACCTTCGAGGTCATCTCCGATGTGCTCGACTGGTATCTTGAGGACACTTCGGACGGCACCCTCGACTGGCGGGCCACCCGCCGCCGGCTCTATGACCGATACCAGGGCGCCGAGAGCCTGGGCCGCTATCACAACTGGGTCGAGTCCGCCATCAACACCGGCGCGACCGTCCTGGCCCTGCTCTACGGGCAAGGCGACTTCAAGCAAACCGTGCAAATCGCCGTCCTGGCCGGCTGGGACTGCGACTGCAATCCCGCCACGGTAGGCGGGCTGCTCGGCATCATTGACGGCTTTACCGGTCTGCCCGAAGACCTGACCGATCCGGCCCTCTGCGGCAACCTTTACCAGAACGTCGCCCGCCCAGGGCTGCCCGACCCTGCTGCCGAGCTGCCCCAACACGAGGCGATCACGACCATCGCATTGCGCATGCTCGCGCTGGCGGAGAAAAACATCCTGCGAAACGGCGGTGATATCACCCACACCGGCGTCTCCCGGCTTTACCACATCCCCGAGCCGAACCCTGCTCCTTTCAATCCCGACATCAACGATCCTATCGGACCTGCCGGCCTCGTTGGCCAGGCCCTGGCCGCCGGCATCGCGGTCACGCCCGACGCTTCCGTGGCCTCCCGCAATGACAATCACGACCGGTACAATCTCGACTCGATCATGGACGGGATCACCGACAACTCGTACAACGGCCGTCGGCCGTACCACACGTACCTGTCCGATCCGACGGCGAGGCCCGAGAAGGACTGGTACGCCCTGCTCTTCGACGCACCGGTCCGCGTTGACGCCCTGACGTTCTACGAGGGCGATATCCTCTGGGGCAAAATCAACACCTACTACCGCCACGATGCGGCCCGCGGCGGCTGGTTCGAGGACCTCACCGTGCAGGTCCTGCGCCGCGGGCAGTGGATCGAGCCGGCGGACGTGCGAATCTCGCCCGACCTGGACCGCTTCCGGATGTACCAGCAGATCACCCTGAGCTTCGCGCCGACGGTCGGCCAGGGCGTGCGCATCATCGGGACGCCAGGCGGCACTGACCGTTTCACCACGATTCTCGAGCTTGAAGCGCAGGGCCGGCTCTACCATGGCCCGCGCGTCGCCGGGGTCCGCATAGGCGACGGCACACAACCTCCCGCCGACGTGTTCTACCTCATTATCGAGTTCAGCGACCCGGTCACTATTTCGGACGAAGATATCGAGCTGGTCGCGCTCACGACCGGCGGCGCGATCGCGGTGGACCCCACGATCCTGTTCCAGACCTCTTCCGGCCGCTACGTCCTCCTGGCCTTCGCCGACTTTCTCCCCGCCGGGACATACGAGCTGCGTCTGACCTGCCCGGCGATCACCGACGAGTTCGACCTGCCTCTTATCGACGATGACGACGATCCCGGCGACGACGCGTACACCGCGCCGTTCGAAGTGGCCCCGTCGCTCTCCGCCGGGCAGCTCAGCAATCCTTGAGCCGCTCTTTCTTCTTCCAGCGGGCCGGGTTCGTCTCGGCGCTCGCCTTCGTCTCGTCTGTGTCTCTCAGGATGCCCTTGCGCCGCAGACCGCGCAGGCAGGCCCGGCGGACCGCCTTGTACGGTCGGGCGATCAGCCGATGCACGCGCAAAAGCAAGCCCACCCTTGTGGACAACGCGCGCTCGGCCTCGGTCAGCTCCGAAGGCAGGAGCCTGCGCTTGTGCTTGTAGAGGTGGTAGATGTCGTAGGCCTGGAGGCGCCGGCGCAGCGCACGCGAGAGCCTCCGGGAAATGAGGAGCCGGTCCGGGATGCAGGCGCACAGTTGAAAATCGATGATGTAGGCCCGACCGTCCTTTCCGAGCAGGATGTTGCCCGGCTTATGGAGATCGAAATGGACGAGGCCGCGCGCATGAATCTGTTGCAGCACGGCCAGCAGCTTCTCGAAGAAATCGGACGGCAGCGCGGGCTTCGCGTCCAGGCTCGTCCCTTCGATGTACTCGTAGACGTATACGTTCGGGCGCAACCGTTCCACGAGATACGGGACACCGTCAATGCCGGCGCACCGCTGCAAACGGCGCACTTCCTTGCGTGTCACGAGCCGCCCGGTCCAGCCGAGAGGCAGCAGACAGAAATGGGCGTGCCGGCCGATCTTGCCCACGATCTTCTTCGGCCCGGGCGCGCCCGGGGCCGCCTCGTACAGACAGGTCGCGGCCAGGAAGTCGTGCTTGAGCACCCGGGCGAGCCGGTACGAGCGGCCCTGATACGTCAGCTCGGACGCAGGACCGTCCCTGCCGCACGCGTAAAAGCAGTCGCCGAACCAGCGCGCCGCCCGCGCCTTGAACGTGCGCAAGGATCGCCCGGAGGCGGACGCTTCGCGTCGGCCGCCTTTCTCGACCTTGCAATTCCTTCGTGCAGAATGTTCGAACGTGGTGCTCTTCATGCTCTTGTCTATGCCGCAGCGCGCGATCAACAGCCGGGGTTGACCCGGTACGATGGTAGGACCTTGTCGCGCCGCTGGCAACGCCGAATCCGCGTTTTCTTTTGCACGATGCAAATACCGCCCGGCAGCAAAACGGTCAAGCCCGCCGCGCAAACGGTCGATATCAAGAACATTGGGTGTCACACGCAGCATGTGGCGCCCGCCGATTCGAACGACCGAAAACCGGAACGCTGGATTCTGTGGATATGAGAGTCGAACAAGCGCAGACCGACATGGGCACGCGGGAGATGCACGAGTTTCTCGTCGAGCAGGCCAAACCGCTTACGTTATCGGGCCGGTTGCAGAGCTTTCGCTACGCCGTCCGCGGCGTGTGTCTGATGCTGCGCTCGCAACACAACGCCTGGCTGCACGCGGTTGCTTCGTGCAGCGTCCTGATCGTCGGCGGACTCTGTCGCCTCTCGGCCCAGGAATGGTGCTGGATCGTCCTGGCCATCATGTCGGTCTGGACCGCCGAGGCGCTCAATACCGCCCTGGAGTGTCTCGCCGATGTGGCCTCGCCCGAATTTCACCCGCTCGTCGGACGCGCCAAAGACGTCGCCGCCGGCGGCGTTCTGATCTCCGCTTGCGGTTCCGTCGTCATCGGCCTGCTGGTCATCGGACCCCATCTGTTGCACATCCTCGCGGGCCTGCTGTAATCGGCCCGGCCCAAAGCCCTCTTCCTCTCAGCGCTTACGCCGCCTATAATGCGTGCGCCGAAATACACGACAACTTTAGGGAGGACAAGAGAATGGCTCGGACTTTCCAGGCGTCACGACAATCTTCGCGTACAATGGGCTTGAGGCGCTGCGACCGTTTCGCGGCGACGCGCCGACTGCTTCTGGCATTTCTGTTGCTATCGGTTTGTCGGATGACGCCGGCGGCCGGTTCGGGCGGAGATTCGCCGCCGCCACTGAATCGCTTCCCGCGTATGGTTCAGGAGTACTTCGTCGCCCAGGTCCGTGCGGCCGAAGAGCGGGCCGATCGCAGCCGGGCGGCGCTGCGCGATCGCGCCGACGCCGAGGACTACGTCCGCGACGTGCAAGAGAAAATCCGGCGCAGCTTCGGCCCCCGTCCCCCGAAAACGCCGCTGCGGCCGCGTATCACCGGCGTCGTCGAGCGCGATCAATACAAAATCGAGAAGCTCATCTTCGAGAGCCGCCCCGGTTTCCTGGTCACGGCCAACCTCTACATTCCCAAAGGCCGGGATTTCCCGCTTCCCGGCGTGGTCGGCACCTGCGGCCATTCCTCCAACGGCAAAGCCTCCGAGTTCTACCAGGCCTACGCCCAGGGGCTGGCCCGCCAGGGATACGTCGTGCTCATCTACGATCCGATCAGCCAGGGCGAGCGACTCCAGTACCCCAACGAAAACCTCAAATCGCGCATCGGCGTCGGCGTTCGCGAGCACCTCTACGCCGGCAACCAGCAGTTCCTCGTCGGCGAATTCTTAGGCTCCTGGCGCGCCTGGGACGGCATCCGCGCCCTGGACTACCTTCTCACGCGTGAGGAAGTGGACCCCAAACAGATCGGCGTCACGGGCAACTCCGGCGGCGGAACGATGACCACGTGGCTCTGCGGTCTCGAGCAGCGCTGGGCCATGGGCGCACCGAGCTGTTTTGTCACCACCTTCCGGCGCAACTGCGAAAACGAACTGCCCGCCGATACCGAGCAATGTCCCCCGCAGGCGCTGGCCCTGGGTCTGGACCATTCCGATTTCCTCGCGGCCCTGGCGCCCAAGCCCGTCATCATCTTAGCCAAGGAAAAGGACTACTTCGATGCCCGCGGAGCCGAGCAGGCCTACGGGCGCCTACGCCGGCTCTACGGACTCCTGGGGGCCGAAGAGAACGTCGCCCTTTTCATCGGACCGGGCTACCACGGCTACTCGCAGGAGAATCGCGAGGCCATGTACCGCTGGTTCAATCGCACCACCGGCGTCTCCAATGCGCGCACCGAGCCCGAGATCACCATTGAGAAAGACGAGACGCTCTGGTGCGCGCCGAGAGGCCAGGTCTGCGCGCTCGATTCCAAGCGCATCTACTCGTTTACGGCCGAAAAATCCCGCGACCTGGCCCGGCAGAGACCGAAGAGTTTCACACCGTCCCAACTGCGCCGGCGCATCCGCGACGTCCTGCGACTGCCCGAGGCCGACGAGGCGGCGCCGTATTACCGGGTCCTGCGCAACCGGAGGGGGCGAGGCTATCCGCGGCCGCACTGGACCACCTACCTCATCGAGACCGAGCCGGGAATCCAGGCGGTCGTGTACCGTCTCGGCCCCGACCGCTTGATGTCGCGACCCCACGCCGACGCCCGACGCGTCGTACTCTACGTCGCGCATTTCTCCAGCGACGCGGAGCTGCGCGAGGAGGCGTGGCTGGCCGAGCTGGCCCGTTCCGAGCCGGAGGCGGCCTTCTACACCGTGGACGTGCGAGGGATCGGCGAATCGCGCCCGAACACGTGCGGCGAGAACTCCTTCCTCGATCCGTACGGCTGCGACTATTTCTACGCCATCCACTCGATCATGCTCGACCGGCCGTACGTCGGCCAGAAGACACACGACGTCCTCCGCGTCCTGCAGTGGCTAAGGAGCATCGGACATGATGATATTCATCTCGTCGGCAAAGGCTGGGGCGCCCTGCCGGCGACGTTCGCCGCCGTCCTCGACGACAGCGTCAAGCAAGTGACGCTCAAAAACGCCCTCACCGCTTACGCCGATATCGCCGAATCGACGGACTACAAATGGCCGCTCTCAACGCTCGCTCCCAACGTCCTATCGTCCTTCGACCTGCCCGACTGCTACCGGGTCTTGAAAGAGAAGAACCTGCGCCGGATCGAGCCCTGGGAACCGCTGGCAACGCCGGTCGAATGAGATGAAGAAGACAGCACAGGGACAGAGACGCCACAAGGAAAAAAGGGAGACACGGGCGTGATAACGTACCTCTTTTCATCACCCTGTCTCCCCGTTGCGCAGTGCCTCAGTTTACAGTCCATTGTAAGAAGTAGGTTGCACTGGCAACATGACACCTTGCGTACCCTGGATCGACCGTCTTTGCAATACGCACAAATACGTATTTTCCCCAAATTTTCGAAGGGAAATACTGGACAGGTGTCGTTGCTGTAGTGTAAATTCATTGTTTATAGGACGCTCCAGGCTCATGGAGGATGGGTGAGCGTCGCTTGGGGCGGCAGGTTTGATGAACCGGATGACTCTATAGGAGGTAGGGTTATGTCCGTTCGATCGTGCCGTGCGAATGCTGACGAGGGATTGGGACCTGCGGATTTCTGCCTGCCGGGCCCGTCCTCGATCGGCCATCCGAAATCTCCACTGAAAACCATGGCTTCTTCCGTTCTGGTTCTTGCCTTTTGCCTCTTGAGCTGCCCGGGCTGTCGCTCGGAGAGTAAGTGCGGCGACCTCTGGGACTCGCCGACGATCAAGGGGACGCGTGCACTGGTGGTCATTCCGGCCGGAGAACTGAAGATTCTGCGCGTCGACGGGCAAAACGTGCGCCCGTACCAGATATCGCCGACCCACGGGCAGCGTGAGTACCTCATTCCCGCCGGCGAACACACGATCACGGCGGTATTTCGCTTTGCGGCCCCCGTCAGCAACGGCCTGCTCGGCGAAGTCCGGGGCCATCCGCTCCGGCTCAAGCACTTCTTCCACGCCGGACGCGAGTATGCCGCCCTCTACCGGATACATCCTTACGAAAGGCCCGAGGCGCGCTGGTTCCTCGAAGCGGTCGCGATGACGCTCTTTACGCCGGTGGACTATTGGTGGTCGATGGAAATCGTGGACCTGGCCCAGGCCGAGGCAGCCACCGCCGACGATGTCGAGTCCGAAGTGCGCCACTGGCCGGCAACCCATCACGGCGACCTGAACGAGATCCTGGCCCAACAGGCGGACATCAAACTGCGAGGCACAAACGCCCCCGAACAACGGTGAAATAGCACCGCGGTCGGGGGATCCGCGCCCGGGCCATACAACCCCTACCATCGGTATGACCTTGGCTCTCCTGACTCGATTCCGAGGGTTCGGGCCGGATGTTTGGTGAAAATAGCCAGCTACGCCCTTTGCTATCCGGGGGCGTTCTGGTAAAATAGGCAATATATAATTCTATGGGGGTTTTTGGCATGGTGATGAGAAGTTTTCCGGAGGAGGGTACGATGGACGAAGCCAGTCTGGAAGGCGCGCTCAACGATCTGGTGAAGCAATTCGGAGACAGCGCCGACCCAAGTCACCGGAAACTGGCCGACCTGGCCAAGCAGGCAGAGGTCAAGCACAAACAGCTTCAAAAGAGCATCGACAAACTTCAGGACTTGCTGGACTATCTCCGGGTCTGCATCAAGTATCAGACGTTCGATCTGGAAGCGACCCGGCGCGAGAACCAGTATCTCCGCAAGCTCCTGGAGGAGAGCAACCGCGGCGAGGGTGAATAGGCGGCGTCGGAGCCGTGGAAGCGGACGCTCGAACACCGTCCCGCCGACGTGGGGGGGCGTGTTTCCGGCGATTCTGTCCGTTCGGTTCGGCCGAGAACACCATTGCCGGACCGACGGAGAAGACGAAAAGCGGGGCTACGGCCGATTCGTCATCACGTTTGACATTTGCGAAACACTCTTACGCCCAAGGGTTTACGCTTTTGCCGGCATCAGGGGGAAAGTTCACGGGCGATTTTGCCGATACCTACAGTGTCACGGAAATTGGCCTGTTGGGCTCAATGAACACGGAACCCTGTTGCGTCATATAACTATAGATAACACGATGCAGGGATCGCGGGGCGGGTGCAACACTATGACGCTGAACGCTGTGCATTGACAAGGCAGTGCAAGTACCATAAGGTAGGGCAGAATAAGGAGTTTGGGCGATTATTGGGCCCCGGCAAGTCATCGATACTATCTATTCTTGGAAGTGGACGTAAGAGAAGATGTTTGAACGCTTTACAGATCGAGCCCGAAAGGTGATGGCGCTGGCCAATCAGGAGGCGCAGCGTTTCAATCACGAATACATCGGAACCGAGCACATCCTGCTGGGTCTGGTGAAAGAAGGCAGCGGCGTCGGCGCGACCGTGCTGAAGAATCTGGACGTGGATATCAAAAAGCTGCGTCTGGAGATCGAGAAGCTGGTCAAGAGCGGGCCGGACATGGTTACCATGGGCAAGCTGCCCCAGACGCCGCGCGCCAAAAAGGTGATCGAGTACGCCATCGAAGAGGCACGCTCGCTCAACCACAACTACGTCGGGACCGAGCACATCCTGCTCGGGCTGCTCCGTGAAAACGACGGGATCGCCGCGCAGGTCCTGATGAATCTCGGGCTCAAGCTCGAGGACGTTCGTCAGGAGGTGCTGAATCTGCTCGGCGCCGGCGTCGAGGACGCGCCCGGCGACCTCGGGCTGAAAATGGGGCCCGCCGCCGGACGCAAACCCAAGAGCAAGACGCCCGCCCTGGACAGTTTCGGCCGGGACGTTACGCAGTTGGCGGCCAATGGCGAGCTCGATCCCGTCATCGGGCGCAAGCGCGAAATCGAGCGGCTGATCCAGATTCTGTGCCGCCGCACCAAGAACAATCCCGTGCTGCTGGGCGAGGCCGGCGTCGGCAAGACCGCCATCGTGGAGGGATTGAGCCAGCAGATCGTCAACAAGCAGGTCCCCGAGATTCTCAAGGACAAGCGGATCGTGGGTCTGGACCTGGCGATGATGGTGGCCGGCACGAAGTACCGCGGCCAGTTTGAGGAGCGCATCAAGGCCGTCATCAACGAGGTCCGCCGCGCCGCCAACGTCATTCTGTTCGTCGATGAGCTCCATACGCTCGTCGGCGCCGGCGGCGCCGAAGGCGCGATCGACGCCTCGAACGTCCTCAAGCCCGCGCTGGCGCGAGGCGAAGTGCAGTGCATCGGGGCCACCACCCTCGACGAATACCGCAAGTACATCGAAAAAGACGGCGCCCTGGAGCGCCGGTTCCAGACGATCATCGTCGATCCGCCCTCGAAAGACGAGGCGGTGGAAATCCTGCGCGGGTTGCAGGATCGCTACGAGGCCCATCACCGGGTCCGCTTCACCGACGAGGCGTTGTTCCAGGCGGTGGAGTTCTCGACGCGGTACATCACGGGTCGCTGCCTGCCGGACAAGGCCATTGACGTGGTGGACGAGGCGGGCGCCCGGGTGCGGCTCAAGAACATGACACCGCCGCCGGACCTGACCAAGATCGAATCGCGTATCGAGCAGTTGCAGCGCGAAAAGGACGAGGCCGTGCGCGGCGCCGACTACGAGCGGGCCGCGTCCCTGCGGGACGAGGCCCAGCGTCTGCTCGAAGAGAAGACGCAAATGCACAAGGACTGGTACGAGCAGAACAAGGAATCGACCGGCGTGGTCGATACCGAGATCATCGCCGAGGTCGTCAGCAACATGACGGGCGTGCCGCTGACGCGACTGGAGAAGAAAGAGACGCAGCGGCTGCTGGAGCTCGAGGCCGAGCTGCACAAGACGGTGGTCTCGCAGGACGAGGCGATCACGGCGGTGGCCAAGGCCGTGCGGCGTAGCCGCAGTGGCATGAAGGACCCGAACCGGCCCATGGGCTGCTTCATCTTCCTCGGGCCCAGCGGCGTCGGCAAAACCCTGCTCGCCCAGGCGCTGGCCGAGTTCATGTTCAGCGACCGCAACGCCCTGATCCGGCTCGACATGAGCGAGTTCATGGAGAAGCACAACGTCAGCCGGCTCGTCGGCGCCCCTCCGGGATACGTCGGCTACGAAGAAGGCGGCCAGCTCACCGAGCGCATCCGCCGCCGGCCGTACTCGGTGCTCCTGCTCGACGAGATCGAGAAGGCCCACCCCGACGTCTACAACATGCTGCTGCAGATCATGGACGAAGGCCGGCTCACCGACAGCTTCGGTCGTCGCATCGACTTCAAGAACGTCGTGCTGATCATGACCAGCAACATCGGCGCCGAGCTGATCAAGAACCAGAGCGGCTTCGGCTTCGGCAAGAAGACGCCCGAATCCAACTACGAGAAGATGAAGGACGTCCTCCAGAAAGAGGTGGAGCGTCACTTCCGTCCCGAATTCCTCAACCGCGTCGACGACACGATCGTCTTTAGGCCGCTGTCGCGGGAGAATCTCCAGATCATCGTCGACTACGAGCTGAACAAGGTCTTCAAGCGCCTCACCGAGCACGGGCTCAAGCTGGACCTGACCGACCGAGCCAAGGAATTCCTGATTGACAAGGGATACAACCCCGAGTTCGGCGCCCGGCCGTTGCGGCGGGCCATCGAGCACTACATCGAGGACCCGCTCTCCGAGGCCGTCCTGGCCGGGGAGTTCAAGGGCAAAAACCTCATCAAGATCGACGTCCAAGACGAGGAGCACCTCAAGTTCGAGGGCGAGCAGATCGAAGAGCCCGAAGAGGAAAAATCCAAAGGGGAAAAAGTCGTCCAGCCCCAATAGAACGCGACAGAACATACCCCCCAAAAAACCAACGGGCCGTGTAGTCACCCAACATGACACACGGCCTATTTTCTTTGCCCTCATCAGAGCCACGGGCCGCGGTGCGCGCCGAGCCGGCCTTTTGGCTTGCGATCGGGCCCGTCCCGTGTAGGTTCATTTCAGTGCAACGACTTTGACGTATCGTTTCTGCGACGGCCGCAACCGGATGGCTCGCGCCTCGGCGCCTTGCCGACGAAGACGGAGTCCTTCCCGGTGTCTCTTCCGGGGCCGCGTTGCAGTTTTCAGGCAAATTCGCGAAGCCAATGACGGATGTCCGCATCGAACGTCTGGAACGCAATCGTTTGCGGGAAGCTCGCAAACTGGTGTGGCGTTGTTTCCCCTGGCAGACTCCTGTGGAGCGGCTCAGCTTCCGGGCGATAGCGAATCGTGATTCTCCGATCATGCGTCGAATGATGGCGTGGGTCGGCATGGCCGGCTTTCTGGACTTCTGGGGAGCCATCGATCCGCAGACCGGAACACTGCTGGGGGTCACCGGCCTCTATCAGCACACTCGCGATGCCACGGAGGCTGTCTGGCCCGGCTGGTTCTGCGTCGACCCCGAGGTCAGGAGGAGAGGTATCGGTTCCCGCTTGCTGGATTTCTCCATCGAGCAGGCAAAACGCACCGGACGCAAGTACCTCCGCCTGTACACATCCGATATGTCGAATGAAGCGGCGGCGCAGGTCCTTTACGAAAGCCGGGGACTGGAAATCGTGGCCAGGAAGTGGCGTCTTTTCTATACTGTCATCTATCGTGAGCTGCGGCTCGATCCGCCCGCGTAGCCGGGAACGGACGCGCTGCGTGGGAAACAATGAACAGCCGGCCTGAAAGGAGAAGACCATGAAGTGTCATGTCGCTCTACAGCGGCCCGCTGAGAACCGATCCCAACCAGGCCGTGGAACACCATATCCAACTGAGGCCCCAAACCCAATGATGATTCCAGGGAGAAACACGTTCTGCGGACTGCCATCGCCAACGAGGATGCGGTGGTCCCTAACTCGCGCGGGCCTTGAGGGAACGTGCGACATGCGAGCGTATGCACGAGATCGACGCACGGAGAATCGTCGGGGCCGCCAACGATGAGTGAATTCCTCTCAATCGTCTTCCCGTTTCTCGTCATCGGATGGTGGTGCTTCCTTTTGCGAGTGCTCGCCTCGATGAGCGGATGGACGCAACTTGCCCGCATCTATCACTATCCGGAGAAGTTTCGAGGCACATGCTTTCGATGTCAATCCGCAGTACTGGGGATAGCCAAAATGAACTGCGTTCTGACGATCGGCGGGAACGAGAAAGGGCTGTATCTCGTGCCGATGATTCTTTTCCGTCTCTTTCACAAGCCTCTTCTGATCCCCTGGACCGAAATTGATGCGAGACCTGCGAAGAGGTTCCTGTTCAAAGGCTACCGTCTGACATTCCAATCGGTCCCGAACGTCACGCTCGAATTGTACAGGCGAACCTTTGAGAGAATCATGGAGCGCCGGGATACCCATACAGGCCGCCGACAAGAAGCCGAAGGCGACGCGGTGCTCCTGAGGCAACCTTCAGACAACAACTGCTAAAGGTAGTGACGATGTCGATCAAATGCCAGGCGTTAAAGACACCAAGGCTGTTCCTGTGCGTGTCGGTATTGGGAATGCTCTGCTCTTGCCTTGAGAGACGCACGGCCGGCGCGCCGATTGCGGCCGGTAGGACGCCGTCGAACGGGCTGATCGCTTTTGCCAATGCGCCCGGCCGCAGACCGGGCCCCCGGGCAAACCCGTATGCGCAAATCTATACGATCACACCAGATGGTGGAAACAGAAAACAGCTCACAACGGGCGAGGCGGGTAATTTCTTTCCCGCATGGTCGCCAGACGGCAAGCAGTTGGCGTTCACTTCCATTCGAAATCACAAGCACGAGATCTGGATCATCGATTCCAGCGGAAAGAACGAACGGTTCATCACCTCGGGGCTTCTGCCCGCCTGGTCGCCCGACGGGAAGCAACTAGCCATCACGAGGCCCCAGGTGAACGGCCAACGCCAGATATGGATCATCGGTGCCGATGGAAAAGGCGAGCGGCAGCTCACGTCGGAAGGCTTGAACCATTGCCCCGCCTTCTCGCCGGAGGGCGACAGGATCGCCTACTGGTCGGGAGATGCCCGGGGGTTCGGGCAGGTTTGGATCATGAACAGTGACGGTACGCAGAAGCGGCCGTTAACCCGTCCCCGAAAGAATGAATACAGTCCGGACGGCAGCAGCGCAAACGCCCCGGCTTGGCTCTTCAGTGAACGAATCGCCTACTGGTCTGGTATCGAACATCGTTACGGCCAGGTCTGGACCATGAGCGCCGATGGCAGCGACCAGAAGCAATTGACGGACGAACCCGCGCCGGCTTCCAGTGACAATCCGACTTGGTCGCCCGACGGGAAGAAGATACTCTTCGATACGCAGCGTCGCAGGCGTCCCGAGATTTGGGTCATGAATGCCGACGGCTCCGATCAGCGCGTGCTGCTGTCCGATCTTACGGTGATTCCCATGCGCACTTCGTGGCAGCCGGTGTTTTCCGCGGCGCCCTCTGACAAACCGGAGCCAAACGACGGCAAGTAACCGCGCCCGATCCGCGACGGCATCAGGCTCAACAGAGTGACAGGAACAGGGCAATGAGTATTAAAGTACTGGGGATATCCGGGAGTCCGATAGAAAACAGCAACACGGACCGGCTGATTCGAGCCATGTTGGAGGCGACCGAACGAGAATCCGAATTTGTGAAACTGAGCCGCATCACCGTCAGACCCTGCTTTGCCTGCAAACGGTGTGTCCCGGACAACATTTGCAGGGTGAAGGATGATTTTCCGGCGCTGGCCGAAAAGATCAAGAAAGCCCGGGCCTTGATTATCGGCGCTTATACTCCGTACAAGCAGATAGACGGTTTCACGAAAGCGCTGCTGGAGAGACTCTGGTCGCTTCGACACGTGCACAACCTGCTCCGGGGCAAACTGTGTGCGACGGTTCTAACCCACCTGACTACCGAGGCGGCGGATCGTGTCAATCAATCGTTGGCCGTAGAGTTGGAGCAGATGGAGCGCATGGAGCTCGTCGGGCAAGTGCGAGTCAAGGGCAACCTCACCTGCCTGACCTGCGGCGTGGGAGATGAATGTGAAATGAGTGGAATCAAGAGACGTTACGGACCGGACGCCCGGTCTGGCGATGTCCCATACGCGCGCGTGGAGGATCAGAAAGAAGTGTGGGACGAAGCGATGAGAATCGGTCGTCTCATCGGCGAACGCATACGAACGACGGGTGAAAGCCAGAACTCCGTGTAACCAGCGCCTGACTTGGACGTGTCTGCCGCGGCACACCAGTTGCGCCGGTGATGCGAAGCGTTGTGTCATTCAGGAAGAATCGTGGACCCTATGTCACTGAAGAAAGAGCTCATTTCGCTTGCCTCCTCTCAAGGGGCCAATCTCGTCGCGGTGGCCCGTCCGAACCTTTGGGGCGACTATGTCGAGGAAGCTCGTGCACGGCTTCAGGAAACAGGGGCCTCGGAAGAGGACTACATGCTCTCCGAAGACGCCATGACGTTCTTCGATAAGTTGTCCGATGTGCAGCGCACGCTTGCCTCGGCCAAGTCGATTGTCATTCTGGGCGTGTATTCGTTTGACGAGGAAGGGGATTACGGCGCAACGAGACGGAAGTTACAGGGCAAGACGGCGCGAACCTATGCGTACTATCCCGTGGTTCGACAGATTGCCGAACGCGTGGCGGCATTCATTGCCGAGGCCGGCTATCAGGCCATTCAAGGCCAACACGTTCCCCTGAAACACGCCGCGAATGAGATCGGCCTGGGGACCTACGGATGGAACGGGCTACTGCTGACCCGAGATTTCGGCTCCTACGTGGCATTGCGCGCGGTCGTCACGGACGCGGAACTGCAGCCGGATACGTTCGAGCCTCCGGCGGCCCCGTGCCAGGACTGCGGACGGTGCCTGAAGGCCTGCCCGACCGGCGCGCTCTATGCGCCCTACAAGATCAACCCGGCCCTGTGCATCAATCCCCTGACGCGTAAGACCGACGACGTTCCGCAGCACCTGCGTGCGAAGATGGGCAACTGGGTATGCGGCTGCGACATCTGCCAGGAAGTCTGCCCGATGAACCGCCGCCTCAAACCGCGCGTGCCGGATCCCCGCGCCGGCTTCGATCCTGTCCACCACGCCAGCCACCAGACGTTAGGCGGGCTGACAAGATGCCCCGAGCTCAAGGGGCTATTGGAGAACGACCGCATGCCGATCATGCAGAGAAATGCGGTCATCGCATTAGCCAATATCGGCACCGCCGAGGCGATGGACATGCTCCGCCACTGCAAGGACATCGATACGGAAAAGCTCGGCCCGTACGTTGCATGGGCAAGCGACCGGATCGCACAGAGAAAAGGATGGACTCATGATGACCCGAACCGCCTTTGAGATCGACTGCAACCCGGTAATCCCGGAATGCGGATTCGCCTGCCCCCAATGTATAGAAGAGATCAAAACGACGCTCGCCAGCAAAGATGGCGTCACGAACGGGACCATGGGTAAAGGGGCGCAAGAAGGAAAGGTCATCGTCGAACACGATCCGGCGGTGGTGACTGTCGATCAACTGCTGGAAGTATTGAAAGCGCTGCCGTCGTTCTACGAAGGCTTCTTCATACCCCTGCCATTACGTCATAACCCACGTACATGCCAGCCTCTCCATTTTTCCGCTTGCCATCCCTCGTGGCGTAGATTCATCCCGGGGGATGGCTTTGACGTATGGCTTCTCTGACGGCCGCAGGACGAGAAACAAGATCCTCCTTTCCTTTCATATCTTGACCCTCCTGGCGCGACGGCCGGCCTTTGTGACGAGGATGAAAAAGAAGGTCGAACAGGATGTGCAGAAATCCCTGCGCGGTTCCGTATCGAATCCGGACATCCTGGCACGTCTGCCTGAGACCTGTCTCAGGAACTTGACGATGTTCGAGGTTAGTAGTAGAGTTTTGCAAAATGGAGATTAGGCTTATATTCTTCAAGGAAATCGTTGGTGTGATTTCCTTGAAGACAGAGGTTAAATATCTACACCCAAAGCACTTACGCTCTCGGGAGGAAAAATCGACAAGGAGATTTTTCCTC
>CAYPZL010000026.1:0-41578 GCA_964415045.1 uncultured Pirellulales bacterium | reverse complement strand
GGAGATTTTTCCTCCCTAAAGTAAGCCTAATCTCCATTTTGCAAAAGTTCAGTTCTTATTGAGATTGCTTCCAGAAAGTCATGGACTACGCCGTCGAGACCATCTCGTTGACCAAGGTCTTTTCCGATTGGTGGGGCCGCGCCAAGGTGTATGCCGTTGACGACCTCAATCTGCAGATTCGCCACAACGAGGTCTTCGGCCTGTTGGGCCCCAACGGTTCGGGCAAAACGACAACCCTGAAAATGCTGTTGGGTCTGCTTCACCCGACCAGGGGGCACGCGCTGCTCCTGGGCGGGGACGGAACCGACCCCAAGATCAGCGCGCGCATCGGTTTTCTCCCGGAAGAGTCTTACCTGTACCGCTTCCTGAACGCGCGCGAGACGCTGGACTTTTACGGCAAGCTCTTCGGTTTGCCTCCGAAGGTGCGGAAGATGCGCATCGAAGCTCTGCTGGAAATGGTCGGGCTCCGGGCGGTTGCCAGCCGGCCCGTGGGAGCCTATTCGAAAGGCATGGCACGGCGCATTGGTTTGGCGCAGGCCCTGATCAACGATCCGGACCTGTTGATTCTGGATGAGCCCACCACCGGCCTCGATCCGATCGGGACGCGGCAAATCAAGGATCTGATCCTGAAACTCGCCGAACGCGGCAAGACGATCCTGCTGTGCAGCCATTTGCTGGCCGACGTGGAAGACGTCTGCGATCGCATCGCCATTCTCTACGGTGGAAAGATTCAGTCGCAGGGGCGTGTCACGGACCTGCTCCAGCAGACGGAAAAACGCCAAATCATTACAGGCGCCCTCAGTGAGGCCGCCCTCGGTAAGATCAGGAAAATTGTGGAAGAGGAGAATTCCGAGTGCGAGGTGGTCGCGCCGATGGAGAAACTCGAAGGGTTTTTCATCCGGACGGTTGCCGAGGCGCAGCAGCAGGCCAAGCCGACCAGCGGGGCGGTCAGTACGACCGAAATCGGCGATTTCCTCAGAGGCCACGAACCCAAGGAGAGCGTGCTGGACAAGCTGGTCGCCTCACCGGCTGCGGAGGAGACAGCGCCGAGCCGGGCCGAGGCAAAGGCTCCGGCGCCTCCTGAGCCCTCGCGCCCCGAACCCGACAAGGGATTGCTCCGGGAGCTGACGAAACCCGCGCCTGCTCCGGAGACCCAACGCGTCACGCCGGCCGGGCCTCCCGCCGCCGCGCCGGTCGAGACAAAAGAGGGCGCCGCTGACTCCGAGAAAATCAGGAAGAGCGTGCTGGATAAGCTGACAGGGCGGTCTGCGCCGGAAACCCGCACGCAGCCGGTGGAGCAGGACGGTCAGACCAAAGATGGAGAGCCGGGCCATGCGTAGAATCTGGGCTGTCGCGATAAACACGATCCGGCAGGCCTTACGCCTGAAAGTGGCAGCCATCTTTATCCTGCTTCTGCTGATTCTGCTGCCGGTCATGGGTTTTACGGCCACCGGAGACGGGACACTCAAAGGCCGGCTGCAGACCTTTGTCAGCTACGGGCTTTCGCTTACGAGCCTCCTGCTTTCCCTGCTGACGATTGTCGTCTCCATTTACGCGCTTACCAGTGACATCGACCAGCGGCAGATCTATACCGTGGTGACCAAGCCCGTTCGACGCTTCCAGATCATTCTGGGCAAGCTCCTGGGTGTCGTCGTCCTGGACGTGGCGCTGTTGACGTTGTTTGCCGGGATCGTGTACGCGGTCGCCCTCTATATGCCCCGGTTTTTCAAGGCGTCCGCCCAGGAACTCGCACAGGCCAGGAATGAGTTCTATACGGCCCGGGCGAGTCTCGTGCCTCCCGAGATCGACGTGGAAGAGGAAGTCAACAGGATCTACTTGCAGAGGAAAGACCAACTGGAGGAACTCTGGTCGGGCATGACGCGCCAGGAGATTCTCAAGGAGCTTACGACCCTCGAGCGGATGAAGAAGCAGGCCGTGGCGGTGGGACAGTGGCTCGACTGGGAATTCAAGAACGTCAAGCCCCTGGACCCCGAGAAGAACCTCTTCATCCGTTTCAAGTATGACGTCTCTGTTACGCCTCCGGACGAACAGGTGTACGGCGACTGGTATATCGGGGACCTGCGGCAGATGCGGTACGGCACCGAGATCAACACGCCGATCTTTCGCGTTCCTCCCCGCAAAGACCCGGTCCGCCAGTTCAGAGAGATTGCGGTGCCGGCGGCGGCCGTCGCGGACGACGGATATCTGGGCATACGGTTTGTCAACCCCACTCTGAATCAAACCGTCGTTCTTTTCCCGCTTGAGGACGGGCTGGAAGTTCTGTACAAAGCGGACACGTTCACGGCCAATTTCATCCGGGGCGCATTGCTCATTCTCTGCCGGCTCATCTTTCTCGCCTGTCTGGGCGGGCTGGCGGGCACTTTTCTCTCATTTCCGGTGGCGATCCTGTTTTGTCTGGTGATCTTTCTCACCGGCGTTGTGAGTGGTTTTGTGTTGGAATCGTTCGAGTATCTCAGCAGGAACGTTGGCTTTCTGTACACCTATACGATCAAGCAGTTCATTCACCTTCTGCCGCGGTTTGACCTGTACAACCCGACGAAATTCCTGGTCCCGGGGCGCCTGCTGCCCTGGTGG
Source organism: uncultured Pirellulales bacterium (assembly GCA_964415045.1). GTDB lineage: Bacteria > Planctomycetota > Phycisphaerae > Sedimentisphaerales > Anaerobacaceae > CAYPZL01. Next base: position 38,983 of record CAYPZL010000026.1, on the reverse strand, counting down.
GCTCTCGGCAAAGTGGTGCTTGTCATGGTGTGCGTAAAGGCGTTGCTGTTACTTATTCTCAGTCTGCTTGTGTTCAGCTTTCGCGAGCTTGCCAGGGTGATTATCTGACGATGCGGAGACGTGATTCTATCATTCTGTTTGCTTGCTTGCTGATTGCCGCCGGGCTGCTGGTCGGAGCCGGGAAGCAGCTCGACTATGTCAACGCACAGCGGGAAGAGATGGATCTCACGATCAATCCCGTGCTGGAGAACGCTCCGCCCTCCCTGGCGTTTGCCACGGTCGCGATGGGGGCGTTTCGCGGTCTGGTCGTGGATATCCTCTGGATGCGCGCCGACAAGCTGAAAGAGGAAGGCCAGTTCTTCGACGCCCGTCAGCTCGCCGAGTGGATCACCACGCTTCAGCCTCGCTTCGGCGCCGTCTGGGAGTTCCATGCCTGGAACATGGCGTACAATATTTCCGTGGCCATCCCGGCGAGCCAGCCGGAGGAGCGCTTCCGCTGGGTGCGGAACGGCTACGAGCTGCTCCGTGACAAAGGCATCCCGTTGAACCCCAAATCGATCCAGCTTTACCGCGAGCTGGCTCGAATCTTTCAGCACAAGATGGGCGGTGTTTCGGACGATTGCCACAAATACTACAAACTCCGGCTGGCGGAAATGCTGGGGCCGCTGCTGCGTTCCGAAGACAACGGCCTGCAGCGCGAGGACAATGCGTATTTTGAGGCTTTGATCGCGGCCCCGCGGACATGGGCGCAAGTCGCCGGCGATCCCAACGTCCAGCCGTTCATCGAGGCGTTGCAGGCCGCCGACGAGACCTTCCGGGACGAAGAGCAGTTTGTGGCGAATTACCTGTCCTTGCGTCAAAATCCCCGCCGGTTTCCAGCCGCCACGTTTGCCGTCATTGACGAGTTCCGCGGGACCGCCGCCCTCAAGAGATTCGATCTCTTTGCCAAGGCCTATCAGCTTCGCAGCGAATGGAAGCTGGAGCCCGCGCTCATGCACGAGATCAACCAGACGCACGGGCCCATCGATCTGAGCGATCCGAACGTACACTATCCCATGGACTGGCGTCATCCGGACTGCCATGCCATTTACTGGGCGGTCAAGGCGCTGAAACTGGCGGCCGAGCAAGAGGACCGGGAGATCACCACGTACGAGACCAACACGGATCGCATCGTCGCCCACAGCCACCAGAATCTGTTTCGCTACGGCAAGATGATGATCCTCGAGGGACCGGCCGAGCCTTCCATTCAGGACGATCCCAACGCCACCACGCAGTCCCGTCTCGTGCGCAAGGACATCTTCCTCGGGCCGGACTACCGCATGTTCGATTCCTACAACAAGGCGACACTGGCCATCCTCGAGAAGCACAAGGACGACAAAGGCCGGTATGAGTCCTTGCGAAACGGGTACCGGAACATGCTCAAGAATGCGGTCTTGACCTTCTATCAGTCCGGAATCAGAGGATACGCCCTGCGGATCTACAATCAGTTGCGGCAGTCGTTCCCCGAAATCGACGATTTCAAGGTCTCGCTCGATCAATACGCGAAGAACCGGTTGGCGGAAGAGCTGGAGAGCATCGATATCCTCAACGCCAGGGAGCTTATTGTCGCCACTCTGGCCGAGGCGTACTATCATTACGCCTTGCGCAGCGACGATCTCGCGGCCGCGCGCGAACAGATCGCCCAGAAGATCTATGACTACTACATGGCCAAATTCAGGCCCGAAAACAGAATTGACTTGCCCGACATGCGGGAGCTGCGGTACTTTGCACTCGGTTCGTTCCTGAACAACGAGGCGTATCCGCCTTACGTGCGTCAGGGACTGCTGGCGCGCATTCGAATTGAGCGTCCCGAGCTTTACAAGGAGATGGAGCAGACCGCAGAAAAGCTGCGCAGGCAGATGGAGGAATCGCAGGGGACACCGTGACAACGGACCTGCTTCGGGCATGCATCAGGAACTTCTGGGACAATTGACACCATCGCAACGGCAAGCGGTATTGCATCGCGAAGGCCCGCTCCTGGTTCTCGCCGGCCCGGGCAGCGGCAAGACCCGCGTGATCACCTACCGCATCGCGGCCCTTGTCAGTTCGGGAATCAACGCGTACAACATCTGTGCGATCACGTTCACCAACAAGGCCGCCGAGGAGATGAGACAGCGGGCCGCGGCGCTGGGGGCTTCTGCGGGGGCGCGAATCAGCACGTTCCACTCCCTGTGCGTGCGGATCCTGCGCCGCTATGCGGGCTACGCGGGCATCGATCCCCACTACAGCATCTACGACGAGGCCGACCAGACCCGCTGCATCAAGCAGGCCATCAAGGAATGCAACCTCGATGCAACCAACTTCCCGCCGCGTCGCATGCTCGAAGCCATCTCGACGCTGAAGAACAAGCTCATTGACGCGACCGCATTTGCTGCCGACAGAGACGATTTCTTCTCGCGCACCCTGGCGCAGGTGTACGCTCGCTACCAGGAGCTTCTGGCCGCGCGAAACGCGCTCGATTTTGACGATCTCCTCATGAAGGCGACGCTGTTGCTGGAAAACAACGCGACGGTGTGCCAGGAGTTGTCCGATCGCTTCCAATACCTGCTCATCGACGAGTACCAGGATACAAACCACGCCCAATACAGGCTTGCCAACACGCTGGCGGCGCGGCACGGAAACATCTGTGCCACGGGCGACCCCGACCAGTCCATCTATCGCTGGCGCGGAGCCGACATTCGCAACATTCTGGCCTTCGAAAGAGACTGGCCGCAAGCTACGGTGGTCAAGCTCCAGGAGAACTTCCGCAGCACTCCCGCTGTGTTGGAGGTGGCCGACAGGCTGATCGCCTGCAACAGGAACCGCAAGGAGAAGGCTTTGATCCCGGTCCGGTCGCACGAGGGCGAGGTCACCGTAACCGGCTACGACGACCATAGCGAGGAAGCCCATGCGGTGGCCCGAGAGATCGGAGGATTGATTGAGCGAGGCGTCTCACCGAAAGAGATCGGCATCTTCTACCGTGTCAATGCGATGAGCCGGGCCCTGGAAGAGGCCTTCGTCCGGCACAAGATTCCCTATCAGATCGTTCGTGGTGTCGAGTTTTACAACCGGAAAGAAATCCGCGACGTTCTGGCCTATTTGCGGGTGCTGGCCAATCCTGCGGATGAAATCGCACTGCTGCGCATCCTCAACACGCCGGCCCGCGGCATTGGAAAGGTTACGGTGGACCGGGTCCGCGACTACGCCGTTCGCAAGGGGGTGACCTTTTTCGAGGCCCTCAAGCAGGCCGGCCAGATAGCGACCCTCAAAAGCGCAGCGCGGACGAAGCTCTCCACTTTCGTGCGAATGATCGATTCGCTGACCAGGAAAGCAAGCGGTCCGGCGGCCCCCATCATCGAGCGGGTGGTCCGTGTGTCGGGATTGGAGGAATCGTTGCACAAGGCCGGGCACGAGGGACAAAACGCGCTGGAGAACATCGACGAACTCGTCAGTGCCGCGGCCGCCTACGACCTGCAGAGCGAGACGCCTTCGCTGACGGATTACCTGCAACAGATCGCTCTCTTCAGCGATACCGACGCGTACGATGGCTCCATCGAGCGGGTGGCGTTGATGACGCTGCACGCCGCCAAAGGACTCGAGTTCGAGCATGTGTTCATCCTGGGTCTCGAGGACGGTATTCTGCCGCACGAACGTGGCAGCGGCAGCGAAGAAGAGATGGAAGAGGAACGAAGGCTGTTCTTCGTAGGCGTGACGCGGGCCAAGACAAACCTGCGCATCAGCTATGCCCGGTATCGTACGCTCCGGGGGCAGGTGTTGCGGACGGTGCCCTCGAAGTTTCTTTTTGAGCTGGGTCCGGCGCTGGCGCCCCAGGACCGGGAAGATTTCGAGGAGGACGACACCGGGTACGCGCATTCGGAGATGCGACGGACCGCAGCGGTCGCGTCGCAGACTGCCCCGCAGCCGAGCGCTCCATTCGCCCCCGGCGAGCTTGTGCGACACAAAACCTTCGGCCTCGGCCGCGTCAAGAAATTCGTGGACATGGGCGCCAACAGCGTCGTCGTCATCTCTTTCAACACTGGACAGACCAAATCCCTCCTGCTACAATACGCCGACCTTTCGAAACCTTAGAATGCGGACCATCGGGGCTTGAAACAATGCCCATGCGGTGCGACACACGTGAATCGTTGGCAAGAAAATCGCCCCACCGACCACGGTACGTCTATTGAAGGGAGATCGCCATGTCAGAACCGATGCATCGTAGAGAATTCCTGCAGATGACTGCGGCCGGCGGAGCCGTCTACCTCGCCGGCTCCGGCCTGTTGGGGGCCGCTGCAAGGGCAGAGGGTTCCAAGCTCGTCAGCCCCGGCTGCCGGCGGAGCAAGGTCAAGGTCGCGCGACTGTACATGGGGACCAGCCAGGGACTCTGGCCCAAACCGAAGCTGAACTTTCAGGAGGAGATTGGCTTCTACCGCAGACAATTCGCCGAACTGCAAGGGGAGATCGCGGACGTCGATTTTTCCGTGGATGAACTGGTGACGTCGGTTGACGCTGTGCGGCGTCTCAAGGGCCGATTGCAGGGCGTCGACGGCATCCTGGCGATCCACCTGAACCTCGGCGTGGGGGGCATCCTCCGCGAGATTCTCAGCGTCGGCCGGCCGACGGCGGTTTTTGCCGTGCCCTATTCAGGTCATGGATGGGTTGGGTTCGGGGCCATGCAGAAGCAGCCCGTCGGGGCGAAGATGGAGTGTTTTCTCACCAGTGACACCTCGCAGCTCGCCGTCGCCTTGCGACCCTTCCGCGCCATCCACCATCTCCGGGAGGCCAAAATCCTCAACGTCACCACGCGCAACTTCAAGAGCTACGCCGGCGTCATGAAGGAGAAATTCGGGACCGAGATCAAGAAGGTGGACCTCGATACAGTGGTGCGAGCGTACAATGCCGTGGACGACAAGGAGGCCCGGGCCGAGGCCGACCGGTGGAGCAAGGGGGCGGATGCCGTGGTGGAGCCTTCACGCAGCGAGGTTTTCAAATCCTGCAAGCTGGCCCTGGCGTTTGAGGACATGCTGGCCGCCGAAAACGCTACCGTCCTGACCGTCGATTGTTACGGCACCATGTGGGACAAGACGATCAAGCTGCCCGCGTATCCGTGTCTGGGTTTCTGTCGGCTCAACAACCTGGGGCTGGGCGGGATTTGCGAGTCCGATCTGCAGTGCGCGATGACCCACATCATTTTGCAGGGCCTGACCGGCAAACCGGGTTTTATCAGCGATCCGACGGTCGATGAATCCAACAACAGCATCATCCTGGCCCACTGCCTCGGTTCGACGAAGATGGACGGGCCCGACGGTCCGGCCGCACCGTACAAGCTTCGTACGGTCATGGAACGGCAGGAGGGCCTCACCCCGCAAGTGGAAATGCGTCGCGGCCAGAGGGTAACCCAGGCCATACTCATCGGGGCCGAGTCACTGTTGTACTTCACCGGCGAGATCATCGATGCGCCGGTTTCCCTGGCCGATGACAGGGGCTGTCGCACCAAGATCACAGTGCGCGTGGACGGCGACGTCACTACGCTCTGGAAGAACTGGTCGAACGGGCTGCACCGGCAAACGGTCTACGGCGATGTCACGAAAGACCTCGCCCGGTTCTGTCGCTACAAAGAAATCCAACTCGTTGACGAGGCCGGCGTCGCACCGGCATGACGGCATCGAAAGGCAGGCAACGTGAGGAAAAACAGATGAATCACAACTTCGTACAAAATGAGGCCCACGGTGCCAGGCCGGCGAGTCTAACGCGGCGGGACCTCCTGAACAGGGCAGGACTCGCCGCCGGATACCTGGCGGCGGTTCCATACGTGTCCTTTGCGCGCCGGCGAAACGAATCGCCGAGCGCGGGGAAGGTTCTGGAGCGGGCCGAAGCTCGAATCGAAAAACACCGAAAGGGCGTTGCGACGCTGGCGCTGGTCGGCCCGGACGGACAATCCCTTCCGCCCGGCCGGGACCTTCGTATCACCCAGACCCGGCACAAGTTCCTCTTCGGCTGCAACATCTTCAAGCTGGGCCGTTGTCGAACGCCGGCAGACAACGCCGCCTATGAAAAGCGTTTCGCGGAACTGCTGAACTTCGCCACGCTGCCGTTTTACTGGTGGAACTATGAACGTCGGAGGGGCGAGCCGGAGGATGAACGTACCAGCGAGATCATCCGCTGGTGCCAACAGCAAGAGATCACGACGAAAGGGCATCCTTTAGCGTGGAACTACGTCGATCCTCCGTGGCTCAAGGATGTGCCGGAAGAAGCGATGCAACTTCAGATGAAGCGGATCGGACGTTGCGTGCGGAAGTTCGCCGGTGGCATCGACATCTGGGATGTTGTCAACGAAGCGGCTCACTACGACCGCGAGCAGTTGAAGAAACGGGCCCCCATACTGACCGGGGCCATCTCCGAGATGGGTGTCGGGCAGTACATCCGAGCCGCTTTCCGGGCGGCGCGCCAGGCGAATCCACGGGCGACGCTCCTTATCAACGATTATCGCACGGATGCGGTCTACCCCGACAAAGTGATCTCTCAGTTAGTGGACGAGAGCGGCAATCCGCTGTACGACGTGATCGGCATCCAGTCCCACATGCACGGCGGGTATTGGGGCGCCGGGCGGACCTGGGAGGTCTGCGAACGATTTGCCCGGTTCGGCAAACCGCTGCACTTCACAGAAACAACCGTCGTATCGGGCCCGAAGAAAGGATCGACCTGGGCAACAACCCCAGACGGAGAGCGGCGTCAGGCGGAACGGGTCACGGAATTCTACACGGTTTTGTTCTCTCATCCGGCGGTCGAGGCCATCACATGGTGGGATTTCACCGATCAAAATGCCTGGCAGGGTGCGCCGGCGGGTCTCGTGCGGGACGACATGACCCCCAAACCCGCGTACGAGCAGCTCCACGGACTGATCAAGGACAAGTGGTGGACCCGGACCGAGGGGCGGACCGACGGAGAGGGCCGGGTAGCCTTCCGGGGTTTCCTCGGCCGCTACAAGGTCGATGCGAATCTGGCGGGGCGGCGGATCAGCGGGGAATTCGCACTTGACCGGGCGTCGCAAGGGTCCATCAAGGTACAATTGGCGTAAGATGCCCGATGCCCGAGCACGCGAATTCAGGGGCCCGATGGCGCGCAGAGGCCTTGTCGTCTCTGTCGGTTTTGTTATAATCCGACTGCGTTTTCGCCTGTCAGGTCTTTCCTCCGGGCCAGCGCGGAACCGCATTCGCATGTGGTAAGTCGGCTCCCAACGTGCGCAACGGAGTCGAAACACTGAGTATCAGGGGACTACGGGATGTACTATGCTGTCATCATGGCGGGGGGAACGGGCAAAAGGCTCTGGCCTCTCAGCCGTCAGAAGCGTCCAAAACAGGTGTTGAAGCTGCTCGATGGCCAAACGCTTTTGGGACAATGTTTTGAGCGTCTCAGCCCGGTTTTCGACGTCCGTAATATCATCGTTTTGACCAACGAGGGGTATGCGGACTTGGTTCGCGAGGAGCTGCAGGAGGTGCCGTTCAACAATGTGATCGCCGAGCCGGCCGTACGTGACACGACCGGCGCCATCGGGCTGGCCGCAACGATCCTGGCCAAGTATGAACCCGAGGCGTCCATGGCCATCGTAACGGCCGACCAGTTGCTCGATCCCCCGGACGTCCTCCAGGACGCCCTGCGGGATGCTCTCGAGTTTGTCGAAAACAACCCGGAGGCCCTGGTTACCTTCGGTATCAAACCGAGCTTCCCCAGCACCCAGCTCGGATATGTCAAGTGTGGCGACGCCCGGGAGTGTGCACGGTGCAAGAACACCGTGTACTCGGTCGAGGCCTTTCGGGAGAAACCGGATTCGGCGACGGCCGAGGCCTACGTGCAGGACGGCCGGTATTTCTGGAACTCGGGCATGTTTGTCTGGAAGGCCCGGACCATATTGTCGTATCTGGACAAGTTCCTGCCCGAGACGAGCGAGCCTCTCAGGCAAATCGCGGCAGCCTGGGATACGCCGGAGCAGGAAAAGGTGTTGCAGGAATGTTTCCCCAAGCTTCCCAAGATCAGCATCGATTACGCCGTCATGGAAAAGGCGGACAAGGTCCACGCCATCCAGCTTGATTGCCGGTGGCTGGATATGGGCTCGTTTGCCGCACTGGCGGACGTCATCAATTCCGACGCGCAGAACAATGTCGTTGTGGCCGGAATCAGCGAGTTGCTCGGATGCCGCAACAGCATCATTGCAACCGAGGACAAGGGCCACCTGATCGCCGCCATAGGGTTGGAGAACATCGTTGTCGCTCACACGCCTGATGCGACGCTGGTTTGTGATCTGAGTCAGACGGACCGACTCAAGGAACTGCTCGAGCGTATCGAAGAGCACGGTCATACCGAGTTCCTATAGCCCCGATTTGACAAAAGCCGCTTGAAAACATGACGTGGAATACCGGGCAGCATGAGATATCTGGCCATTGACTACGGGAGCCACCGCACGGGTCTGGCGATATGCGATGCGGATGAAACTATTGTCTCCCCCCTGCGAGTCTTGCAGGGACCCCGCAGCTTGATTGCGCGGATTGCCGAGATTGCGACCGCAGAGGGGGTAAACGGTCTCGTCGTGGGCCTGCCTCTGAACATGGACGGCTCGGAAGGGCCGCAGGCCGCCAGGACCAGGGCCTTCGCTCGGCATCTCCGGGAGCGGATAGAGCTGCCCGTTCACTTCCAGGACGAGCGTTTGAGCAGCTTTGGCGCCACGGAGAAACTCAACGAGGCCGGCCTGTCCCGGGCGAGGCAGAAGGCCCGGCTCGATGCAGTGGCCGCTGCCGAGATCTTACAGGCCTTTCTTGACAAAAAGACGGGGCTGTGACGATTTGGGTGCCTTACGGGGACTGGGGGCCTTTTTGTTGCCCGAGAGACGGTGCAACGGGGCCCTTTGGGACCGCCGTTGCGTTTTCGCTGGTCTGGGGAGAGTTTTTTCCGTTCCCCGGCCCGGAAAAAGCTTGCCAAGACCGGTTTAAATCCCATAAACTTAAGGATTCGTAATTTGCTTGTATCCGTTGCTTAAGATAGGGCGAAACTGGAAGGGTATATTTAACGTATGTTAACAAAAGAAGAAAAAGGGAGCATTATCGACGATTTTGAGGTGCACGAGGGAGACACGGGGTCGCCCGAAGTGCAAATTGCGTTGCTCACGAAGCGGATCAACGATCTGACCGAGCACCTCAAGACGCACTCGAAGGACCACTCGTCGCGTCGTGGTCTGCTCAAAATGGTTGGCAATCGCTCTGCGTTGCTGAAGTACGTCCGCAATAAGGACGTCAAACGTTACCAGGAGATCATCTCGCGTCTCGGACTGCGAAAGTAGCCCGACGTTGTGCTTCCTGTGTCCGGCGGGCCGGTGCTTCGGCGCCCTCGCTGGAAATGACGTCTCTGGAATTGCGGCATGTCATCGTCAGGCGCGTATGCGCACAGACCTATGAGGTAGAACATGGATAGTATTTGCACCGTCTCCAGGGAAATTGGAGGCCGAACCCTAACGTTAGAAACAGGCAGAGTAGCCAAGCAGGCACACGGGGCCGTTATGGTCCGGTATGGCGAGACGGTTGTCCTCGTGACCGCCGTGACCGCTCCGCCCAGATTCGAAGATATCGATTTCTTTCCACTGAGTGTAGAGTATCGTGAGAAGCAAAGCGCCGCCGGCAAGTTTCCCGGCGGCTTCATCAAACGAGAAGGAAGACCCTCGACGAAGGAAACCCTCACGGCGCGGATGATCGATCGACCCATTCGCCCGCTGTTTCCGGAGGGCTATTTCCAGGAGGTACAGGTCTTTGCCTCCGTGCTGAGTGCGGACCGGGAGAACGACCCCGATGTGCCGGCCATGATCGGCGCCAGCGCCGCCCTGTCGATCAGTAAGATTCCGTTCCAGGGCCCCATCGGCGCCTGTCGACTGGGCCGGGTCAACGGCGAGTTTGTCCTCAATCCCACTCACAAGCAATTGGAAGACAGCGACATCAACGTGCTCGTGGGCGGGCGCCGGGAAGCCATCAATATGCTGGAAGTCGGCGCCCGGGAGCTTTCCGAGGAGGTCGTTGCCGAGGCCATCGCCAAGGCCCATGAAGGGGCCGGTCAGGTCGTCGATTTGATCGAAGAGCTCCAGCAGAAGGTCGGGGTGGAGAAGGAGATTCCGCTGGTCGAGACGAGTGAAGAGCTGTATGAGACGATTCGCCGGCAGATCTCCGGCCGGCTGCGAGAGCTGAAAGACATCCCCGGCAAGCAGGAGCGCAACACCGCCGTCAACGAGTACTTCGACGAAATCAAAGCCCAGTACTGCGACGCCGACGCAAGCGGAGAAGGCAAACCGGCCGCCGATCCGGCGATGGTCAAGCGCATTCTCGACAGGATCGAGGGCGAAGTGGTCCGAAAGATGATCTTGGACGAGTCCAAGAGACCCGACGGCAGGAGCTGTACCGAAGTTCGTCCTATCTCCTGTGAAGTGGGTATGTTGCCGCGAACGCACGGCTCGGCGCTGTTTACCAGAGGCGAGACCCAGTCGCTGGTGAGTGTGACGCTGGGTACGATCCGGGACGCCCAGATCATCGACGGGCTGCTGGATGAGTACGCTCAGAACTTCACGCTCCACTATAACTTCCCGCCGTTCTCGGTGGGGGAGGTCAAGCCGATTCGGGGTCCGGGCCGACGGGAAATCGGGCACGGGGCGCTGGCCGAACGAGCGCTCAAATACGTGCGGCCGCCCGAAGGTGAGTTCGCCTACACGGTTCGTATTGTCTCGGACATCACCGAATCGAACGGATCCAGCTCCATGGCGTCGGTCTGCGGCGGGTCGTTGGCCCTGATGGACGCAGGAGTTCCGATCAACAGGGCCGTTGCGGGCATCTCGATCGGCATGGTCAGCGACGACGGCGGTCGTCGCGTGCTGCTGACGGATATCATCGGCGAGGAGGACCATTTCGGCGACATGGATTTCAAGGTGGCCGGCACCACCGAGGGGATCACGGCCATTCAACTCGACATCAAGGCCAGCGGGCTCGCACACGATGTAATGATCGAGGCCCTGGCGCGGGCGAAAGACGCACGCCTCAATATTCTGGAGGTTATGAACAAGGTCATCAGCACGCCTCGCGCCGAGTTGAGCCAGTATGCGCCCAAGCTCATCACCATCGAGATCGATCCCGAGTACATCGGCAAAGTGATCGGTCCCGGCGGCAAGATGATCAAGGGGCTGCAAGAGCAGACGGACACAACGATCGAGGTGGAGGAAGACGGCACCATTTACATCAGTTGTGTCGGTGGCGACGGCCATTTGCGGGCCAAGGAGATGATTGAGGCAATCACGCAGCCGCCGGAAGTAGGGCGGATCTACAAGGATTCCAAGGTCGTTTCCGTCAAGGACTTTGGCGTTTTCGTCGAAATCGTACCGGGCGTCGAAGGACTCTGCCATATCAGTGAGCTCAGTGAAGGTTATGTCAAGCATGTCGAGGACGCCTGCAAGCTCGGGGATCTTATCCACGTCAAGCTGATCTCGATTGATGAGCAGGGTCGCTTGAAACTTTCGCGTCGGGCCGCGATGGCAGAACTGGGAATCAAGGACGACAAGAAAGAGAAGAGGAACAAGCCCGCAGAGAAGAGATAGTCGACGGCTGCGGGGCGTTCGAGGGCCGACGCAGATTGAAATCGCAAGCCGAAACTCAAGAGCCGACGAGGGGGGGTGTGCAGATCGAGGCTTTTGAGATTTCGGCTCTGTGTTTATTGTCCGCTTCAGGCTTTTACGGGGTAGTAGCAGCGTGAGAGAGTTCATTTGGGGAGTGCTCTTTGCCTGTCTGTTCCTGATACCGGTCGTCGTGCTGCTCCTGCGCCGGAAGCTGATGCCGATGCACCGGGGCGGAGGCGCAACTACCCAGACGGATGCCGAACTCGCGCGGCTCACCGGCGAGCTGGCGCACGAGATCAAGAATCCCCTCTCGACCATCAAGGTCAATCTCAAGCTGACGAGAGAGGCGTTGGACGAAGTGGGGAACCTGGATTCCCGCCAACCGTTATCAGAGCATCACCAGAGCCAGCTTGGCAGCGCCACGCGGAAAATCACCATCGTTCAGAAGGAGGCCGACCGTCTCGAACAGATTCTGGACGGCTTTCTTGGTTACGTCCGCCGGCCCGATCTGCAACTGGCGACCGTCGACTTGAACGAGCTGGTGGGCGATATGATCGATTTCTACACCCCTCAGGCGCGCAGCCACGCCTTGACCGTGCGGCAGAGCCTTGCGAAGAAGCCGTTGATAGGCCGGGTCGACCCCGTGGCGCTGAAGCAGGTTTTGCTGAACCTCTTCATCAACGCTCAGCAGGCCCAGCAGGGCGGCGGCGAGTTGATGATCCGAACGACCGGGCGCAGCGGCCGGGCCCTTATCCAGGTCAGCGATACCGGGCAGGGAATACCGCCCGAGAGACTCAGCGAAATCTTTCGCCCGTTCTATTCATCCCGACCCGGTGGCTCGGGTTTGGGATTGGCCACGGCGAAAAAGATCATCGAGGCCCACCGGGGCACCATAACCGTTCACAGCGAGCCGGGCAAGGGGACCTCCTTCACGATCGAACTGCCCTTGTCGGATGCAGATCAGGGCGGCGAAGAGGCCTGCGAGTGAGTTTTCGGGTTTTGCTGTCCCGTTCAACCGACACGGGAATTCTTGATAAGAACGGCCCTATGGCGTAGAATGTCCGGGCATGATCCGGTTGGGGCCGCTCACCTGCTTCTCTGGACCGGGAAGACGATTTTCAACGTAATATTCGGGTATTACCTTGAGCCACCATGCGACGGAACAAAAGCCGGTCGTCCTGGTTGTGGATGACGAACGAGACCACGCCGACGGCATTGTCGAAGCTCTCGGCAAGCTGCCGGTCAAGGCGCTGGCGGTCTACACGGGTGAGGATGCCATTGAGATGCTGCAAAGTCGGCGCGTCGACGTCGTTGTGACGGACCTCAAGCTGGAAGGGCAGGCCGACGGATTGGCGGTGCTGGCCGCGGCCAAAGAAAACAGCGACTCCACGGAGGTCATCCTGATTACCGCCTATGCCACCATCGAGAACTGCAAGGAGGCGATCAAGCAGGGGGCTTTCGACTATCTCGTCAAGCCGCTCGACATCGACCAGCTCAGAACGCTTGTCGAACGGGCCGGCCGCAAATCCGCCACCACCCACGCCCGGCAGGCCCTGATGGAGAGAGAAGACGATACGTTCCTCTTCGAGGGTATCAAGGGCAACAGCCCGGTGATGCAGGGCCTCTTCGAGGTGGTCCGCAGGGTCGCGCCAACCAACATCTCCGTCTTGATCGAGGGACCGTCCGGGACGGGCAAGGAATTGCTGGCCCGCGCCATCCATGGCAATTCCCTGCGCCGCGACAAGCGTTTCAAGCCGGTCAACTGTGCCGGCCTGACCGAGACCCTCCTCGAGAGCGAGCTGTTTGGGCATGTTAAAGGCGCTTTCACCGGTGCGAACACGGATCGGAAGGGACTTTTCGAAATCGCCGACCAGGGCACGCTCTTTCTCGATGAGATCGGCGATATGCCTATGAATATGCAGGCCAAGCTGCTCCGCGTCATCGAAGACGGCGTGGTCATACCGGTGGGCTCCAACAAGCCTACGGTTGTGGATGTTCGCATTATCAGCGCCACGAACCAGAATCTTACGAAGCGCATCGAGCAGCACGAATTCCGTGAGGATCTCTACTTCCGGATTCGAGGCGTAAACCTCTCGCTGCCGGCGCTGCGCGACAGATCGGAAGACATACCGCCTCTGGTGGAGCATTTCCTCCGGGAGGCCGTGGAGGAGACCGGATCCGGGGTCACCGGCATCACGGAATCCGCCCTGAACCTGCTGAGCAGCTATGAATGGCCCGGGAACATTCGCCAGCTCAAGAACGTTATCCGGACAATGGTCGTGATGTGCGACCGCGACGAGATCGACACCCGGGACATCCCTCCGGAGATCGCCCAAAGACGGCAGCTAACCGGCACCAGCGTCGCTCCGACGAACCTGGCCGGAGTTTCCCTGAACGAGTTGGAGAAGAAAGCGATCATCGATACGCTGGCCAAGACGGAGGGTAACCGGGAGAAGGCCGCCAAGATTCTCGGTATCGGCGAACGGACTCTTTACCGCAAGATCAAGGAGTACGACCTGTAGGAGCACCGGGAGCCTCGTGTTGCGCGGTCAGGGTGAGAAGTCGGGCCTCATCCGTTGCAGCCAGTCGGGCAAATCCTCGCGCCGGGCCCGGGTCCACAGACCTTTGTTCAGTGTCCGGGCGGCAGCCTCCAACTGCCGGTACTTCTGGTAGTAGCTGTGCTGGAATCGCAGATCGGCATAGGCATACCCCTGCGAGATGAGCCACTCGTTGAGAACCGTTCCGTCGGGCAGTTCTGCGTAAGCGAGCAGCCTGCCGTATTTGCCCCGGGTCTCGTGTTTCTCGTCCAGGTACAGGGCGATCTTCTTGCCGGCCGCGAGCCGGCGCGCCGCGTCGGCGGATTCGTGGGCAAAATACATCGGCTCGCCGTCGGGCCCCACCGTCTCCGGTGCGTCGATTCCGAGAAGCCGGACCTTCGTGGCCGGAGAACCGTCGCCGGGAACGGAAATGTGCAGTGTGTCGCCGTCCACCACCCGCGTCACCAGGACCGTTCGGCCGTGATAGCGACGAAAATCATCGGCAGGTCCGCCGGCAGGGGCGCCCAGACGGCCCGTCCACTTCGGATAAACAAAGCCGCGGTCCAGCCCGACAAGAAGAGCCACCCCAAGCAGACACCCTCCTGCAAGGGCGGCACGCCCGCGTCTGCTGCACACGTACAGACTGGTTCGCTTCTTGGCCAAAGGGCAGTCGTATTTGAATCAGGTCGCGGCTCGCTCCCGCGCGGGCCGGTCCAGCTCGAAAGTCGTACAGACGGCCTCAAGCGCCTTCTCGGCGTCTTCTTCGTCCACCGCGCAACTTATGCGAATCTCGCTGGTGGTGATCGAATCGATGTTTATCTTGGCATTGGCGAGCGACTCGAACATACGTTCGGCCACACCGTATTGCGTTCGCATGCCGACGCCGATCACCGATACCAGGGCGATGTCCTCACGCACGAAAACATTCTTGCAGCCAAGTTCCTCCGTCAGCTCCTGGATCACCTGTTTGGCCATGGGCAGGTCAGGCACTGCCACCATAAACGACAGGTTGGCGCGTTCCGGGCTGACCTCCGTTTGAATAATATCATGCACCACGACCTTGGCTCGCGCCAGCCGTGCGAAGATCGTCGCCGCATTGCCCGGAACGTTGCCCACACCGATGAGGCTGAGCTTGGCCATGTCTTTTTGAATCGTTGCACCGGATACTACGACACCTTCCATCTGGGGTACCTCGTGAGTTATGATGGTCCCGGGATTGTTGTTCCCGCTGTTTCTAACACGAATATTTACGTTGTATCTCTTGCCGCAGGCGACGGCGCGGATATGCATCACGCCGGCGCCGAGGCTGGCCATCTCCAGCATTTCGTCGAAGCTGATCTCGTCGAGCATCACGGCGCGCGGGAAGAGCCTCGGATCGGTAGTGAAGATTCCATCGACGTCGGTGAAGATTTCACATTCTTCGGCCTTGAGAGCGGCCGCCAGCGCCACGGCGCTGGTGTC
The DNA here is from genome assembly GCA_964415045.1 of uncultured Pirellulales bacterium. Taxonomy (GTDB): domain Bacteria; phylum Planctomycetota; class Phycisphaerae; order Sedimentisphaerales; family Anaerobacaceae; genus CAYPZL01. The sequence continues at coordinate 23,332 of CAYPZL010000026.1, read as the reverse complement.
CGAGCCGCCGCGCCCCAGCGTGGTGATGTTGCCGTGCTCGTCAACGCCCTGAAAACCGGCCACCGTCACGACTCTTCCGGCTTCAAGCTGGTCGTGGATGCGCCGGGCGTCAATGCTCTGAATCTGTGCTTTGGTGTAGGAGCTGTCCGTGATCATTCGGATCTGGCCGCCCGTGAAGCTGATGGCGTCCTGGCCCATGGCCTCCAGGGCCATGGCAAACAGCGAGACCGTTTGCTGCTCGCCCGTGCTGAGCAACTGGTCCATCTCCCGTTCGGGAGGATTCGGATTGAGTTCCAGGGCGTCGGCGACCAGTTGGTCGGTCTGCTTGCCCCGGGCCGAGGCGACCACCACGACCTGGTAGCCGGCCTGCACCCTCTCGATCGCACGTTCGGCCGCCCGGCGAATCTTGGCGGCGTCCGCTACCGATGTGCCCCCAAATTTCTGAACTATAATTGCCATTCGTAATCCACCGTCAATCGAAATTGCCAAAGTGTAACCGTGGCGCCTGAACGCGTCAACGGTTTCAACTTCGCAGAAAATACTCCATTAGCTCGTAACCATTCTCAATGCGGAATCCCGACCGGGCCGCATGGGCTTCGCTGAATCCAAGGGTTAGAATACCCGTTACGCCGGTCCCCGCCATCGCAAAGGGGACGGGTTGGTCCGAATGGGCCCCGTGACGCACCGGCGTGGGATGGTCCGGCAGCACCAGGATACGCCAGGTGTCATAATCTTCCAGGGCTTTCCGCAGCGGGCCGACGACGTGCCGGTCCACTTCCTCGATGGCCTTCTTCTTCATTTCCGGATCGCCTGCGTGCGAGGCCTCGTCGGGGGCTTCAACGTGCACGAAGACCAGATCGTACTGCTCCAGCGCTTTCACGGCCGCGGCGCCTTTGCCGGCGTAGTTCGTGTCGACAAAGCCTGTGGCGCCCGCCACTTCGATCAGGTCGAAGCCGGTGAGCTTGGCCAGCCCTCGGACCAGGTCCACAGCCGTGATCGCCACCCCCTTTACATTGAAACGCTTGCGGAAACTCTCCAGTCGGGCCTGCTTGCCCTGGCCCCAGAGCCAGACCGAGCTGACGTGGTTCTCGCCGAGGTCCTGCCTGACCTTGTTGATGTCATGGTCGGCGAAGAGCTGTTGCGACTGGTTCATCAGATCGATCAGGATATCGGCTCCTTTGCCGCGCGGCAGTATCTTCTCCACGGATCTGCCGATGAAGTCGTGGGGCGGGTACGTCCGCACGTCAAACTCGAACTCCTTGAAGACCAGGAGGTGCCGGTAGCTCACACCCGTGTGGAGAGCGATGCGGTCGTCGCAGATTTGCTCCTGAAGCGCGTTGATAAGATTGCCGCCCTCTTCCGTGGAGATATGCCCGGCGCTGTGATCGGCCATCTTCCCGTGGGCAATGGTGACGAGATTGCAGCGAAAGACCCAGTCGTCGAGACCGAGCTTGATGCCGCGAGCGGCCGCTTCAATGGGGGCGCGCCCCGTGTAATAGCGGCGCGGATCGTAGCCCAGGAGGCTCATCTGGGCCACGTCACTGCCGGCTTCCATTCCCTCCGGGACCGTGCGCACGAGGCCCTGTCGCCCTTCAATGCTGATTCGATCCATGTTGGGCGTCTCGGCCGCTTCCAGCGGAGTCTTCCCGTCGAATTCATGGAGCGGTTCATCCGCCGCCCCGTCGGGGACGATAATCACGTATTTCGCCATCGTACACTCATATACAAATTGATGCCCGGCGGGGCCGGTTTCGCTCAAGCGTCCTTGTCTTCCGGGATATCTACGATACGGATACACACGGGGGTGCCGCTGATGACGTCCAGCTCAACCAGCTCGGCCAGGGCCGCGGCCATGTTCTTCTCCTGCGTCGGGTGGGTCGTTATCACGACCGGCACCGAGTTGTCCGGCCCCGTTCCCTCGTGCTGGAGGGCCCCGGAAATGCTGATCTGGTGGTCTCCCAGAACCTGCCCGTAGCGGGCGACTACGCCCGGCTCATCTTTCGCCATGACTCGAATGTAGAACCGGCTCACCAGATCGTCGATGCTCTCGATGTGCTTGTCCACCTCGCTTCGCGGTTTCAGTTGCAGATGCCTGAACGTCTCCCGCGAGTTGCCCAGCGCCACATCGATGATGTCGGCCACGACGGCGCTGGCGGTCGGCATCATGCCGGCCCCCCGGCCGTAATACAACGTTTCGCCCACGGCGCTGCCGACGATACTGACGGCATTGAACGAACCGTCGACCCGCGCCAACGAGCAGTCGGCGGCGATGAACGACGGATGGACGCGTAACGACACTTTGTCTTCCGCATGTTTCTGCCCGATCGCCAGCAATTTCAGGCAATAGCCCATTTCCCGGCCGTACTGAATGTCCTCCTTGGCGATCCGCTCGATCCCCTCGACAAAAACGTCTTCCAGGGATATCTCATACCCCAGGGCGACGGAAGCCAGAATGGCTAATTTGTGGGCGCTGTCGCCGCCGGTGATATCCAGGGTCGGATCGGCTTCGGCGTAGCCCCGTTGCTGTGCCTGGGCCAGCGCTTCGGCAAAGTCCTCGCCTTTGGAGCTCATGGTCGAGAGGATGTAGTTGCAGGTGCCGTTGACGATCCCGTACATGGCGATGATGTCGTTGGCCGCCAGGCCGGTGCGAATGGCCCCGATGATGGGGATTCCTCCGGCGCAACTGGCCTCGAACGCAATGCAGCGGTCGTTCGCCCGCGCCTCGCGATAGAGTTCGGCGCCGTGCTCGGCCAGCAGGGCTTTGTTGGCCGTGACCACGTCTTTGCCCGCCTTGAGCATTCGGATTTGAACGTCCTTGGCCACCGTGGTCCCGCCCACCAGCTCGGCACCGACGCTGATCGTGGGATCGGCCAGGAGCGTTTCGAGGTCGTTGGTCAGGACGCCCGGAGGTAGTTGCACCGGCCGAGGCCGCTCCATATCCGGATCGACGACGCAGGCAAGCTCCAGGCGCACGCCCATCTTCGCAGCGATGGCGTCTCCCTCTTCCAGGATCAGCTTGGCCACGCCGCTGCCGACCGTGCCAAATCCGACCAATCCCACTCGTATCTGTTTCTCTTCCACGAAACACCTGCACTTCCGCATTTACACAAATCCCGGCACACCACCATAGAGGCGGATTCCCCCGACAATCAACGGTATCGGGCGAACGCCATGAAGGCCAGGCCGGGATAACGGCGTGATCGCTCGTACGAGACCGTAAGAATAGCCCATTATTTTCAGATAATGGGCCCGCCCGGTCAAGCAAAAATCGCAAAACGTGCAGTGACGCGTTTGCATGAGCCGATCCGCCGGGGGCCGTGCGAGCGCCGGCCTCTTCTCCGGACGACAGCCGGGGCCGCATGCCCCTTGATAGGAGGACGCCAATAGGGTATTCTTTTGCAGCGTGCCGCGGCCTTCGCAGTCTGGCGCGGTGGCAGAGCATGAATGAGTTCCGAGATGGGAGAACGCAGGATGAACGTACGACAAATGGGACTGTTGCTGACTTTGGCCGCCGTGTCGGGATGTGCCACGGGCGGCTCCGAGAGTGCCAAGCAGAGCTTCGGTGACGACCTGGCGTTTCTGCAGAAACATACCGAGGTGGTGGTCCTGAAGGACGACTCCGGTCGAGGGCAGGTCGTTGTGCTGCCCGAGATGCAGGGACGAGTGATGACGAGCACCGCCAACGGTCTGGCCGGCCTCAGTTTCGGCTGGATCAATCGCGAACTCATCGCCTCGGGCAAGATCCTCGAGCACATGAATGCCTTTGGCGGCGAAGATCGTTTCTGGATGGGTCCCGAAGGCGGACAGTTCTCGATCTTCTTCGAGAAGGGCGTTCCCTTTGATCTGGATCACTGGTATACGCCGGCATCGATCGATACCGAGCCGTGGGAGGTGGAACTGAAATCGAGCAAGTCGGTCGCTCTGCGTAAGACCACGCGCTTGAAGAACTACTCCGGCCACGTGTTCGACGTCCGTATCGACCGGGAAGTCCGCGTCATCGAACCCAGGCAGGCGGCCAAAATGCTGGGCATCGCGCCGGCTTCAGGGGTCAGTATGGTGGCCTACGAGTCGAACAACAAGATGGCCAATGTCGGCGAGCAACCGTGGGTCAAAGAGACCGGGTTGCTGTCGATTTGGATTTTGGGAATGTTCAATCCGTCTCCCACGACCACGATCGTCATTCCGTTCGTCGAGGGGCCCGAAGAGCGGCTCGGCCCTATCGTCAACGACGCCTATTTCGGCAAGGTGCCGGCGGATCGCCTCGTGGTAAAGGACGGCGTGATGTTCTTTAGTGGAGACGGCCAGTACCGCAGCAAGATCGGGCTCTCCCCTCGCCGCGCCAGAGACATGCTCGGCAGCTACGACGCCACCAACAACGTGCTGACGCTCGTCCAGTACAACAAGCCGGCGGGCGCGAGAGACTATGTAAACTCGATGTGGGAGCTGCAGGAAGAGCCCTTTGCCGGGGATGTTGTCAATTCCTACAACGACGGCCCCCCCGAGCCGGGTGCCAAGCCGATGGGACCGTTCTGCGAATTGGAAACGTCGTCGCCGGCCGCCGCTCTGGCGCCGGGCCAGAGCATTCTGCACACGCACCGCACGTTCCATTTCACGGGCCAAGAGGCCGAACTCGATGCCATCGCACAGGCGACGCTCGGCGTGAGCCTCGCGGAAATCAAGTCGGCTCTGCCCTGATCTGCGTACGCAACGAGTATAACGCGAGTTCCGCGCACGTGAGGCGATGACGACGCGACTCTCGAGAGCACGAACGAGAAGCGCGACGTACGTTCCAGGGCGTGATCGATGAAGACCTTGAATCGAACAATCTGGCTGATCGTTGCTGCGCTGGTTTTGCCGAGCGGCTGCAAGCGCAAGGACGCGCAATTCGTCACCATCGGAACCGGCTCTGTGACCGGTATTTACTATCCGACCGGCGGCGCCATTAGCCAGATGATCAACAGGAGTTTCGAGCAGTACCGCATCAAGGCCACCGTCGAATCGACCAGCGGTTCGGTCTACAACGTCAACGGCGTGCTGCGGGGCGACCTGGATTTCGGCACCGTTCAGTCGGACCGGCAATATCAGGCGTATCATGGGCTGGCCGAGTGGTCCGACCGGGGGCCGCAGAGGAACTTGCGGTCCGTCTTCTCCGTTCACCCCGAATCCATCACGCTGGTGGCCTCGGAGCCAAGCGGTATCCGCGCGGTGGGCGATGTCAGGGGCAAGCGGGTGAATCTGGGCAATATCGGCTCGGGACACTTGCAGAATTCCAGGGATGTTCTGCACGCGGCGGGCCTGTCCGAGGACGACCTGGACGCCGAGTACGTCCGGGCCCTGGAGGCACCGGGCCTGCTGCAAGACGGTCGCATCGACGCCTTCTTCTACACGGTCGGCCATCCCAGCAGCAGCATAGAGGAGGCTACCTTCGGACGAATTCCCGTCCGTCTGATTCCCATCGAAGGGGCGGTGGCCGAACACCTGCTGCAGGAGTATCCGTATTATGCCGCGTCGGTGATACCGCACGAGCATTATCCCCAGGCGCTGAACAGCGAAGATGTCCGCAGTGTCGGGGTGAAAACGACATTCGTTACGTCAACGGAGACTCCGGAGAATGTTGTCTACGCCATTACGCGCGAGGTCTTCGAGAACTTCGATGATTTCAAGCAATTGCATCCGGCCTACAGGAATCTGACGCGGCGCGACATGCTCAAGGGGCTCTCAGCGCCGCTGCACCCCGGCGCCCGGACATACTACCGGGAAGCGGGCCTGGCCGAAGACATCCGCCGGGAGTTGATGGAGCCCTGATTCTGCGCTACAGTGACACGGGGGCTGCGGCCTGATTCTATGGCGTTGTTCTGGAAAAAAGAGACAGAGCAAGAGTTGCTGGCCCGAGAGAGCGGCTTTGTCAGAACGGGCGGGCGCATCGACCGCGCCGTTGTCTCGGGCGTGGCACTGGCGTGGGCGTTGTTCCAGCTCGCGCTGCCGCGTTTTCTGCTGCTCGACAGCATCACCGTCCGCGCCGTTCACCTGGGCTTTGCCCTGTTGCTTGTGTTTCTGACCATTCCGGGGCGGCGCGGGAAACCAGCCGCTGCCGGCCGAATCCCCGTCACGGCGTACGTTCTGGCCGTGGTGGGCGTTCTCTCGGCCCTTTACATCGTCCTGGACTGGAGAGGGATCTCGACGCGGCCCGGCCTGCCCATCCGGCGCGACATCATCGCCGGCGTCTTGCTGATCGCATTCGTCCTCGAAGGCTCCCGACGCGCCATCGGCCCGGCCCTGTCCGCCATTGCCGTCGCCTTTACCCTCTATGCGTTCATGGGCCCGTACATGCCGCTGGTCCTCGCGTTCAAGGGCGTCTCCGCCACCAAATATCTCAGCCAGATCGCACTGTCGACAAACGGCATTTACGGCATTCCCCTGGACGTCTCGGCCAACACGGTTTTTCTGTTCGTTCTCTTCGGCGCGTTGCTTGAGAGGCTCGGGGCAGGGCACTTCTTCAACGATCTGGCGCTGTCCCTGCTGGGCCGCTTCAAAGGCGGGGCGGCCAAGGCCGCCATCGTCTCCAGCGGCCTGACCGGCCTGGTGTCCGGCTCGAGCATCGCCAACGTGGTCACCACGGGTACTTTCACCATTCCGCTGATGAAAAAGGTGGGCTATCCGGGGCGCATCGCGGCGGCGACCGAGGTGGCCGCCAGCACGAACGGCCAACTCATGCCACCGATCATGGGAGCGGCGGCTTTCATCATCGCCGAGTACCTCGGCCGACCCTATCTGGATGTCATCAAGGCGGCGGCGATTCCCGCCTTTGTCTCTTATTTTGCCCTGTTCTACATCGCTCACCTCGAAGCCTCCAAGCTCGGTATGAAAGGGTTGCCGCGAGCCGATATACCGAGACTCAGGACCGTGCTGAAAGGCGGATTCTACTACCTGATTCCGCTGATCGCCCTCGTTCTGGAACTCGTCGTGCTGCGCCACACCCCTAAACTGGCGGCCTTCAATGCTATCGTGGTGCTGGTCGCGCTGGCGCTGATAATGGAGGTCGGCCGGGCGGTCCGAAGGGGCGGCTCGGTCGCTCAAGCGGCCGTGAGCTGCGTCCGCACGATCGCGGAGGGCATGATTGCAGGCTCCCGGAATATGCTGACGGTGGCGCTGGCAACGGCCGCGGCCGGCATCGTGGTCGGCATTGTCGCCATGGGAATCGGAAGCATGGTCGCCCACATTGTCGAGACCTTCGCGGCGGGCAACATCCTGCTGTTGCTGTTGATCACCGCCGGGACCAGCCTCGTGCTGGGGATGGGGCTGCCCACCACCGCGACCTATATCGTCATGGCGTCCATCACCGTCCCCGTCATTATCCAGGGACGGTCTCTGACGGGCGAGACGCTGTTCATTCCCGCGATCGCCGCCCATTTGTTCTGCTTCTACTTCGGGATTCTCGCCGACGACACTCCGCCGGTGGGCCTGGCCGCCTACACCGCGGCCGCCATCGCCAAATCCGATCCCATCCGCACCGGGCTGCACGGATTTCTCTACGATCTGCGCACCGCTTTGATCCCCTTCATGTTCATCTTCAACGCGGAATTGCTGCTGCACGGCGTCACCAGCATCCCGCAGGGTCTGTTGGTCTTCGCCATGGCCACGATGGGCGCCTTTGCTTTCGCCAACGCGACCCAGGGATGGCTCATCACGCGAAACCAGTGGTACGAAGTGCCCCTGTTTCTGGCGGCGTCACTGCTGCTGTTCTATCCCGCCATCGCCACGCGGAGCCTCCATCTTGACTACGCCCTGCGCTACTACATGTACATTCCGGGCCTGGCCCTTTATGCCGTTCCATATCTCATGCAGAGACGCAGAACCACGCATGCGCGCTCGAAAGGATTGCCCGCGTAGCCCGCAGAGCCGAGTCTCCCGGCCGCGCGCGTGTCACAAGCCGAGGATTTGCCCTTAACAAAGCGAAAGGATTTGGTATGCTATGGCCTCGTGCCGATAATATGACCAATGGTGGAATATCAGAGGGTGCCGCGACATGCAACGATTGATATGCCTATCATGGAGAAGGGGGATACCGGTTTTCCTGCTGAGCGTCTGGCTCTGTGGCGTGGCCGCTGCGGGTCTGGCGGAGCGGATCGACAAGATTGTGGACAAACGCCGGGGCGGCGCGCACTCCATTCGTGTGGTCCAGGCTGATTCGGGAGCCACCGCATACAGCCACAAGGCGGGCCGGGCCCTGATTCCGGCTTCCAACATGAAGCTCGTGACGACCGCCGCGGCCCTGAACTACCTGGGCGCGGATTTCGAATACACCACGAAGGTCGGCTTGTGCGGCGAGACGCTGGTGGTCGTTGGCAGCGGCGATCCGCTTCTCGGTGACAAGGAAACGGACGCGCAGTACGGCCGGCAGGAAGGCTGGATCTTCGAACGCATCGCCCAGGTCCTTCAGGACAAGGGCATTCAGGAAATCAACGACATCGTCGTCGATACAACCGTCTTCGATGACCAGCGCGTTCATCCGAGCTGGCCGGCTAAGGACTACAATAAGTGGTACGCCTGCGAAGTCAGCGGCCTGAACTACAACGGCAACTGCATTGAGGTCGTTGCCAACAGGTTCGGCAACGCCGTGGCGATCTCCGTGGAGCCCCGCACCAGCTTCGTTCATATCATCAACGAGGTCAAGGCGATCTCGAACGGCGACGGCGCCGTCGGCGCCTACCGCAACCGCCAGCCGAACAAGATCACGATCTTCGGCAAGTGCAAGAACCGACAGGGTCCGTTCCGCGTCGCCATCGAGCAGCCGGCCGCCTTCTTTGGCTACCTGCTGGCTGAGAACCTGGTTCGCGTCGGCATTAACGCCACCGGCAGGTTGATCGAGAAAGCGGCGCCCGATGATTGCGAATTCAGGCTGCTCGTCGAGTTCACTACGCCGCTTGCCGACGTGCTGCGCCGGGCGAATACGGACAGCCTTGGCCTGGCCGCCGAGGCATTGCTCAAGACTATCGCCGCTCATGAAAGCGACAATGGGGCCGATGGAAGCTGGGAACGCGGCCGGGAGTTGGTCCGTCAATATCTGTCCGGGCTGAAGATCGCTTCCGAGGAGTTTCACATTGACGACGGAAGCGGTTTGAGCCGGGAGAATCGACTCAGCGCCCATGCGATCAGCACCATGCTCCTTGCCCTGTACCGAAGCGACAACTGGCAACTGTACCGGAGCTCGCTGGCCGTCGGAGGAGAGGAAGGCACGATAGGAAAGTACTTCAAGGACGCCCGCTATCGGGGCAAGATTGTCGGCAAGACCGGGTATATCAGCGGGGTCCGGTCTTTTTCCGGCGTCTGCCATACGCAGAAGGGGCCCTACATCTTCTCGATTATCTCCAATGGTCCGCGCGGGCTCAGCCGCGACGAGATCAACGACGTCGCCAAGGCCATCATCGATGAATTTGACAGCAGCGAGTGAACGAGCGGGCTCCCCGATGACGTTCAAGGGCGAGAGTATAGCTGGAGGCCGTTGTCATAGGTGAGCCTCTGCCAATCGGCGGGCACCCAGTTGCGCAGCGGCTCTTCAAGAAAAGAGAAGTGGGACGGCTCGACGCCGACCATCACCGCCGAAGGGGGACGCTGCTCGAGCAGGGCGGCAAGCGTCGTGGTGCCCACGGTGTGTGTGACTTTTCGCTGCTGCGGCGACATGAGATCGGCCACACGGTAGACAATGGAGCCGCAGGCCAGCTCAGGGTAGATGTCGCAGCCGCCTTCCAACGCTTGCAGGGGCCCCAACGTGCATACGAGCCGGGGTTCTTCAACGTTGTCGCCAATATCGACCGAGCGTCGGTGCAATTCCACGGGTGTCCACCGTTCGGGCACAAGAACGAGAGGGAGGCGGCCCAGCACTGTCGGATAGGACAGAACCGCCACCGCCGCGCCGATCCCGACGGCGTACGAGGCCACCAGGAAGGTGTTCCCGCCGGCGGCGGACCGGGCCTGTTTGTACAGCTCGGCCAGCGGGTACGCGAAAGCCACGGTCAAAAACGGCACGGGCACCGCCAGGTACTGTCGCCACATGGTGGGCGGAATGTAGGCGATGACAAAAAAGACCACGGGCAGCAGGGCGGTCAGAAGGGCCTTCGGCTTTGCCTGCGCGTCCAGACGAGCAAAGCGCCGGTGCAGCACCCAGGCCAAGCCGCCCGCTGCCGCCAGCAGCGCGAGATAGCCCGGAAACGACAGGGCGGCCACTGTCAGCGCGACCTTATTGTGCGTCATGCCGACGTCTTGCAGCCAGCGTCCGTACAACGCGGGGATTTCCATCAGATTCATCCAGAAGGCGCGGGGGGCCTGCGCGACGACCCAGGCGGGCCATGCCAGAACAATCAGGCCGGCCGCGGAAAAGGGAAGGGCGGTTTGGCACTTCTGCCGCAGCGACCGGCCGGAGGCAGCCAGCAGGGCCGACAGAAAAACAAGTTCTACAAGAGCGGTGGTGACGCGCATGCAGGTTGCAAACGTCAGCAGAACGCCCATGAGGGCAGCGCGCCAGTAGCGTGACTTCTGCCGGAAATCGGTCGTGACGAAGAGCCATAGAGACGCCAGGACACAGAGGATCACGGCGTCGTGATTCCACGCATACCCGGCCGCGTAATCGACCAGCGGATTGAACGCATAGAAGGCGACCGCCGCCAAGCCAAAAGACAATCCCAGGCGGCGGGAGGAGCCGAACACGAAGCGAAAGATCGCCACGATCGCGAGCATCACCAGGATGTCGCAAACCACCGAAACCAGCCGGCCGACGAGCAGAAACCGGCTCGTGCCCAGGGCTCTGTACAACCCGGCCAGGAGCAGCGGATGGCAGGGTAGTTGCGACGGATACGTGAAGTCCCGGTAAATCAGGTGGCCCCGGCTGAGCAGGACTGCCGCCGTACAGTACATCTGTTCGTCGCGTCCCACGTCCTTCGTCATGGCGTTGGCCACAAAGGCCGCCGCCAACACCGCGAGCACGGCGACGGCCGAGACAACCATCGCGATTCGCAAAAATCGCTCCTTCAACATCGGTCGCTTCTTCATGGAAACCCTCGGCTCACCACTCCGCCAGCTCACCCAGCAGTTCTTCCACCAGGTCCTTCATCGTGACGATCCCCACCGGTACTTCTCGCTTGCCGGACTTGGTGCGCGTCACCAGGACGATCTTCCGTTCGTCACGGCGCATGATATCGATTGCCTCGATCACCGGCGTCGTCGCGTCCAATCGCCGAATCGGCCGGACAAATGCCTTCACGCTCTCGAACGGGCCCGGGGAACCCAGCACATCGTACACGTTGATGAAGCCCACGATGTTGGCGGGGCGTTCCTCCCACACCAACAGGCGGGTGAGCGCGTGCTTCCGGAGTTTGTTTGTCAGCGTCGAGCGGTCGCACTGCATCGGCACCGACTGCACCTTATGCAACGGCATCATGACGCCGGCGAGGCGCAAGCCCGGCACGTTGGCGATGCGATCGATGATCTCGGTCTGGACCTGGCTGAGGATTCCTTCTTCGCGTGTGTCCCTGAGAATCGTACGGACCTGATGGCTCTGCGCCGAGGACATCATGGTTCGGGACGGAACCGGCGATCCGATCATGCGCCCGAAGAGCTGAGAGGTCCAGCGCAGCAGGGGGACCAGGCCGCACCAGGTCAGCATCCGATGCGTCATATACAGTAGCGGGCCGAAGTAGGCCGTCAGCGTGTCGGCGCGGTAGAGGAAGATGTTCTTCGGCATCGACTCGGCAAAAACGAACAACAAAGGCGCCGTCAACACCGTGGCGAGCAGCTCGGCCAGGCGCTCCGAGGAGGCCACCGCCAGAAAAAGATACGTAATGCTGCTGGTAGCCAGGTAGTTGGCCAGGTTGTTGGCGACGAGCAGCGACAGCAGCAGGCCGGAGCCGTCACGCATCGCTTTGCCGAGCAACCGGTATCGTACGTGGCCTTTCTCAACGCCGAGGCGTAAACGCAGGCGGCTCAGGCGATAGATCCCCGTCTCCAGGCCGGAGAAGATCGCCGAGAGGACAACCGTCAGTATCGCCAGCGCCACAACCATAAGACTACCCGTCCGACGAAATGGGTTCGAGTGACAACACGACCGTATCAACGCGATGCTTGTGTGTGCGTTCGACGGTGAACTTCAGATTCTCCAGGTGAGCGACGTCTCCTTTCCTGGGAATTCGGCCCAGCAGGGCGGTGACGAGGCCGCCGATGGTGGATACGCGGATCTCGCCCAGATCGATGCCAAAGACCTCCGCCCAGTCATGCACGGGCAGATCCCCCGAGAGCCGGTAGCGGAAGGGCCCCAATTGTTCTATCGGCTCGGTCTGTCCCGGGGTCTCTTCGCCGCCGAAAAGCTCTTCGGCGATGTCCTCCAGTCGGACCGAGCCTGCGATCCCTCCGTACTCATCTACCACGATCGCCATGTCGGTTTCCGTCTTCCGGAAGAACTCCAGCAGCGACTCCACGCTTTTCTGCTCTGGGACAAAATGGACGGGCTGGACAAGTCGGTCCAGGGACGCGCCGACCCTGAGGAGGATTTGCCGCAAATGCACCACGCCGACAATGTTGTCGATGTCTTTGACGTACACCGGCATTTTTGTCAGCCGGTGTTTCTGCATTCGCTGCCGGGCTACATCGACCGATTCGGTTACATCACAGGCCACCATGTCCACACGCGGCTGCATGACGTGACGAACTTTGAGAAAGCCCAGTTCGACCACCTCGGCCAGGAGCCGGTTCTCATCCTCGCTAATCAGACCGCGACGGCGGCTCAGATCGATCAAGGAGCGAAATTCGTTGAGTGTGATGGCCTTGGGCGCGCGACGATGCCCCAGCAGGATCCGCAATGCCGGCTCCAGTATCAGGAACCGAAAGACGAACGCGACCGGCCGGAAGACCTGGACCGATGCGAAGACGGGCAGGGCCGCGCCGATGGCAAACGACCGCGAGTTCGCATAGGCTAAAGATTTCGGGAGGATCTCACCAAACAAGACAAGCACAATGAACGTCACAAAGGCGACACCGCCTGCGGCGCCGATGCCCCAAACGGCTTTGGCCCGAAATACCAGGGTGCTGGAGACCGCGTAGAACAGGACGTTCACCGTGATGTTTCCGAGCAGCAGGCAGGTGAGCAGTCGCCCCGGCTTTTTCAGCAGCCGCGCTACGAGCCGGTGTACGTTATGCCTGGAACCCTGAAGCTGCTTGGCCTGCCGGCGGGTCAAATTGAAAAACGCCGTCTCCGATCCGGAGAAGAACGCCGAGCCGGCAAGCAGCACCGCCATGGCGACAACCTGGCCGACGTTCTGGTAGACTTGAGCCATCATCCGCAGTCACCCGGCTATGTCCTGGGCAGTCTGATCCGGAACGTGCTTCCCCGTCCGGGCTCGGACTCCACGCCGATTTCACCGGCGTGAGCCTCCACCACGCGCCGGCAAAACGCCAGGCCGACGCCGGAACCCGAACAGGTGGCAGGGCGGTCCTCCTCCGATTTCGTCGTGAAGAACGGCCTGAAGATATTCTGCACGTCTTCCGGGGCAATGCCCCGGCCCGTGTCCTGAACCTCAATCACGGTCCCCTGGCCGTTCTGCGAAGCCCTCACGCGCAGCATTCCCCCCCCGGGCAGCATCGCATCACGAGCATTGAGAATCAGGTTCATGAGCACCTGCTGAATCTGCACCACAACACAGCGCACGCGCAGCTCCGCAGGAACAGCAAGCTCGACGGTGATTCCATCCTTTTCAAAATCCCGGCACAGACAGGTAAAAACATCGTCCACTAGGTCCTTTACGCTCACGTCCTGCCATTCCTGCTTTTGCCCGTTGGCCATTTGCAGCATGCTCTCCATGATCTTCGAAGCACGCTGGCAGTTTCGCACGGTCTTCTGCAAGACCTTGTCAACAAGGGCCTTGTCCTCGGAGTTCTGCACGGCCAGCGCCGCATAGGTGGCCAGGGGGGTCAGCAGATTGTTGATTTCATGTGCGATCATGGAGGTCGCCGAGCCCAAAGTGGCCAGGGCCTGAAGCTGCGTGTTCTGAGATTTGAGCTCGCTGTTTTCCTCCTCCTTACGCGCCAGAGTCTGGTGCAACGAAAGGCGTTTCTCGATGATGCTTGTCAACGGTCTGCTCCTTCTATACAATGCATCCTCGGGTCTCCGCACCGGAGTATTATCTGCCGGAAGTCGTTGTCTTACAAGGTTCTATATCGACCTGCGGGCGGCTTTTTCTTGAATGGACCCGCGCCGGAGGGCGATGGAAGCAAATCGCGCAACTGGAGCGCCGGCATGAACGAGCAACGGATTCAGGAAGAACTCCTGGCTCTCCTGGAAGGTCAGGGTGTCACTATCCGGCACGAACCGCTCGGCGGCTGCGGCGGGGGGCTGGCCACGATCAAGGGCGCGAACATCTTCTTCGTCGATACCGACGCCGCTGCCGCCGATGTCGCTACCCTCTGCGCCGAGGCCGTCAGGAGACTGCTGGATATCGAGACCGTCTATCTCCGGCCCGAGGTCCGCCGGTTCGTCGAGAACAACACCGAGACCGCAATCTGACGCCAATACACGCAGAAATAACCACGTCGCACAAAAAGTGCTTGAAATATCGCGGCAAAACAGAGAAAAGAGGTACATCGCAACAGGTAGGCAGGGGGGTGTGAATGTTCTCACGGTTGCGTGCACGGAGCAAGTTTTGATGGTCCAGCAGAAAAAGACAGGCGCAGAGAAGCCGGCGACGATCCTCGTCGTGGATGATAACGTACCCAACCTGGAGCTGATCCAGGCCTATCTGGAAGATCTCGATTGCCGGACCGTGGCGGCCCACGACGGGATGCAGGCCCTCGATATGGTGGCCAAACGCAAGCCCGACCTGATCCTGCTCGACGTGATGATGCCCAAGATGAGCGGATTCGAGGTGTGCCGGCGGCTCAAGAACAACGCCAACACCAGCGACATCCCCATCATCATGGTTACCGCCCTGAACGAGTTCGGCGACATCGAGCGCGGAATCGATTGCGGTACCGATGATTTTGTCAGCAAGCCGGTAAACAAGCTCGAGTTGCTCACCCGCGTCAAGACCATGCTCAAGCTCAAGCACCTCAGCGACGAATTGCGACGTACGGTCGCGTATCTGAGCGAGATCGAAAAGAGCACGCAGCCGGCCACGCCGGATCTCGCCCGCGAAAGCTGAGGGGCAAGGGCCGCCGGCGCCCCTGCGCCATCGACAGACGCGGTCGCGGCGCATGTAGTCCGCATGAATCGGCCTTACGAAAATACTATCGGGTGTTGCTCTGCGCATCCGGCGGCAGGGCGAATGTAAGAACCCGATAACGGCGCATTCAGAATCCAAACAATCCCTACAGCACACACAACCGCCATGACACCTGAGGCGGTTCTTCAAACGGCCCGTGCCGCGCCAAAACAAAGGTTAACCGCCCCTGCGAATTGGACGATACGTCAGCAAGCAGTTCCTTGATTAGGCACGACATGGTTTCAGGAGTGAGGGATGAGCGGTTTGCTTGAAATCCTCGGCAGGGCCATTACTGTTGATACGTCCGATTTGATCTGGCACTGGCTCAACGAAAAACGACAAAGTCAGGCCGAATCGGTGCAGCAATGCCACCGGAATCACATCATCGACCTCATGGGCGACGGCAAGCTCGAAGAGGCCCGGGAGCAGTTGCGTCTCTATTTGTTTGAGCATCCGTCCTGTTGTCTGGGCCGCATGGCCGGCGCCGCCCTGGCCCTTCGTGACAACAATCTCGCCGACGCCGTCGAACAGCTCAATTCGGTGTACCTGCGCCAGCCCAGCAACACGATGGCCCTTTACGCTCTGGCGCATTGTTATGAGCGTCTCGGACAGCAGGCCGAAGCCATCGAGTTCTATCAGGATTGTCTGAAGTTCAAGAGTTACCTGCAGCTTCCCGCCCAACGGCTTGGCGCCATCTATTTCAAGGACGGGCGGCTGGCCGACGCCATCGCCCAGTACGAGCCGCTCAAGCAGCACTATCCGGACGACATCTCGAATCTCGTGACTCTCGGGCATCTCTACATCGCCGGCAGTCAATACACCAAAGCGGTCGATACATTCAACAACGCCATCCTGATCCATCCGGACAACTTTATGACCCAGGACGAGTCGATCGATCGTCTCGCGCAAGACGGGCACTTCGATGACGCGCTGGACCAAATCGACGTCCGTCTCGCCGATCAGCCCGACCGGGCGGATCTGATCGCCAAGCGTGCTGACATCCTGGCGGCCACGGGGGCGACCAGCGACGCGATCGCGCAGTACCAGCACGCCCTGCAGATTTGCCCGGACTTCCTTGAAGCGACGATCAAGCTCGGCACACTGTATCTGAAAATGCACGCCGATCAACTCGCCGCCCGGCAGTTCAACAGGGCCGTCGAGATCAACGACACCATCGTGGAGGCCTACATGGGCCTTGCGGCGGCCCAGAATCTCGCGGGCCGGTCCGCCGAAGCCTTGAACACGCTTTCGCTGGCCTCGGCGATTCAGCCGAACAGCTCCTTTCTCTTTGCCGAGACCGCCAGGCTCATCCTCCAGGCGGCCCTGGAGGCCAATCTCCTGCCCGCCCCGGAAAACGGGCACAGCCTCGAAGAAAGGGTCATCACCTCGCATCAGCTCCATTTGGAGCGATTTCCCGGCAATCCGGAACTTCACCACAGGCTCGGCATTCTCTACATGCATGCCAACCAGCCGGACGCGGCCCGGGAATGCTTTGAGGCCGCCTTGCGAATCAACCCCACGTATCGCCGGGCCGCCACGAAGCTCGCCGTCTGCTTGTACGAAGCCGGGCAAAAACGCGAGGCCCTCAACCTCATCATGCCCACGCAGTACACGCCGCAGACTCTCGATCTCTATTACCATACGGCGCTTTTGTACTGCAACCGTGTGAAGTTTGCTTCATCCTTGATCAATCTGCAGCGTCAGATCCAGGCCAATCTCGGCGCGCACCTCGATCCCACGACAAACGTCTCGATTGTGCTGCAAAACCTTGGACTCTCCGACACGGTAAGCCTGATGTGGGAGAATCTCTGCCAAACCGCCACCCACGCATCTCTCCCGAGAACCTGAGAAGTGCCTGGAAGGGGACCCAGCAGCCCGTTCGAGCCAAATTCCGCCCGTAGAGCCGAATGAAACATAACATACCTTATGAGACGTTCGGGGTGGTCGTGCGTTCAGGGGCGATTTCTCCATGGCAGCGGCCCCGAGGTCTCATTATAATGAAATGCTGGCTTCTTCGGGTTCTGTATCGTTACCCCTGCTTTTTCTGGTTGCGTTTCCATGATAGAGAGTGAGCGAACGTTTGCCGCCCCGTGGTCGGCTTCCGTGTGGGCTATTACGGTAGCCGTTTGTGTGGTCGTTCTTCCCGTGGTGTTTGTGGCGGTTGCCATGATCTGCACGCGCGCGCGAGCGCATGGCGCGACGGAGGCTTGGGTGTTTTTTGTGGCGGGCATCCCGACGACGATCGTTGTCCTGTGCATCCTGCTGGCGCCGCTGCGCTACACGGCCGGCGAGTCGGCTGTGCGGGTGAAACGACTGGGGCCCGATGTACTGATCCCCGTGGAGATCATTCGGCGGATCAGACGGCTCGAAAAGCGAGACTTGGGTATCGGCATCCGCCTGTTCGGCTCCGGCGGATTTCTCGGCGGGTTCGGGATCTTTTTCTGCTCGCGCCTCGGAATTGTGTATGGGTACGTGACGGATGCCGCTCGCCTGGTCCTGATCGAGTGCGATGATGGACGCAAGTTCCTGCTTTCACCCGAAACGCCGGACGAGTTCGTCGAGACGGTAGAAATGCACCTCCGCGCGGAAGAGTCCGCCGAGCATCTGAGCTGAAAGCCGTGCCGCAGCACTTCACGACCAACGTCCTATAAACAGTCGGCCGTGAAAAGGGGGGCAAGCCCGGAGAAATCGAGTGCCACCGCCCTGCCGGCTACAGCCCTGCGATTCGTTGGAAGGGATCGCGCAGGGCCAGCGGTTTGCCGATGATCTCGTAGTGGAGAATGGCCTTTTTCATCGCATCCGGGTCGGTGTAGTCAATAATCAATAAGGCCGGGACAGTCGTGGGCTCGAGTTCCATGTCGTGGACGGGTTCTGCGATGGGCTCAATTGCGGCTGGTTCTTCGGGCCGCTTGGGCCCGGCGGCTGGTTGAAGCTGCCGGGGGCGCTTCTGTTCGGCTGCGGGCTCACGGGCGCGGCGCAGGTGGGCCGCACGTTGCTGCCTCTCTGACGTGGATTCCGGCGTACCCTGCTCGTACACCAAAATGCTCTGGCCACCCCGTCCGGGCCGCGTGGTGAGCGGGCCCTGCGGAGGCGATGTGGGCGGAGTCGCAGCCCGGGGCGATTTGGCCTGTTGCTCTCTCGCTTCGGCCGTCAGGCGTCGCATGCCTGTGGCCGCCTGTTTTGTCCTGGCCTCCGCGGCCCGCTGCATCTCTTCGGCCTTCCGTGCCAGTCGTTGCAGCCAGGTCTCGCGCTGCCGCTGTGCCGGCTGGCCTTGCCCTTGGCGCTTCTGCCCTTTTGCGCCGGCGCCTTTGATCAGCGCCCCGACCGCATACAGAACGCCTATGACGACCAGAAAGAGGACGTTGACCCATTCGTTCGTATCCCGTCCTCGCTGAGCGAGGAGCCCAAGTTGTGACAGCAGGAATCCCATCGGTTACTTCCGTGTGCTCTTGCTATTCCTGTTTCTTCGGCTTGGCGATCGATTCACGCATCGCGGTATCGGCACCGATATTCTTGAGCCGGTAATAGTCCATGATGCCGAGGTTGCCCTTGCTGAACGCCTCGGCGATGGCTAGCGGCACTTTCGATTCGTTCTCGACGACCAGCGCCCGCATTTCCTGCTCGCGGGCGACCGCCATGGCCCGGCGTTTCTCCGCCTCGGCCTTCGCCCGTCGCATGTCGGCCTCGGCCTGGGCGGCTTGCAGTTGGGCCCCGACGTTTTCACCCACGTCCACGTCGGCGATGTCAATCGAGAGAATCTCGAAGGCCGTTCCCGCATCGAGTCCCTTGGCCAGGACCGCCTTGGAGATGTTGTCGGGATTCTCCAGCACGCTCTTGTACGAGATGGCGCTGCCAATGGTCGTGACGATTCCCTCGCCGACGCGGGCGATGATGGTCTCCTCGGTCGCTCCCCCGACCAGCCGCTGGATGTTGGCCCGCACCGTGACGCGCGCCTTGGCCTTGAGCTGAATTCCGTCCTGGGCCACGGCATCCACCGTTTCCTTGCCCTTCTTGGGGTCGGGACAATCGATCACCTTGGGATTGACGCTCGTTTGTACGGCCTCCAGAATGTCCCGGCCGGCCAGATCGATGGCGGTGGACGTCTTGAGCTCGAGGTCGATATTCGCGCGGTTGGCGGCGATCAGGGCCCGCACGACGTTGGGAACGCGCCCCCCTGCCAGATAGTGACTTTCCAGGTCTTTCGTGGTGAGCTCCAGCCCGGCCTGCACCGCGGTGATCTTGCTGAGCACGATGGTCCGGGGATCCACCTTCCGCAGCCACATCCCGATCAGCTCGGAGAGCTTGATGTCGGCACGCGAAAAATACGCCTGCAGCCACAGACGCGCAAACTTCAAGAGGATCAAAATGAAGACCAGCGCCGCTATCCCGACGACAATCAGCACGCCGATGACCACTGGGTTGCCCTCCAGCAATATTCGTGTCATCTCAGACATCCTATCATCCTTTCCTTAAGTCTCATCCGTGACCCGCACGGTCACTTGAGTCCCTTCCACGCGGATCACCTTGATTTTCTTATCCTTCGGTACATATCCGCTTTCGGCGACGCATTCAACCTTTCTTCCGTCGAATTCGCACATTCCCACCGGCCGCAAGGGGGTTTGGACGTGCCCGGCCCGGCCCAGCAGCTTGCCCAGCTCCTCGGTGTCGGAGATGGCATCGCCACGCTCTCGCACCGGCGGCGCCAGTATGACCTGACGGCCGAACCGCGTCTTTGGCAGCAGCCTGTAGGCCACGACCAGCAGCGTCGGCACCATCACGATCGCGGCCACTACGCCGATCCATCCGGCGGCCGCACTATGCTTGAAGAAAATCACCACGCCCCCCGCCACGCACGCCAGGGCGCAGATGCTCAGAACCCCCCCGCTGGGGATGAACACCTCCGCGACAATCAGCACCGCACAGGCGACAAAGAGAAAAACGGCAAACAACAACCACCAAAGCACAGGCGTCTCCTTGTCCACGCAAACGTCAAAACAGCACTACGCCAAGCGCGCAGCGGCCCGTCGGAACTCACGCGTCGTCGGTTTCGGCCACTTTCTTCACGACGACCCGGTTGCCCCGTATCTCCACAATCGCCACACTGGCTCCTATGGCAAGAAACTCCCCCGTCGCGACCACGTCGACAACGGCATCGCCGAACCGGGCCTTGCCGGCCGGACGCAACCTCGCTACCACCTCACCCACGTCGCCGACCTTGACACCCGGCCCGGCCGTCTCCGGCGGCGCCGTCATGCTCACGACCGCTCGCCCGCCCCTGCCGGTGGCCAGTATCGGGACCAGCACCAGGCCGCTGAGGAACTGCATCTTCGGCAAATAGCGTGACAGCAGCCACGCCAGAAACACGAAGCCGACAAGGCCGCACGTCAGCCCCAGAACACCCGAGCAGAGAATCTGCCAGTCCGTGGTCGTCTCCGGCCACGGCAGCTCGTCCGGAGCGTTGCGAATAAGCATGCCGAAAAGCCCTGCCAGCACGCACACAATACCCAGAATCCCCGCGATACCGAAACCGGGTAACACCAGGAACTCGATCAGCAGCAGCACGATTCCTGCGAACAGTAGCGCAATCTCCACCCAATTGGCCAGGCCGACGAGGTATTTGCTGCCCAGTATGATCGCCAGACAGATGACCGCCACCAGGCCCGGCAAGCCAAGGCCCGGTGTGCTGAACTCGACATAGGCACCCAGCAGCGCCACCATGACCAGGACGGCCATCACCCCGGGCGAATTCAGCCAACTGACCATCTGCTCCGACCAGATCGGACGCAACCGCATCGGTGGCTCGCTGAAGGTCACCCCGTCGCGCTGCTCGAGAAAGGCCAGGGCCCCGTCGATATCCTCGACCACGCTCCGGGCGATGTTGTACTCGGCCGCCTGCGAGGCGGTCAGCGTCAGCAACTCCGTGCCCCCTACGATTTCTTCGGCGTTCTCGGTGTCATATTCGTTGGCGTCGGTCGGCAGCTTGTCTCCTTCAAAGAGCTCCCAGCGGCCGGTGCCGAGGTTCTTGACGCGCCAGACCTCGACCTGCATGGTGACCATGGCCTTGAGCAGCAGTTCCGGATAGCCGTTGGCCTCGGCCGCCCGCTGGAACGCCGCCCGGATGAAGCTCTCGATCTTCTCCCGCTCGACGCCCTCGAGTTTGCCGCCCAGCGAGATCGGGGCGCAATCGCCGATCGTGGTGTTTTTCCGCATGATGATCTCGTTGCAGGAAACGCTGATCAGCGCGCCGGCCGAGATTGCCTCGGTCGTGACGTAGGCCACCGTGGTGGCGCGATCCCCGACGGTCTGAATAAAATACTTGGCGATTGTGTCCGCCGCGTTGACCAGTCCGCCGTAGGTGCCAATCTCGTAAATGAGGTAGTCGGCCCCCGCCGTCATGGCCATCTCGCTGCGGCGCTCGATGGATTTGAACAGGGCCTCGTCCACCAGGCCTTTGCAGGGAATGATCGCTGCCCTGGCCTCGGCGGTCATCGCGGACGGGGCATTGGGCCCCGTGGCGTTTGCCTCCGCCCGCGCCAGGCCGCACCAAAACAGAATAAGGATGATACGAAAAGCCGCTTTCATGTTGCTAATTCTACCGCCGCGGCCCCTGCTTGGCAACATGACTTGACGGACACAGAAAAAATTTCTCCCCTCCGCCCCCCTGACTGTTTTTCGCTTAGACCAGGCTTCGCAGAACCTCAACTCCCTGTTGAATCTTCTTGTCGGTCGTAGCGAAGCTGACGCGGAAGTGCGTGTCCTTTTCGCTGAAGACGTTGCCCGGAATCACCAGGACGTTGTTCTTGATCGCTTTGGTGACGAACTCGGTGCCGGAGCCGCCGGGAGCCTTGATGAACGCATAGAACGCCCCGCCGGGCCGGATCAGCTCGAACTTGTCCTTGAGACCGTCGTACAGCAAATCCCGTTTCCTGGCATAGCCCTTGACGAGGTCGCTGACGTCGTAATCCAGCGCCGCGGCCGCAGCCCTCTGGAACGGCGTCGGCGCGCAGACGAACGTGTACTGTTGAATCTTGGTCATCTCCTCGACCACCGGCTTCATCGACGCCGGCGCCGCCACGTACGCCAGCCGCCACCCCGTCATGGCGTAGCTCTTGCTGAAGCCGCGCAATACCAGGACTTTCTCGTGGTATTTGGCGATGCTCGTCGGCGACCCGTCGTAGGAAAACTGCTCGTAGATATCGTCGGTCATGACGAGAATATCCTTTTCCGCCGCGACCTTCGCCAGCGCCTCAACCTCGTCCCGCTCATAGACAACACCCGTCGGGTTGCAGGGAGAGTTCAGGATAATCATCTTGGTTTTGTCGCTGATCGCCTCGGCGATCCTGTCCACGTGCAGCTTGAAGTCGGGGTAGGTGTCGACAAAGACGCACCTGCCGCCGAGCAGATTGACGACGTGCTTGTAGATGACGAAGTACGGGTCGGGGATGATCACCTCGTCGCCCGGGTCGATCAAGGACAGGAAGGACAGCAGCAACGCGCCGCTGACGCCGCTGGCCACGAGCACGGCCGGATCTTCCCAGCCGAACTCGGCGCTCACGCGGGCAGTGATCTTGTCTTTGAATTCCTTGTCGCCGGCCGTCTGCGAGTATTTGTTGAGCCCGGCTTCGATCGCCTTGATGGCCTCCTGCTTGAGCGGCTCGGGCACGTCGAAGTCCGGCTGGCCGATCGAGAAATTGATCGGGTTTTCCAGCTCCGCCGCCAGGGCGAAGACCTTCCGAATGCCGCTCGCATCAATCAGACTCGTTCGATCAGCGACCAGTTTCGTCATAGTTCATCCCTTCTATATCGACCGAAAATACCAATCGCTCCCCTCGTGCCGCGTCTGGCATCATAACGGAGTGCCCGGTGTTTGCCAACTCCAAAATCGCCGAGTGAGGCGGCGCAAACCAAAGCCCGCCTCGCCGCCAACGCAGCTCGTCCTCATCGCCGCCTCCGCGCCATAGAATAGCACCTTGGCCGTCGGCTGATCCAGGGCAACTTCCTACTGAACTTTTGCAAAATGGAGATTAGGCTTACTCTAGGCCCTGTACAAGCGTGATTTCTTTGCCTTTGGGGGGCGGGAATTTGTCGAA
>CAYPZL010000025.1:0-42196 GCA_964415045.1 uncultured Pirellulales bacterium | reverse complement strand
GCATGAAAATCACGCATAAAAAACAAGAACCTGAAGGATTGTAGTACGGATGAACACAGATAAAAACACCGTGAGAGCCGCCGACATCGCAGTTGTCCATCCAGTCGTCTCGGCCCTACCGTTCCAAGCCAGGCCCTTCAAACGCAGACCCAAGCCCTACAAACCCTTGAACTGTCTCAGAGATCAGATGCGTGCTGCCTTGTTACGGTGACCCACCGTGGCTCATCTTCATGCCATTCGTAGCGGACGCCGTTAGTCCTTCTTGACTTCCCCGCTTGATGCCTCCTGCAACTGTTTAAAGAACTTGTCGAGTAATGTTTCGATTTCTCTCAGGATTTCAGGGCATTTCCAAATTTTCTTCCGATTGAGACGGGTTGCTGTAAGGTGGGCAAGATACTTGTGGGCGTCGTTGTATGTTTCCTGCAGGAGATCGCTCTTGTCCCCGCGCATTCTGCTCCATTCCTCTGGGGCAAGCCAGTCCTCGGGCCGGAGATCATCCTTATTGTAAGGCCCGTACAAGAAGCCGATTAGCAGGCGGGCATGAATCAAGAACGACTCAACAAATGTGTTCAGGATTAGGTGGTTCTCAATGATTCCGCTTGCCAGGGCCATTGCCGTATTACGCAACATGTTCCGCTCGTATTCCAGGGCTCTGAGCCTTCGCCTTTTCTCTTCGTCGCTTAACGGTGCTTTGTTGGTCATCGTGCACCTCACTCCTTCTCCTGTCATATTATACTAAGTACTGTCTAATTACGAATGTCAGGTGCTTCTTCTGCGGGGCTTCCTTTCTTGGCTATCCGGGGACACCATACTTTGGAATCCGGTAGAATCCGCGGAATCCGCGCGAATCCGGGGACAGCATACAATTCCAAGCCGAAACAACGAAAGCGTCCCCCGGAATCCTGTCGCTTCTCACTGAACGCCACGGCGTTAACTGTCTTCTTCTCCTTCATGCAACACCTCATCCACACAGTCCGCCGCCAGCTCTAATTCATCCGTCGCGGGTTCGTCCTGGGTGTCTTCCTGTAAGTATTATGGCGGGGGCCGGGGAGGGAAACAAGGAAAAAGTGACAGGTGAAGAAAAGAAGTTCCGGCGGGACGCTGTGTTGGTGCGTGGGGGGCGGGCGGGGGAGGATGATGGCAGGTCTTCTTTGGGCTTCAAGTCGGAGATCTGGTGCGGCGGGCATTGGTCTGGTATGATGTATCACGTATTGGTGACCGACACTTGCGAGTTGTGGTCTCTTGAGGGTCAGGAAATGGCGAAGAAGACTCCGGCAGCCAGCGTGATTATCCCTGCGGAGCGCATCCAACGATGCATCTATCTGATTCGTGGTCGGAAGGTCCTGTTGGACGAAGACCTGGCCGGACTCTACGGAGTTGAGACCCGCGCGTTGAACCAGGCGGTTTCTCGGAATTTGGAGCGATTTCCGGAGGATGTCATGTTTCGCCTGAGCGAGACGGAGTTCGCGGACTTGAAATCACAATTTGTGACATCAAGTTGGGGAGGCAGAAGGAAGGCGCCGAGAGCCTTCACAGAGCAAGGCGTCGCCATGCTGTCCAGCGTCCTGCGAAGCGCGCGGGCCGTGAGCGTCAATATCGCCATTATGAGGGCATTCGTTCAGCTCCGGGAGACCCTGGCGGACAATGCTGCCTTGCGACGAAAGATCGAACAGCACGACGAACAAATCAAACAACTCTTTATCATCTTGCATCGCATGCTCGAAGGACCGAAAGAACCCCAGCGACCGTTCGGCTTCCACGGCAGAAAGAGAAGCTGACCTGTGAGGAGACACCGGAAGTGCACATAGATTCTTCGAGTGAACGCGGTCTACCTTCCCGGCGTCTTCCGCACCCAACAATCGTTGTCGACTTTTGGCTACATATTACAGCTGGCGGCCGAGGGCTTCGAACATGGCGAGCAGGTTCTCGGTGGGGGTGTTGCATTGGATGTTGTGGATGGTGTTGAAGACGAAGCCGTTTTTCTGGCCGAAGATTTTCACTCTCTCGGCGACCTGCTCGCGGACCTCGTCGGGTGTGCCGAAGGGGAGGGTCTGCTGGGTATCGACGCCGCCTCCCCAGAAGACGATGCGGCCACCGAACGTATCGACCAGGTGCTGCGGGTCCATGCCACGGGCGGAGGTCTGGACGGGATTGAGGACGTCGTAGCCGGCCTCGATGAAGCCGTCGATGAGCGGCTCGCACCCGCCGCAGCAGTGCTTCAGCGTCTTCCACTTCGTATGCGCGTGGACCCAGTCGTTGACCTTCTTGGCATGAGGCAGATACAGTTCGCGATAGGTATCGGGCGAGCAGAACAGGCTGTTCTGCGAGGCTAAGTCGGTCCCGTCCATAAACACCACGTGCACCTTGTCGCCGACGGCCTGATGAATTCGCTTGAGATTCTCGACGGCGATCTCGGCCTGCCGCGCGAAGACCTCGTTGATATAGTCGCGTCGCGTCACGGTGCTGATGTACCATTCCTCAATATCGCGAATGCCCTTGGGGTCCTTCATCCAGGGGCCCGGCACCAGGGCGATGTCACCAAAGGCGCTGCCCCCAAAGCCAGCGACGACAGCCAGGTCGGTGTTCCTGTACAGGTCGTCGGCCCGCTGCTCGTAGAGCTTCAGGTCCTCGTCGCTGATGGGCTGGAATTCCTCGAGGTTGTCGGCCGGGTCGAGTTTGGCGTCGTCGATCGGCTTCTGGCGAATGATCGAGTCGAAATAGAACCCCCCTTTCGGCATGCGGGCCGAGGCGGGGACCGATTTGTCCCCTTCGGGGTACATCAGGATATCGCCGCTCGGTTCGGGGTCGGTGTTGAACTTGGCCGGCACCAGCACGTCGGTGCCGTCGAAGGTCCGCCAGGGCTTCCAGTCGGCGTTCTCGAAGCCGAACATGTTCTTGGGATTCGGCAGGTTGACGACGTCGATCCCGAGGGCCGCGCGAAGGTCGGCGTCGATCTCGCCCAACATCTGGTAAGGCTCGACCACCTTCACGCGGTCGCCCGGCTTGTCGAGGCCCAGCGCCCGGCGCAGGTTGGCCACGACGCTGACGTGCGCGCCGGAACACGCGTGCCCACCGAGATCGACGGGGGTCCGATCCACAGGTTGAAAATTCAGGGCGCGAAGCACTCGCTCGCGGCCGGTCGTGGATGTCTGCGCAGAATCAATACTCATGCCGGGCTCCTGCATAGATAGCCATGCTCATTTCCAAACGTACTCATGTCTGAACTTTTGCAAAACTCCTGTTATGTCTTTCCGAGGGCAACCAGGCTTCAACGGGAACACGAGAATTGTAACGTTTTGTGCCGGCCGGGGAAATCCCTATTTCGGGCCGGCCGGCTCGTCAACGCCTGCTGGGCCTTTTCCAGACGCGCCGCGACACCGTCGCCCTTGAAATCCTCGATACGGACCACGTTCGACCACTTCAACGAGTCCGTCCAGTCCAGTTGGTATTGGGCGACCGGCCCACCGGGAGCTGCGAACGTTGATTCTTGCCCCAACGTATGGTAAAATAGGCAAAATTCGCCGGTTCCGACGCTTTTGGGCGAAATCTCGTTTGTCAGGATCGTCCGCTCGCGGCGCTTATCCACAGGAGTATGGGTACACCATATGAAAACACGCAAGAAGGCTCTACTGCCGTCAGCCGTACCGGTCCTTCTCTGGGCCGGTCTAATCGCGGTTTGTCAGGTGAGTGTCGTGCACGCGGACGGAGGGCTGGAATCCGTCCCCGTGGTAATCAACGAGCTGCTCGCATCGAACGTCGATTCCACGGCCGATCCGCAGGGCGAGTTTGACGACTGGATCGAGCTGTACAACGCCGGGGATATTCCGGTCGATATCGGGGGCATGTACCTGACCGATGACACGGACACCCCCATGAAGTGGCAGATTCCCCCGGACGCCCCCGCGCGGACGACGATTGCGCCCCACGGATACCTGCTCATCTGGGCGGATAAGGACGAGGCCGATGAAGGTCTGCATGCGTCCTTCTCGCTCGATGCCGGCGGCGAAGAGCTTGTCCTGACCGACGTCGACGGCGCCACTGTCATCGACAGCGTTCGCTTCGGCCCGCAGCGAGCCGATGTCTCGTACGGTCGATACCCCGATGGGACTGCCGTCTGGTCGCAGATGGCCTTTCCCACGGCCGGTAGTGAGAACATCCGCCCGTACGAAGGATTCGTGGCAGAGCCGCAGATCAGCCCCGGTCACGGCTTCCACGACAGCGTCGTCGAGGTGACGATCGCGTGCGATACACCCGAGACCAAGATTTACTACACGACGGACGGAAGCGATCCGTACCTGGTCAACGGCGCGCGTCCGAGCCCGCAGGCGGTTTTGTACGCCGGGCCGGTGCAGATCAGCCGGACCACCTGCCTCCGCGCGGTGGCGACGAGGGCCGGCTGGAAAGCTTCGCCGGTGGAAACGCAGACGTATCTCTTTGTGGCTGACGTTGCCAAGCAATCTCCCGGCGGTCAGTCCCCCGGGCCCACGTGGCCTTCCGGTACCGTCAACGGGCAAGTGATCGATTACGGCATGGACCCGGACGTGGTGAATGATCCCGCATACAGGAATCTGATCGACGACGCCCTGCTGTCCATCCCGTCGGTCTCGCTGGTGACCGACTTGACCAACCTTTTCGACCCGGCCAAGGGGATCTACGTCAACGCCGGTCGTGAAGGCCGGGACTGGGAGCGTCCGGTGTCGGTGGAGTTGATCCACCCGGACGGCAGCGAAGGATTCCAAATCGATGCGGGCATCCGCATTCGCGGCGGCTTCAGCCGCACCGGCAATAACCCCAAGCACTCGTTCCGCCTGTTCTTCCGCAGCGAATACGGGCCACCCGCGCTCGAATACGCCCTGTTCGATGACGAAGGCGCCGACGAGTTCGAGAACCTCGACCTCCGCACCGCGCAGAACTACGCCTGGAGTCTCCAGTCCTCCAATCCGGGGCAGAAGAACACGTTCATCAGAGAGGTGTTGTGTCGCGACCTGCAGCGCGAGACGGGCAAGCCGTACACCCGAAGCCGATACTACCACCTCTATATCAACGGCCAGTACTGGGGACTCTACCAGAGCCAGGAGCGGTCCGAGGCCTCCTATGCCGCGACCTATTTCGGCGGCGAAGACGACGACTACGACGTCGTCAAGGCCGACAACTACCGCACCTCCTACACGGACGGCTCGATAGACGACTGGAACCTGCTCTGGACGCTGTGCCAGCAAGGCTTCGAGAGCGATCAGGAGTACTACGCCGTCCAGGGCAAGAGACCCGACGGCACCGACGACCCCAACCTCCCGGTACACGTAGACGTCGAGAATCTGATCGATTACATGATCGGTATTTTCTTTACCGGCAACGACGATGCGCCGGTCACGCTGGGCGGATCGCAGGCAAACAATTTCTTCGCCATAAGGAACCGCCGGGTCGAGGCACGGGACGGCTGGAAGTTCTTCGCCTACGACAACGAGCATTCCCTGGGTGTCCTGCGAGGTCTCTACGACGACCGCACGGGCCCGGTCTCGGCCGGCCAGTCGCGCGACCACTTCAACCCGCAGTGGCTGCACCAGAAACTGATGGCGCATCCGGAATACCGCATGCGCTTTGCCGATCGCGCGCACAAGCATTTTTTCAACGCCGGCGCGATGACGCCGGAGAAGGCGATCGCGCTGTGTCTGTCCCGCGCCGGTGAAATCGATCTCGCCATCATCGCCGAGTCGGCCCGCTGGGGCGACCAGCGCCCCTCCAGGGCCAGCAATCCCTACACGAAGGCCGACTGGTGGAACGAGGTCAACGGCTACCTCGTCACCACCTATTTCCCCGCCCGCACGCAGATCGTTCTCGACCAGCTCCGCAATCGAGGGCTTTATCCTCTGGTCGACGCGCCTGTCTTTCACGTTAACAGCTCCTATCGGCACGGAGGATATGTCACTTCCGCAGACACGATCTCCATGACCGGCGGCGGCACCGTCTGGTATACGCTCGACGGCAGCGATCCGCGTCTCCCGGGCGTGACGGGCCAGCCCACGGATGAGGTCACGCTGGTCGCCGAAGGCGCCGCCAAGCGCGCGCACGTTCCCGGCGGCCCCGTCAGCGGCGCGTGGAAGGGCGCCGAAGCGTTCGACGACTCCGACTGGATCGCGGGCACCGGCGGCGTGGGCTACGAGAGAGGCAGTGGCTACCAGGACTTCTTCGACATCGATGTCGAGAATCACATGTACGGGCAGACCACGACCTGCTATATCCGAATTCCCTTCAACCTGTCCGCCGAGGAGCTCGACGGGGCCTCTCGCCTGGCCCTCAAGATCCGGTATGATGACGGGTTCGTAGCCTACCTCAACGGGACGGAGGTCGCCCGCAAGAATTTCGTGGGCGCGCCGGCCTGGAATTCGGCGGCCGCGGCGCAGAATTCGGACGCCGCTGCCGTCAGCTTCGAAGAGGTCAACATCACGCCGCACGTAGGCAGACTGCAAAGAGGCCGAAACATTCTTGCCATTCACGGCCTGAACATCTCGACCAGCAGCTCCGACTTTCTCATCTCCGTTGAGTTGGTGGCGAGCCGGGAACCGGAAGGCGGCGTGCCGGCCGACGTGTCACCGGCGGCCGTCAAGTTCAAGCAGCCCCTCGTTCTGGAGCACAGCGCCCGCCTGAAAGCTCGGACCCTGGCTGGAACCACCTGGAGCGCCTTGAGCGAGGCGGTCTTTGCGGTGGGACCGGTGGCGGAATCGCTGCGTCTCAGCGAGATCATGTACCACCCGCAGGACACCGGCGGCCCGAACGATTCGAACGCCGAATACATCGAGCTGACCAATATCGGCAGCGAGATCATCAATCTCAACCTGGTGCGTTTCTCAGACGGCGTTGATTTCATCTTCCCGAGCATCACACTCGGGCCCGATGAATACGTCCTGGTCGTCAAGGATCGCGACGTTTTTGAAGGACGATACGGCCCCGGGCTTCCGATTGCCGGTGAGTACTCCGGCTCGTTGAGCAATGCCGGCGAACGGATAGAGCTGCTGGACGCTCTGGGCACGGCGATTCACGCCTTCTCCTATGAGGACGACTGGTACAAAGTCACGGACGGGCAGGGCTATTCTCTGACCGTGACAGATCCGCACGGCACCGGCCGCAACGACTGGTCTGACAAAGCCGCCTGGCGTCCCAGCCTCGCGGTGTCGGGTTCCCCGGGACGGGACGAAACGGTGGAGCCGGGAAACTGACGGGAACGTGCCCAAGACCTGTAGCAAAGACCCTTCGCCATTGGCCGTCAAAGAGGTCCATGTCGGTTCCCATCGCTATGTGGTCTGCTTCAATGCCGATCAGGCAAAGAAGGATCGCCAAGATCGCCACGCGATCGTCGCTCATCTGCGTTCTGCCCTGAAACAGGGCGACAAATCCCTCGTGGGCAATAAGGGCTATCGCAAGTACCTCAAGACTCCGGCTTCGAGCCGACGCTTCGAGATTGACGATGAGAAGATACAAGCCCAGGAGAAATCCGATGGCGTCTGGGTTCTCCAGACCGACCCGGACCGGCCGGCCCAAGAGATTGCCTTGCGGTACAAGGAATTGTGGCCGGTGGAGCAGATCTTCCGGACGATCAAATCCGTCTCAGAGGACAAACCATGAACCCCTGTGAACCACCGGACCAGAAGACCAGATGGAGTGCCAAGAGCTGCGGGCCAATGCGCAAGTCCCGTGCGCAAAAAGAAATACAATTTCATGGTGTCGAAGATCGGTCAAGAACGAGGCGCTGCTCCAACAGGGCCGCGTTGTCGAGAGTTGATAGCAAGTCCTCGGCGGCGAAGATACGCTCGATTCCCATGTGCTCGTAATACGTCATCCATTCGTCGAGATGCCGCCCGTAGTCGGGGCAATCCCGCCCGACCGCACGACGCCCCGAAGAAAGCGCCGGGATTGCAGCTACCCGGGCCCGATCTGCGAGACGGTCGCCAATTGGACGACGGCCCGCAGTGCGCCCTCACTGCGTTCGGCGCGCCGGACGTCCAGGGCCTTGATGCCCCCGGCCCGGCCGAGAGACTCCAGCTTGCCCAGAAACTCCACGAGTTGAGCCAGCGTAATCCGGTCCAAACGAATCTCGACCACCGTCTCCTCGTATTCCTCATCCATGGTCACCGTGGTTGGCTTCAGGGACAGCACGTTCTCCGACAACCCCGACGCCTCCCCGATCCGCTCGATGGCCGAGAGCATCGTCCGGCTCTCCTGCTGCCGGGAAATCATGGAACGCAGCCTCTCGACCTCCTCCGTCAGCGTCTGGTACTCCCGGCTTCCGGCTCGCAAATCGGTCAACGCCGCGCGCTTGTCGGCGACCACGCGTCGAAGCATGGAGATGCGTTCGGTCGTCGGACGGACGATGAGCTGAACGACAATGAGCAGCACGAGGAAGCTCGCTCCCGCGATGACGACCGTTTTTTCCCTTTTTGTCAACTGCATCGTATCAACCGATTTTCACCGAGATCAGGAGCCGAAAGGCAGGACGGTCGCTGCCCTGGCTCAAAGCGACGTCTTCCAGCTCCACCGAGGCGAATTCAGGGACCTGGCGCAACTCCTCCCGAAACTGCTCCACCGACTCGAAGGACCGGCCCGTCCCCGCAAGCTGGATCGTCGCGTCTCTGATCGAGAATGAGGAGATGGCGATTCCCTTCTCCGATGTCATTCGTTCGCTCAGCACGTGCAGGATGCGCAACGGGCGCACGCGCTGCCCCACGGCGGCCGCCAGAGTGTCACGTTCCTTGCGCAGCGATTTCACATGCTCCGTCATCTGCGCCAGCTCGTTGACGATCTTCTTCTCGTCGGGAAACGCGTCGGTGAACACCGCGCGAATCTCTTCCTCGAGCCGCGCGTCTTCGACTTTCAGCGTACGCAGGTCCCCAAACAGCTTGGCGCCGAACAAAGCCAGAATGGCCGCCAGGAGAACGACGGAGACAGCGGCGGCGTGCTTTGCCCTGGATTTGGCGGTGCGATCCGCCTGCGAGACATCCGCCCCCAGAAAATTCGGAGCGTCGCTTCCCAACCCCAGACCGATCAACGCATACCCCAGGGCCACGTCGTACTGGCCGCCGAGCTCGGGGTCCTGTGACGATTGAACGTGGGGCCAGAGATCGGCCCGCCGAATTTCGCAACCGGTCGCGGAGGCCAGCGGCTTCGACAGCTCCTCGACCAATCCGTTCGGCCCGCTCAGGAAAATCGGAATGGGCTCGGCGCCCTGCCTGCCGAAAACCGCGCGCCGGGCCAGCTCAACCTCGCGGACCAGTGTCGCAGCCTCGGGTTCGGCGCAGGCCACGTGCCGGGCATAGACGATATCGTTGTCCTGTACGACTCCCAGAATCATCCGGTGACCATCGACGTGGAGGATCATCGAGGGACCCGAGTCATCGGGGCAGGCTACCTGCACGACGGCGTGAAGCGCGCAGACGTCGGTCGATAACACGACGCACTTTCGTCCCGTTTCGCGCAGCTCGTGCAGACACATATCCATCTCCCTGCGGCTGACGGCGGCGATCAAATACTCCCGCTCGCGTTCGTTCACGCTCCGGCACCCGCAGATATCCATCACCAGATCATCGAACGGCACGGGGAAATCGTCCTCGAGCTCGAATTTGAGCAAGCGACGCACGTCCTCCTGCTTGGCCAGATCCGTCCGGAAGCCGGAGAAGAAGACCTTGTCGTACGGCAAGCCGACTACGACCGGAGCGCTCGGCTCGATGTCGGCTTCCCGGAGGGCCTCGGCCAGAAGCGAGCCGGCCGGTGCACTTTCGGCGCTCGAGTCTTGTGACCCCGCTTGCCTCGTGTACGTCCGGGGCACGAACAGCCGCTCGTGTTTGCGTGAGATCTGCACGATCCTCACACTGCGGCCCGTTATGTCGATTCCTACGCTGCCACGCATATCCGCCTGCCAATCGTCACCAGGTCGTCGCGTCCGCCTTACAGTTCCCAGCGAATCAAAGGCACACACCGGCCTTTCCGCCGATCTCTCTTCACGACCACCCGCAGCGTTCGAACGCACTGGCCCGCTACGCCACGGGCGGTCACCGTATAATACTCGCCGCCTGCCTGCACGCCGGCAAATTCCTGGATCTCTTCGAGTACGTCCGGCGTCATACCCGGCACTTCACTGAGCTCTCGTGCATTCTTGTAGGGACGATGCTGCACAACGTTCTCGGCCAGGGCTCGGGTCATCCGCTCCGAGAGTGTCTGCAGCACAGTCACCGAGGCCTCATTGATGTTCAGTTTACCATCGCCGTAGACGGTTAGGAACTGTTTCATGCCCGCCACACGAGGTGTTTCGCCCGTGCCTGCCGCGCCGTGGAAGATTTCCCGGCTCATGCCCTTGACGAGCGTCAACTCGCCCAGGAGTTCGAGCGGCGCGTTCTTGCAGCGATACGGCTTCTCGAGCGCCTGGTAGTAGTCGCTCTCGGCGCCCGCATTGGCTCCTCTGACAAAGGGCAATATCGTAACTTCATCGTCGGCATCGATCCAGTCGATGATGGCCGGAACGAGGCTGTAACGCAAGGGATTCTCTTGGCCGTACTGTGAATTGAGCACGTCGATCAACCGCAGCATCTGGTCGATGCGCGGGCGAACGAGCTGCCCCTCGGGCGTTTTGAAACCGTTGACGTTGATCTTGCCCGTCTCACCGGCGACGGAAACGGTGAAATAGCCCTTGCCCAGGGGCACCTGCACCGCGCCGGAGAGAACCTTGGTGATCTCTTCCTCGGGCGCTGCCTCGCCTACCCGGGCCAGTGCGGCCGTCGCCGTGGCCAGGCCCGCCTCGGCACAGTGCAGCGCCTGGTGGCTGGCCCGCAGATTGTCAGCCAACTGATATCGTACGCGCGAATCATAATTGAACTCAAAAATGACCGCCGCGATCAGCGCGATGACCAGCAAGACCGCCACCAGCGCCACACCGCGTCTCTGCGGAAGCATGTCGTGCCTGGTGTCCATACGCTTGCTCTCCTGGCTACTTGCCGGCTTCTTTGTCCGCATCGGGGCTTCTCTGCACGCGGGTCCTGGATTCGGGCCGGGCGCAACACAGTACGGAGGCGGCCGTGGTGAAAGAGACAACGCCCCGCTCGGGCGATTCCAGGGCCACTTGCACCCGCACGGCCCGGGGAGGACCGCCGGAAACCTTGGAATCCCATTTCGAGTGCCAATCGACGCCGTCGAAGTATTCAAACTCGATTTCAACGACGTCTTCCAGAACGATCTTCCAATCCTCGTCGTCTTCGTCGCGTCGTCCGTACACGAATTCGTTCGTCAGCAACACGCGTCGTTTCTCGTCCAGCTTGTATGACACAACGATCAGGCACTCGGAGTCCAGGTTCCAGGCCATCGCGCCGCCCGAAGTGACAAATCGCAACAGAACGTCGCCGGCCGCGGTCTTGCCGCTCTGAAACAGGGAGGGACGTTTCTCGGAACGGCGCGCGTCTTCCTCGTTTTGCTGGCGCGTGGTCGGGCTCGACACATTCGAGCGGCCGCCGTAACAACATCGGATCTGCCTGCCCAATTGCTGCAGAAAGAACCTGGCCCGCTGGTCGAGGGCGATTCGGGGCTGCAAGCCGACAATCGAAGTGCTCACCGCCCGGTAACTGCCGTACACGGCGCTCATGATGATGCCGAGCACGCCCAGCGCGACCAGAATTTCCAGCAGCGTGAAGCCGGCGCGGGCGCGCCGGCGCCGCTGGCGCCACCGGCTCGGCAGCAGAGCCGGATCAGCGGCCGGAGCCGGGAATATTCGTCTTCTTCTTGCTGCTATCGTCATCCTGTTTTTCCGTAATCTCGATCTTTCCGTCCGGAACAACGTGAACCAGCGTCTCGAGCGAGACGGCTGCGTCCCGGTCACCCTTTTGCCAGAACACGTCTAAATGCACGTGTCTCACGTCAGACCAGGCCTCCGCTGTCAGTTCGGACGGCCGCGCCTCGGTCACCACCGATTCCCAATAGAAAGCAATGCCCGGGTGCGCCTCGTCGAAGCGACCCTCGTCCTTCCCGAACGCCGGTCTTTTCTGCGCGACAATCTCCGCCAGCTTGGCGTTTGCCAGGAGCGTCGCCCTGGCTATCCGCATACCGGCATCGATCTGGCGGACACTGAGAACGTGCAGGCGAATCAAGGGCACCAGCGCGATCAGAACGACACACAACGCCACCAGGATCTCGATCAGCGTAAAACCCGGGGAGCCGCCCTTGCGAGACGAGATGCACCGAATTCCGGCACGCGCACGTGACATACCTATCTGCCCCCCTCTTCGCCGATGAGTTCCACTTCGCCCAGCCGGCCGCCGAATACGACTTCCACCGTCTTTGCGCCCGACGAGGTCATCTTCAGAACGAAGGGGTCGTTCCACCCGTCGGGGCGAAACTCGACGACCAGACGATCCTCCGCCACTGGATCCTCCCCGCGGTATTGGAGGGCGGTGATTTCGATGTCATCGGCCAACCGGCCTCTGAGGCCCCGGCCCCAGGGACTCTCGCTTGCTCCTTCCCGCATGGACCGGTCCGTCGCCCAATAGTTGCCCGTTTCCGTATCGATGTGAAGCGAAACGGCGGACTCCGTCGTCACCGCCCACTCGTGCGCGTAGCGGGCCACGCGAACCAGTTTCCGGGCGCTTTGCCACGGCTCGGGCTCCTTCAACAGAAAACCGCCTATTCTGGGGAACACAACGGAAGCGGAGATTCCCAGCACCACGAGCACGACGATGAGCTCGATGAAGGTGAAGCCGCGCGCGATCGCCGGCCCGCCCGGGCTATTTCTGGTCCAGGTTCCAGCTTTCGATGTCCGCATAGTCGTCCGTCCCGCCGTCCTCTCCGTCTTTGCCGTAGGACTCCAGATCGTAGTCGTCGTGCATGCCCGGGCAGATATAGATGTACGGATTGCCCCACGGGTCCAGGGGAACCCTGCCGCCTTCCATATAGCCGCCGCGCTTCCAGCCTTCCAGGCCCGGGTCGTTCACGAGCGCCTCCAGGCCTTCCGAGGTGGTGGGAAACCGCCCCGTGTCGGTCTTGAAAAACGCCAATGCGGATTGCAGGTTGCGTATCTGAACCTTGGCCTTCATCCGGCGTGCCTGTTCGGGGCGATCCAGGATTTTGGGCATCATGATGGTGGCGAGGATGCCCAGGATCACAACCACGACCATCAGCTCGATCAGGGTAAAACCCCGCGACCGGCCGTGTTTCTGCATCGAACGTGATACGTACACCAGCGTAGCCTCCTAACTAAGCCTAATCTCCATTTTGCAAAGACTCCCGCTCATTAAGCGATCGCCTGATTGATGTCGAAAATGGGCAGCAGCATGGCCAGCACGATGAATCCGACCAGCGCCCCGAGCACGAGAATCATAATGGGCTCGAGCAGGGACGTCACGGTGCCCAGCCTGGCCTCCACCTCGCTGTCCAGCAGGTCGGCCAAACGCGCCAGTCCGTCCTCGACGGTTCCGCTCTGCTCCCCGGCGGCGATCATGTTGACCACTACGGGCGGAAAGACGCCGCTGCGACCCAGAGAATTGGCGATGGTGTCTCCGTGACTGACCCTGTCCCTGGCGTCGGCGGCGGCCCGTGCGATGACCGTATTGCCCGCCACGCGTTCGGCCAGTGTCAGCGCCTCGACGATCGTGACCCCGCTCTTCAGCAAGGCGCCGAGCATGCGACAGAAGCGCGATACCGCGACCTTGCGCGCGACCGAGCCCAGAAGCGGACATTTCAGCTTGAGCCGGTCCCAGAGCGCGCGCCCGGCACTGGTTCGGGTCCAGTAGACCAAGGTCGCCCCCAGGCCGATCAGCAGGACCGCCAGCGCCCAGAAATAGCGCGAGATGACGTTGCTCGTCTCGATCAGAACGACCGTCGGCCAGGGCAGCCGCATCTTCATTTCAAGGAACAGCTTCGTGATGCTCGGCAGAACGAAACTCAGCACGAAAACCACCACCGAGAAACCGACGATCAGCATGAACAACGGATAGGCCAGCGCCGCCTTCACCTTGCCCGTCAGCCTGGCGCGTCTCTCGTACAGATCCGCCAACTGGGCGAGCACGTCTTCCAGCGTACCCGCCGCCTCGCTGGCCTCGACCATGCTGACGTAGGTCCCGGGAAACACCGACGGATGGTCCGCCAGGGCTCTGCCCAGCGCGACGCCTTCATTGACGCTGTCGCGCACCCGGGCGAAGACCCTTCCGAGACGGCTGTCGCCCAACTGTTCGGCCAGCGTAGACAGCGCCGTGACCAGCGGCATGCCGGCCTGCATCAGGACCGAGAGCTGGCGCGTGGCCGCGGACAGCTCGCGCGTTCCGATCCGACGCACCCGGTGCCGGTCCGACGCCGTCTTGGGCTCGGCGTCCGCCTGTCTCTGGGCGATCTCGATCACATGGTAACCGGCGGTGCGCAGGCGCCTGCGAGCCTCTTCCAGCGACGCGGCGTCCACGAGGCCCTCCGATTCCTGCCCGGTTTGATTCACATGCGTGTATTCGAATAGCGCCATCGCCGCAGGCCCCTACCCCTCGCTGTCCGTATCGTCCTGTGTGACTCTCAATACCTCCTCGGTCGTCGTGACCCCGCGAGAGACTTTGCTCAAGCCGTCTTCGCGCAGCGTCCGCATTCCCTTCTTCAAAGCAGCCTGCTTGATCGTATGGGCCCTGGCGTCGGCAAGAACCAGCTCTCTGATCTCGTCGTCCAGCGCCAGAAGCTCGAAGATGCCGCTGCGACCCCGGTAGCCGGTACCGCTGCAGTACGAGCACGCGCCCTCCTCGGCGCTCAACTCCAGCTCACCCGTGGCGGAAACCCCCTTCCCGGGGGACAGACTTCCCGCGTTGCGGCACTGCGGGCAGATCCGGCGGACCAGCCTCTGGGCCATGATGCCGAGCACGGACGAACAGACGAGATAGGGCTCGATGCCCATGTCGACCAGCCGCGTTACGGCGCTGGCCGCATCGTTGGTGTGCAGTGTGCTCAGGACGAGGTGGCCCGTCAGGGCGGCCTGAATCGCAATGCGCGCCGTCTCCAGGTCGCGGATCTCACCGACCATGATCACGTCCGGGTCCTGCCTGAGGATATGCCGCAGACACGCCGCGAAGGTCAAACCGATCTTGGGCATGACCTGGGTCTGGCTTACACCGCCCAGGCGGTACTCGATCGGGTCTTCGACCGTCATGATGTTCCGGTCGTCGCAGTTCAGCTCCGAAATGGCGCCGTAGAGCGTGGTCGTCTTACCGCTTCCGGTGGGCCCGGTCAGAAGGATGATGCCGTGGGATTTATGGATGAGTCGGCTGAACCGCTTTTCCGTCTCCGGCTCGAATCCCAATTGTTCCAGGCCAAAGCGCGCGCCCGATTCGTCCAGCAGGCGCAGGACGATGCGCTCGCCCCAGGCCGTGGGGATCGTCGAGACGCGGGTATCGAGCTCCTGCTCGCCGATCTTGATCCGGCTGCGTCCGTCCTGGGGCAGCCGGCGCTCGGCAATGTTGAGCCTGGCCATGATCTTCAGCCGGGACGCGACCGCCGCGAAGTACTGCTTCGGAAACGTCGAGCGGGTATACAGGACGCCATCGATCCGAAATCGCACCTTGGCCTCGTTCTCGTAGGGCTCGATGTGGATATCGCTGGCCCGGGACTGGCTCGCCTGAAAGAGAAAGGCGTTGACGAGCTTGATGATCGGCGCGCCGCCGGACAAATCCAGGAGGTCCTCGGTATCGCTCTCGGCCGTCAGATCGCGGAGTCGGTCGTCGGCCTTCAATTCACTGTTGCCGGCCGCGTCCCCGTTGCGATAGTAGTACTGGCTCAGTCCCGCCTCGATCGCCGAGCGTGCGGCCAGGACCCGGTCGCACGAGCCCCCGATGGCGTTAACCACCGAGTCGATGGCCATGGTGTCCAGCGGATCGGCCACGGCCAGGCCGGGAGCCCCCGCTTCGTTGACAAACGGGAGAATCCCATGCTTCTGCAGAAATTCGAGCGGCAGGTCCCGGGGAATTTCTCCGCCAATGGAGGCGGCGGGAATCTCCGCCCAATACGGGACGTCCCATTGCTCGGCCAGGGCGGCTCCCACGTCCCCTTCGCCCACGTGCCCCCTCTCGATGAGAATCTGCCCGATCCTTTTCTCGGGCGCCTCCTGTTCCTGGAAGGACAGGGCGGCCTCAAGATCCCCGGTGGAAAGTGAGGTGCGACGAACCAGGATTTGACCAAGCAATGATATCATGGGACTTCGTGATTCTTGCAGCGGATGCCGCGTCCGTTCCCGTCGGAATCAGGATTTTGCCTCGGCATCGCCAGGACTGTTTTGTTCGCGTTTCTTGCGTTCGGTCATCGCGTCGAGACTTTCGCGGTCGGTCAGGACGTGGGGCGTGATGAAAAGCAGGAGGTTCGTCTTCTCGAGGCGCTCGGCATTGGACCGAAACAGCACTCCCACGAGCGGCAGGTCGCCCAGCAGGGGGACCTTCTTTTCCACCACTTCTTTGTCATCCCGCATCAGGCCGCCAATGACCACCGTGCTGCCACTCATAATCGAGATGGTCGTGGTCGCTTTTCGTTCCGCCGTCGTAGGAGTTTCGTCCCCCAGACCGGTAGTGCCCTCGATGAGCTTGCTGAAACTGGCGTCGATTTCCAGTCGCACCATTTCGGCGCCGCTGACGTGGGGCCGAACCGTCAGCTCCACGCCCACATCCTTGAAATCGAACGTCCGGATCGCCGTCGGGGTCGCCGGATCGAACTCCGTTACCCGCGACTGGCTCACATAGGGCACGTTCTCGCCCACGATGATCTTGGCTTCCTGGTGGTTCGAGGTCAGCACGTGAGGCGTGGAAAGGATGTTGACCGCGGAATTCCTCTCCAGGGCCTTGAGAATGGCGCCGATCTCGGGAGTGCCGTCGACGTCTTTCCAAAGGCCGATGCCCACGCCCTCCAGGTCTCCGGAGACCGCTTCCACCCGCGGGCCCAAATTGGTGTAGGCAAAACCTCGCACGCTGTCGGCGACCGCTTCGTCGAGCGTCGCCCAGTCAAAGCCCAACTCCTTGAGCAGATTGTTGCTGGCCTCGACGATCTGGAACTCCACGAGCACCTGTTCCCGGGCGATATCCAGTTTGGAGACCATGTCTTCGACGAGGCGGTAATCCTGCGGCGAAGCCACCACGATCAGCGAATTTGTGCTCTCGTCCGAGGTAATCTGGAAGGGCTCCTGGCTGTCGACGCCGGGGACGCCGGGAGCGCCGGTAATGCGGTCCAAAACAGTCGAAACCGCCGTCTCGATCACCTTCGCTTCCGCATGCTCCAGATAAATCACGTGAATGTTGCCGGCCTCCAGGGGACGCTCCACATCCAATTGGGCAATAATCGCTTTCACCATCTCCATTTCCACGGGATCGGCCACGATGACCACGGAGTTGATGCGGTCGTCCGGGAGGATCTTCAAGGAGCCGCCCGGTGTCGGCGTGGGCGTCGGGGCGCGGCGCAGCCGGGTCTGAGGCTGCCCCCGCTGCATGATCTGCGTGACCTGCTCGCTGATTCGGCTGGCCGAGGCGTACCGAAGTTGCACCACCTCCATGATCTCCTGCGGCCTCTCGACGTCGAGCTCCCGCACGATGCGGGCGG
This sequence comes from uncultured Pirellulales bacterium, assembly GCA_964415045.1. GTDB lineage: Bacteria > Planctomycetota > Phycisphaerae > Sedimentisphaerales > Anaerobacaceae > CAYPZL01. The sequence continues at coordinate 24,622 of CAYPZL010000025.1, read as the reverse complement.
CCCGATGAACGGTCGAGGACGTGTCGGTTACGATAATGGTGTTGGTTTCCGGGAACGTCACGACCTGCCCGCCGGTGCCTACCACCGACGACATGGCGGCACTGACCTGGGCCACGTTGGCATGCTGCAAACGGATGATCTGGGTCACGAGGCTGTCGTCGACCGGTATGGAGTTCGGATCGCTTCCGGTGCGAATGGACAGGTTGGTCCGCACGCCTTCGGCGCGGGGCACGATTTTCACGAGGCTGCCCGCCGGTACGGCCGCGTACCCCTTCGTTTGCAGCACGGATTCGAGCACGCGGTAGACTTCACCGACTCGGATTTTGCTGGGCGAGATCAGCGTGACCGAGCCTGTAACGCCATCGTCGACGAGAAAGTTGACACCGGTCAACTGGCCCACGGTCTTGATGAAAACGCGGATGTCGACCTGGTTCAGATCGAGAGAGATCAACCGATTCGCCGCGGCCGGGTCGCTGAGAAACGGCATGACGACCGACGTTTCCGGATATCCGGCAGCGCGCTGCCCGGCCGGAGCCGCCACCACAGAGCACAACCCCAGCAGCAAGAGCGCCAAGGTCATTGCCCCAAAGCCGACCGCGCTGTCGGAGCCATCAGAGTTCGATACACGTTCCATAAGACAAAAAGCCTCCAGACGCCTGGGAGCCAGCGCTTGACGGATTACAATCACCAGGAACCGGCATGGAAAGCCAGCGACTTCTGTTCCTGGCCGCGCAAGAGTTGCAGTCTTGCCGAGCCCAGTTGGCGGGCCTTCTTCAAGACCTGCGTCGCCTTCCTTCGATTGGGAACCGATTGGCCGTTGATAGACTGGATCACGTCGCCGTCCCTCAGCCCCACCAAAGCCGCCATGGTCGAGTCTCCCAGACCGGAAACACGCAGCCCGGCGGCCTGCCCGCTCGCCGGCAGGGGCGACAGCTTCATCTTGCTCAGGAACGACCGGGCCACCTGCCCCACATTGGAAGCCGAGGCGCGCGTGTTGATCTCTCGCTGCCCGTTGGCCGCGACCCGTACGACATTCTCCGGCCTGGCCTTCTCCACCGGCGGCGCCGCCTCTTTCAGCACCGCTTTGCCCGGTTTCGCCGATGAGCCCGTCATGACCAGATCGAGGACCTGGCGAACGCCCATGTTCACAACCACCACGCGGTTCTGTTCGATGCGGTCGATGCGGGCCTGCCCGATGGCGTCCCCGACGCGGTAGAGGTCCTGCGTCTTGGTTCCGAGGTCCTCCAGCACCGCATAGGAAGCTCCCTCGTCGGAGGCTACGGTGCCGAGAAGCCGGAAGGGAAGCTGCCGCTCGACCTCCGCCCGGGCCCGGGCCGCCTTCAGCGCCTCGGCCTGCCGGGCCAGCGCTGTCTGCTCGCCCTGTCCCGTACCAAAAATGTCGCGCGCGAGAATGAGCTTCGCATCTTCAGGGCCATCGTCCCGCCGGCCCGTGCGGTCCGGGGCGGTGCTCCCGGCGTCCCGGACGGTCGCGCTGGTCGTTTCGCGCACCGACGGCTCCGATGCCACATAGGCAACGGCTACAAGAACGAGCACGCCGGCCAGGGCAACGTTCACCGCCCACAACAGCTTGTGCAGTCGTTTGATGTATCGCATCCCGGAGCTTTCCTGCCACGCACGACTGATGCGAAGACTCAGAGCAGGGGCTGGACCATCAGGGCATACCCGACGTTGGCGGCCCCGTGAAACAGAACCGGCCCAATTACTGACTTACTCCTAACAAAAAGCCAGGCAAAAATCAAGCCCGGAAAGAACGTCAGAACGGAAACGAAGTTCCGCAGGACGATCACGTGCGAAAGAGCGAAGACCCCAGCCGACAGAGCCGCAGCGATTACCTTGATCGCCGGCGAGTCCGCGTTGCGAGCCGTCCCCAGCAGGCGTATCACCTGGCTCAGGAAGAAGCCTCGGAAAAACAACTCTTCGGGCAATGCCACGTAGGCAAACTGGAACATCGCCCACCAGATCCATTTCTCCTTCGGGACGGATGCGCGCAACGCGGACTCGCCCGGCATACACCTGAGCAGCGCGATACCGGCCAGCCCCAGGGCCAGCAGAACGATGCCGCTGACGGCAAACAGCCGGCCCGATTGCCGGGTCCGCCCTATTCGCAAACCCAGCTCGCCCGGACTGCCGCCGCCGGCCAGCGTCGGCACCAGGGCCCCGAGCACCAACACGCTCGGCCCCACAAACCACAGACGCGCCCCGCCGGCGCCGCGGAGGACCGCAAGCAGTCCGATCACCACGGTTGTAACAATGCCTATCGTCAGCAGCAGACGAACACGCAGCCCTGCCTTCATAGACACCACCATCGCGCAGCAAGCGGCGCGTATCTGCCTTTTCGCTCGAACTCAGTCGCTACGGACTCCTTCGCACCTATCTTACGCCCCTCACGCGCGATTTCCCGAACGACGCCGATGGAGGTCAACGGCGGTCACGACTGACAGGATCAAAGCAAACAGAACCAGCGGGAGCATGAACTCCATCGGACCGGCATCGCCCCAGGGAGCCAGGGCGCATCCGCCGCCGCCACCGCCGCCGCCACCGTACAGCGCACCGCCGGTCCCATAGACGCTGAAGTGCGTCACCTCGACCTCAAGATACGTCCCGTCGAGCGACTTCGTGGCCGGATTGTGAATTCCATCCTCGCTCCACGGATGGTGCGGACTGGTCAGGTCGCCCGGATCGTAGCGATAGACGTTGTAGACAGTGAGAACGGGAGCGGCAGGATCGAGCGGGATCCGTATTTTTACGGGTACGGCGAATTCCGTGCCGCTCGGTCCGAAGTCATAGGTCAGGCCAAAGCCGCCCAGCAACGGCGGCACCTCCGGCCCATTGACAATCTCGGAAATCGTGATATCTTCCGGCTTGACGTCCTCGTCGGGCAGGGCCGTCGGAGGGATCTCGACTTGCAGGTTGGGCTGCGTTGTCGACGCTACCGTGACAACACCGTTGGCATCAGTAACAGGCGGAGCCAGCTCCACCGGCTCCAGAGCCGTCGCGCCGGCGTAGTAGATGTCATCGTTGCCGTTTCTGCGATCGACCCAAACCATGTACGGGTTGCCGTCGGCGTCGAGGCCGATGGCCGGCTTTCTCTGCGGGCTGGTCCCGGTATCGTCGTTGACGAGGATATTCGTGCCGAAGGGCGAGCCGCTTTCGGCGAAGTAGATATCCGTATCGCTGTTGCCACTGACGTTCCGTTCGTCCTCCCAGCAGGCAAAGGCGGCGTCTCTATCGCCGGCGCCGGAGACGGCCAAAGCCGGCCTCCGCTGCACCGCGTTCGGGTCCGTCGCATCGACGATGCTCGCCCCGAGCAAAGGCGCGCCGCCGCCTTCATTGGCGTACATGATCTCCCCGAAGCCGCCGAGATCGGCCACCCAGGCGGCGTGCAGAATATCCGAGGCCGCAGCCACGGGGCCGGACTGATCCCCGTCGGCGTCCACCAGGGCGCCCGGCGTCCACGGTCCCACGTCGGAACTGGCCCGCCAGATGTCCGTGCCGCTGGTCCCGGCGTTCCGGGCATCGGTCCAGAGCACATGGACAACCTGACCCTCATCGACGACGACGACGGGATACGTCTGATCGGTGTCATCGGTCGTGATCTGCGTCTCGGTCCAGGTGGTGCCGTCGGTGGACGTGCCCAGCACGATATCCTGATCCCCGTCCTGGTTGCTCTGCCAGGCAACGCACATGGTCCCGGCGACAGTGATGGCGATCGCCGGGGCGGTCTGATCGGTGTCATTGTGCACATCGTCGACATTAACCTTTACCGGAGTCGACCACGTCGTCCCGTCGGTGGAAGAAGCGACGTAAATGTCCCAATGACCGTTCGGGTCGTCCTGCTGCCAGACGGCGTAGGCCACGCCGCCGGCGTTCACCGCGACGGTCGGGTTTTGCTCGTTGTTGTCGCCGTCGAAGACGACCTCGCTCTCAGCAAAGGAACTCGCTGTGGCCGCCATGGTGCCGACGTACACACCCCTGTCGCCGGCCGGGTTCGTCTGGTCCCAGACGACCCAGATGTTCCCTTGCGCATCGGTCGCGGTGGCCGGGTTGTCCTGCGCCAGCGTGCCAACATCACTGTTAACCTTGGCGTTCGGGCCGAACGACCGGAGTTTGACCCAGTAAGAGTAGCTCAAACTCTCGGCATTGCCGGCCTCGTCGGTCGCCTCCACGACGACATCCACGTGCTGCTCGTAGCGGAAGGTCGTTGACGGAACGAACGTGAACGTGTACGCCGTGGCGTCGTCCCCGGTGCGCCGGCAAATACCTCTGACCTCCTGCGCGCTGCCGGTGGAATCGTATTCCCCGACGGGTGACTCGGCGGCGCCGTTGTAGATGAGATCGCCCTCGATTCGGATCGTCACGGTACTGCCGTCAAAATCGACGCCACCGGCGTCCGTGATGACCAGCTTCACGATGCTGTTGGGATCCACCTCTTCGTCGCCGGGCTCGGGAACAAGCGGCGTGATCACGGGACCCTGGGTATCGTTCACCGTGACGCTCACCGACGGCGCCGACACGGGGTCGGTCTCGTCACAGTCGATCGTGAGGCTGCTGTTGGTCACGGTTCCGCCGTCAGCGAGGGCCGCGGCGATCTGAGCGGTGAAACTGACCTCCAGGGGCGTTGTCGTTTGCGCGGGAACGTCGGCTACATTCCACGTAATGGTTCCGGCGCTATGGACACCGCCGCTGTCGGCGCTGACGAATTCCAGATCGGCCGGCAGCGTTTCGACGATAACCACATTCGTGGCGTCGGCCAGGCCGGCGTTGGTGTAGCCGATGGTGAATACAACCTCGTCGCCGGCATCGGCCTGCGGGACGCTGCTTTCTTTGACGATCGCCAGGGCCGGCTCGGCGGTGATGTTAAAGGGGTCACTGTCGACCGCCGTGAATCCCACGGCCGCCGCCGTCAATACGTAGCCGCTGGCGGCGCGATCGAGTGTCAGATCGTCGTAGGTGGCCACACCGTTGAGGGCGTTGACAGCGACGTCGCCGGCCAACGTGGCACTCGGATCTCCGCCTGTGACAGAGACCGTGATCTCGTACGTGGCGGTTGTCACGGTATTGCCGTAGGTGTCCTGCACCTCCACCACCGGATTGGGCGTCAGCGGCGCCAGGGCGGGTGTCTCTCCGGGTGAGGTGACGAAGACCAGCTTCGTGTTGGACGCGTCGGCGATGATCGTGAACGGATCGCTCGTGGCCGAAGTCAAGCCCGTAGCCGTGGCGGTCAGCGTGTAGCCTGCTCCCGCCTTATCGATGCTTAGATCATCGAACGTCGCCAGCCCGCTGACGGCGTTAACGGCCGTGGTCCCGGAAAGCGTGCCACCGCCCGGGTTGTTGCCGATGGACATCGTGATTTCCGCCGAGCTGGAGGTCACCGTATTGCCGGCGGCGTCCTGCACCTCCACCTGCGGAATGGCGTTGATGGTCGTGCCGGCTGCATACGGACCGTCGGGCTGTGCCGCGAAGACCAGCTTCGCCGCGGCGCCGCTGGTGAACTCGATCGTCACGAGGCTGGCGTACGTCTGGCCGTACAGCGAGACGCTAACGTCCACGGACGCATAAACCACGGTGCTGGAAATCTTGGCTATCGTCTGACCGCTCGCGTCGGTTGCCGTATCGGGCTGGTCGATGCTGAGCCCGGTCCCGGGGGCCGTGACCTCGAATACTTCCGGAGGAATGCCTTCTACGGGATCGCCGAAGGCATCCTTTACGGTGATCGTGACAAAGATCTGGTTCAGGCCGTTGGCCTCCACCTGCGTGGGGGCGGCGGTAGCAGTTACGACGTTTTCCCCGGTGCCGGTGACGACCGTAATCCCGATCCAGCCGCCCGTGTTGTCCACGTAGACGACATCATCGTACTCCATGTCACCGAAGGCAAGCCCGAGAACATCATTCTCTCCGACCGGCACAAACGACCCATCCGGCAGGCCCGTAATCAGGGTTCCGTAGTAATCAACCTCGCCCTGGGCCGCCGAACCGTCCGAGCCCACGATGCTGTCGATGAGGACTTCGCCCACCGCCAGGATCAAATAGTTGTCGTAGCTGCCGGCGAACGCCATGGTCTGACCGGCGGATCGACCCAGACGCGTGGATCCGGGAGGATCCCCCTCCCTGTCTCCATACAGGAACCAGTCCTCAATCCCCGACATGGCGGCGTCATCAAAACCCCATACCTCATAGCCTCGCGGTATCCACATCTCCTGGGTCATACCGGGCAGGACTCCGCCGAGTGTGGGGTCGTCGCCGAGTCCGTGCCCGAAGGTGCCGGGCACGGGGTCATTGAACGCGTCGAGCTGAGGCAGCATATCGCGCGGGTCCACTGTGCCGGCAAAAACGGGGGTCAAGTCGATTTGCACGTCGGCCGTATCGGTCGCGGTCGGACCCTGGATGTACATTTGATCCTGCGTGGGCGAAATGCCATATCCTTCATACGAAAACGTTGGATTGAGGATCCAGGTGCCTTGCATGGTCCCCCTGAGAGTTCCCCAGTACCACTGGTTCGTTCCCGGGGTTCGGTACTCGAACTCGATTTCGAGCTGGTTGTTCTCGTAGATTCCTCCCCATTCGCCGCGCCAAACGACGACGGGACCGCTCGGGTTAGCGGGATCGCGTGCCGTGAGCTCGGACCTGAGAACCTCGTAGCCGGTGAGATCATAGGTGATGGTCAGCGGCCCGGTTGCGACCAGGGGGTTCCCTTGCCAGACGTCGTACGTTCTCGTCGTCATCCACGGCAATGTCATCGCCGTACCCGTTTGCAGCGACGTTTTCAGAGTCAGGAGCCTTTGCTCGAGCACATTGAGGGGCCCGGTGACGTTGGGGTCGATGTAAATGAAATCATCCTGCTGTGGATCGGTTTCGGACTTGATGTGGTTCACGACGGCGAGATACGCGTCGATCCCGGCTATCACGTCCGTTTTCACCTGCGCCAGGCTCGCGGGCCCGGAGGTCGGCACGACCGTTAACAGGTCGGGGTAGCTGCTCAAAATACCGTTGAACTCGTAGAATATGTCGGTGCATATTTTGCCGTTGAAAGGCGATGTATACGGGTTTATGAGAAAGTTGTACGCCGGATTGGCCGTTCCCCGCAGACTCGCTTTGACACCTGCCAGCACCCCTTTCAGGGCGAGGACCTCGGCGTAATCCACTTCCACCTGGGTCAGCAAGCCGGTCTCACTGGGTTGGAGATAGACCTTGAAGGGCGTGGGCGAATCTGTGATCGAGTTCAGCTCACTCACAATGGCGTCGATCTGGGGGAGGATGATATTGTTCACGGCGTTCGCTGTTGCTTGCAGCGTACTTTCGTCGAGCCCCGATTGGACGAGGTAGCAGTTCGGATCGCACGGATCGACGGGTAAAGTCACCCGGAACACGGCGGGATCGGTGGAGTCTGAGGGCATGAAGAGCATGTCGTTGGGGTCGCACGGATCGGGCACGAGGAATTTGTCTCCCGAAACCGTCACGCCGTAGGGCGCGCCCAACTCGACAAGGCTGGTACTGACCGCCACGTCGTTTGTATCGAAGATGAGCAGGCCCGTCCAAGCCAGCGCATGAAAGAACTTGAGCTCCCGCACGTCTTTACCGGCCAGATTGGGATCGACAAGGCCATTCTGGAGGAGTTCGTACGCGTCCTCCGTGCCGGAGCGCGTGGCGGTAAACAGCATCGCGCGCGCCGGTATCGTGTAATCATACTGATTCGGATCACTCTGACCAAGGGCCAGTGAATTCAGGCACGCGCCGACGGCGACGATCAGAATGAGGCTCTTTTTACCCATCGTTTTTCTCCTTTCCCATCGGACGCGGCATTCGTGCCGAGCGATTGCAGACGGTGATCGCATCGAATCCCGCGTCCTTTGACCAGTGTCCCGTCGCGGTTTATCATAAACGTGCCGGGAACGGTGAAGATATTCCTCTTCAGGTCCCAGCGCACTCGACTGCTCACCAACCTGCTGCCTCCGGCGGCGGTGATGGCCACGCGGCCCTGGAGAGCAAGCTCCGACCCGGACTTCGAGACGGTCGCCCGGCTGCACCTGACGCCCAGCGTCAGCGTCTCGCCTTCGAAGAAGGCATAGTCCAGATCCCGAATGACGAGCTTCGTGGCATTGCTGACATCGATCAGCAGCGAGTTCTCCACCTCGATTCCCTCGAGGTCGCCGCGCAATTCATATTCCAGGGCGTGCAGCATCCGGACCGGGGAAGTGGGGTACGCTCCCGTCGCGTCGTCGCGGCGGGCGTCGGATTCCGGCGATCGGGACGCACCATAGGCCGCCGGCGAAAGAAAGGATCCGCCGTGCCGCGGCGGTCCGGCCGGGCCTGCGGCGGTGTTCTTCCCGTCGGTTTCGTTGTCAGGGTAGTGGTAGAACCTGGCCTCGAGGCCGTCGATGATGATCGTTTTGTGCAGGGCCGTGTTGAAGAGGCCCAACTGCCCGTTGGCCCCTTCCAGGTTCTCCCAGGCGACGTAGAAAGCGGGCTGGTACCCGGCCTTTGCATCCAGGCGGCGCAGCGAAAACCGTCCCGTCTCGTTGCGCCCGACGGTCAGATCGAACGTGTCGAAACGCGCCCCGTCGGGCGCGCCGGCAAATCGGTCGTCATTCCAGCACAGCGCCGCGCAATACACTGCGGCGGTCAGCCAGCACGCTGCCAGGAACGCGCACCTCGGGCGCTGCGAAAGAGGCGCTAACGAAAAAGGTGACCTCTGTGACCGACCGATCATTTGCGACCCCACGAACCGCCCAGTGAGTACTGCGTGTGTATCGACTGATCTGGCTTGTCTGACGCAGGTCCAACGACCCCCGACGACGGCCGGGTCGGTGCTCTCTCCCCTGCCGCGGCATTCTGCGCGATGCTTCGGACCTGCTGTCCTCGGTCAAGGAAGAATTTTGATGCGGGCGCGCTTTTACGCCCTCGCTCCAATCTTGTCAAGCGGTTTTTTTTCAAAGCTGCCCGAAAAAACGTGCTCGTGCGAACGTCCTGCCCCCCCCCAGGGCCTGCCGCGATCCAGACGCCCACAGAGCCGGCGCCTCGCCGCAGTCCGCCGGCGCCGGTGTTGGGACCAAATGCCGGTTGCAATCCCAGGGGCGGACGGGTATTCTGGTCTCGTCGGTGTCCCGATCCGCGGGACTGCCCGGTGGAGCAAAGAACATGACCGAAGACCTGTGTAGCGTCGCGTCCGATTCAAAAAGAGCTATAGGGAGCCATGTCAAATGATCCAGCCGATTCCAAACCATCGTATCAAAGTCAGAGCGGGCCGATCACGCCTCCTGGCGGTGACCGTCTGCTGCGTTCTCGTTTTCAGCGTTACCAGTGCGTCCGCAGCGCGCGACTGGCCCACGTATCGGCACGATGCGGCGCGCAGCGGCGTCACCTCCGGGAAGCTGCCGGGCGACCTGTTGCTTCAGTGGACGTATACGCCGATGCACGCACCCAGGCCCGCGTGGCCGACCCCGTCGGAAGAGATGCCGCGCATGCACAGTGACAACGCCTTCCACGTGGCGGTGGCGAACGGCCGCGTCTTCTTCGGCTCCTCCGTGACCGACGAGATCTGCGCCATCGACGCCCGCTCGGGCAAGATCGCCTGGAGCTTTGCGACGGAAGGCCCCGTCCGGTTTGCCCCGACCGTCTCTGAGGGTCGCGTTTACGCCGGCTCGGACGACGGGTACGTGTATTGCCTCGATGCGGATGACGGATCGCTGCTCTGGAGATACCGGCCCGGGCCGAGCGCCGAGAAGGTCCTCGGCAACGGCCGCATGATCTCGCTCTGGCCCGTCCGCACCAGCGTGCTGGTGGACCGGGGCGTCCTCTACTGCGCCGCCGGCGTCTTCCCCTACGAAGGAATCTACATCTGTGCCCTCAACGCAAACGACGGGTCCGTGGTCTGGAAGAACGACACCATCGGCGACCGGGCCCACGAGCTCAGCTACGGGGGCATCTGTCCCCAGGGCTATCTGCTGGCCTCCGAGGATACGCTGTACGTTCCCTCCGGCCGCGCCATGCCCGCCGCCTTCAGCCGTCGCACGGGAGAGTTCCTCTTCTATGCCTCTCCCGGCGGCAAGCAGGGCGGCACTTGGTCCCTGCTGCACGACAAGCAGCTCATCGCCGGTGTGGACCGCTCCGGGACCCCGCACAAAATCGCCTACGACGCCCGGACGGGCGCCAACAGGGGAGATGTGTTCGCCTGGTTCCCCGGGCTGGACATGGCGCTCCGGGGCAACACCGCGTATGTCCTCACGCCCGCCGGCCTGTACGCCATAGACCGCAAAGCGCACGCCGAGGCCGTTCGCGAGGTCGCTTCTTCGAGCAAACAACGCAGCGCCATGGGAAAGGAACTGGCCCGACTCCGCGAGGACCTCAAAAAAGCCGATGCCGACGCGCAGGCCGGGATTCGCAATAGAATCGATGAGCTTACCCGTCGGACCGCCGAGCATGTCGCCCGGGAAAAACAACTTCAGGGCTCCTGCTTCACCTGGCATCTGCCGGCGACGCGGTGCCACTGCGTCATCCTGGCCGGTGACATGCTCTTCGTGGGCGGCTCCGACCGGGTCCTCGGCGTCGAGGCCAAGACGGGCCGGCAAGTCTGGCAAGCGGAGGTGGCCGGCAATGCCGTGGGTCTGGCCGCCGGCGGCGACGGGCTCCTCGTCAGCACGGACACGGGGCAAATATGCCGCTTCGCCGACAGCGGCCGACGCGCGGCACCGAAGGAAATCAAAGTCACGCTCGATCCCGGGGCCTTCGACGATCACCCGCAAAGGCAGCTCTACCGCGACGCCGCCCGGCGGATCGTTGAGGAAAGCGGGATTACGAAGGGCTACTGTCTCGTTCTGGATTGCAACAAGGGTCAGCTCGCCTACGAGCTGACGCAGATCACCGATCTCAAGATCGTGGGCCTGGAGAAGGACGCCGGTAAGCGTCGTATCGCCCGCCGGCGCCTGCAATCGGCCGGCCTGTTGGGCGTCCGCGTTGTGGTCGAGCCGTGGGACATTGACTCCCTGCCCGCCTATTTCGCCAATCTGATCGTTTCCGACGGCCTGTTGACCACGGGCGACGCCGACGTGACACGGGAGCAGTTGCGCCGCGTTCTGCGGCCGGCCGGCGGGACCGTGGTCGCCGGCATGCCCGACGGAAACAATGGCTTGCAGTGGCGCACCTACGTGCGTCCCGCGCTCGAAGGCGCAGGTAGCTGGACACAGCAATACGGCAATCCCCAAAACACCGCCTGCTCGACCGACCAGATGGCAAAAGGCCCGCTCGGCGTGCTGTGGTTCGGCGAGCCGGGACCCCTGGCGATGGTGGAAAGGCATGCCAAAGCCCACAGTCCCCTGTCCATGAACGGCCGCCTGTTCATACAGGGAGAGGAGCGGATCCTGGCCGTCGATGCGTACAACGGGACACCCCTGTGGGAGCGGCAGATCCCCGGGGCCGTGCGGGCCCGCGTGGACGTGGACGGGGGCAACTTGGCCCTGACGGAAGAGGCCCTGTACGTGGGGGCCTACGATACGTGTCTTCGCCTGGATCCGGCCACCGGCGAGACGGTGCGGGTCTACGGCCTGCCGGACGCCGGCGGCAAGACTTACCGCTGGGGCTGTGTCTCGACCGACCGAAACATCCTTTTCGGCATCCGAGCCGAGCCCCTCAAGCAGCCCTACGCGGCCCAGCTCAAAGCCCGACACGCCAATCCCGGCGACGACGTACGCTGGGCCTACACGAGATCGAACGCCAAGTGGTACCCCATGGCCAATTACCCCTCCTGGGAAAACTACAGGCCGGAGGCGGGCTCGGTAACGAGCAGAATGATGACCGGCGACATGGCCTTCGCCCTTGATCCGGATACCGGCAAGACGCTCTGGACCCACGAGGGCAAGCGTATCGCCAACCTGACGTTGTCCGTCGGCGAAGGCAAGGTCTTCTTCGCCGAGGGCATCACCGACGACGCCCTGGCGGCCCGGGCCCTGGAGGAACGCCGGGAGCTCATACGCAAGGGACTCTACGAAGAGACCGAGAGCATGAAGGAGGCGGACTCATACGCACCCTCGGACATCAGGCTGGCCGTGGCGCTCGACGCCCGGACGGGAAAGAAACTCTGGGAGAGGCCCGTGGACTTCACCGGTTGCTGCGGGGACACCATGGGTTCAGCCTGCCAGAACGACGTGCTGCTGTTCTTCGGCTGTGTGGGCAATCATGACGCCTACCGCTTCCGGGAGAACCAACTCGCCTACCGCCGCATCGTGGCCCTGTCGGCCTCCACGGGACAGATCCTGTGGTCGCGCCCCCTCAATTACCGCACACGCCCCGTGGTCATCGGCGACCGCATCATCATCGAACCCCGGGCCTGCGATCTGCGCACGGGTGCGATTCAGATGCGTCGTGATCCCATCACCGGCAAGCAGGTCCCCTGGGAGTTTCTGCGTCCGGGACACACCTGCGCCATCACCAGCGCCTGCCCGAACGCCCTGTTCTACCGCTCCTCCAGCACCGCGATCTACGACCTCGAACGCGACGCCGGCGTCGCCATCTTCGGCGGCATCCGTCCCGGCTGCTGGATCAACATGATCCCGGCCAGCGGTCTCGTGCTCGTTCCGGAGGCCAGCGTCGGTTGCACCTGCTCGTTCCCGCTGCGCTGCTCGTACGCCCTGGTGAACAAGCCGGACCGCGCTCAGCCCTGGACCGTCTTCGTCAACCATACCGAGTTCAATAAGAAAGGTCAGGTCGTGCCCGATACGTTCGGCAAGCCCGTGCAGCACCTCGGTGTGAATTTCGGCGCGCCGGCGGATATGAAAGACGAGAACGGCACGCTCTGGCTGGCCTATCCCAATCCGCGCACCGTGTACAGTCAGAACCACTTCGCCCATTACGGCATCAAGTTCGATCTGAAGGAGCAGATCGCGCCCGATATGGGATACTTCTGCCACGACTTCAAGGGCGTTCACATCGCCGGGACGCAAGCACCGTGGCTCTTCACCTCCGGCTGCCTCGGGCTGCTCCGTTGCGAAATCCCCGTGCTCGACCAAGGATCGAACGGGGCACCGGGCGTCTACACGGTCCGCCTCGGGTTCCGGTCTCGACCCGGTGACGAGCCGGGCCGGCGCGTCTGCGACATCAAGCTGCAAGGCCGCACCGTATTGAAAGACTTCGACGTCGCACGGATTTCCGCCGGGACGGACAAGGCCGTCGTTCGGGAATTCAAAGACGTCGCCGTCAAGGGCAACCTTCTTCTCGAGCTTGTCCCCAAGGCAGCGACCCCGAGCGAGAAGGAGGCTCCGCTCATCCACTTCGTGGAGATCATCCGGCAGCAGGACCGCGCGCTGGCCATGAATGACGGGTGACGGCCCCCCGGGTACGGTCGATGAGACGGCGCACCGGCGCCGTCCGTCTCATAGGGATTTTGTCTATTCCTGCGCCGTATGTTAGCCTGCGCGCCGCGCAGCGGCGTGAAGGGTCCGGCCCGCCGGTGGGAAATACTCCCCGTTCGCAGGCCGGAGCAGACGCTGCGGCGCCCGCAACGCACGTCCGAAAACATCCGGCGGCCCGCCCCGCCAATTCCCATTGTCCTTTTGTCTTTCCTGTCACCGGCGCCGGCGCGAACGAGTTCACGTGTGATACCCGGCTGTTTATGGGGCGACTGTCCCCTGCGCCGCTGCGTCCGCGATTCAGGCTAAAGCGTGGCAGGCGGCCCGTCGAACTGTAAGCATCGGGCTTGCCTTGCCATGACAGGACCCTTTGGACACGGAGACCTATGAGTCAGGTACAACGACATAGACGGGTGCGTCTGCTCGTCAAGAGGCTTAACAGAGAGCGGAAGCAGCAGGCGAACCAGATAGACATACTGTGCCACGATCTGATCGGCGCCCAGCGCGAGTTTCTGCGGAAACTGAACGCCATGAGTTTCGCCGCCGGTTTCTACAAGGACCTGCTGGGGGCGGGGGACCAGCAAAGCCTGCTGCGTTGTGCCGGCCGGCTCATCCGGGAGGAAATGCCCGGCGCCGAGGTTACGTTCTTCCTGCGGCGTCCCGACGGCTGCGAAAGGCACATGGTCGAAGGCAACAAGGACCTCAATCTTGCGATCCTGCGACTGCATGACGGCTTCACGCCCGAGCTGATCGAGAACGTCTGCAAATCGAACCGGATGTGTACCGCCGACGACCTGTTCGGCATGGGCCTGGCGGGCAATCCGAGCGAACTGGCGACGGTCTCCGTGGCAACGGTTCCGCTGGCCGATCTGGGGCGTTGCCTGGGCTTCGTGCTCATCTGCCGCGCCGCGCCGGAGGGCCTGCCGGCCGAGGAGCTGGAGAAGCTCGGTCTGATCACGTGCGGCCTATCACGCGCGATCCGAGGCTGTAGCGTTCCCTTGCCCGCACAAAGCTGAAGTCGATCCGCCCACCGCGCGCGGAAATGGTTGTGTACAAAGAATTTATTTGCCCGACCCGGAATCATTCGGGATAATGGTTAGCGACTTGTCGGGCCCGCCAGCGTCGTGGGCGGCGGAAATGAGGAATACCAGGTCCTCCTTGTGTCTGCGGAAGACCGTGAATTCAATTTGGAGAAATCCGAAATGAATGAAGGCCCAATCGATCAAGGCAACATGATTGAAACGACCGACTGCCTGGAGGCAGTGGGTGTCTTCCGAGGATGGAAGAACTTTTTCTTTTTGGTGGTTTTCATCTGCCTCCTGCTGGCCCAGGGTGTGTTCTGGGTCATCGATCTGGGGCTGATCGAAAAAGGCCCGGCCAAGAACGTCTCGGTCCCGGCCGAGGCGGCCGCCCCAACCGTCGAAAACGCCGCCGCCAGCGCCGTGGCGGACATGAACGATACACCGGCAGCGAAGAAGACCGGAATCGCGGCCCAGATCGACTTCCTCGGCGGCGTCAAATCCGACCACCTGGACCGCACCATCGAGCTGGTCGACGGCGTCCTGATCGTCGGGGCCGCGCTGTACTGCCTGGCGATGTTCTTCAGCCTGATGGTCTCGCTCATCGGCCGTCTGGGCGGGATCAACCACATCGCGCGGGCCTTCTTCCTGTCGCTGATCATGGTCGTGCTGGTGGTCCCCTGGCAGAAAATCCTCGGCTCCAGCGTGGTGGGCGTGGTCTACACCCCGGCCGAATTGGCCGAATGGCTCCCCAACAAGTCCAACAGCATGGTCAACACGATCGTGTATTACTTGCGCTTCAGCGTTTATTGGTTCGTGGCCATGCTCCTGCTGCTGATGTCACAGATTCGCAGCGCCCGCTGGACCAAGGCCATCCTTCGCCGCCTGGAGATCATCTAACCGGCCAACCGCACCGGCTTGCGGGACGGGAAACACACGGAAGAGATCCTGTGACGAAATACATGCTCATGGTGCTGATGGCCCTTGCGCCGGCTCTTGCCCGTGCCGGAGAAAGAGCCGCTGTCGCGGACCCGCCGCCGGCGCGTTGGCCGAAGGGCAAGATCCTCAACTGGTACGAGCAAGCCGGGGTGATACGGGGCTGCAACTACCTGCCCCGCACCGCCGTCAATATGACCGAGATGTGGCAGGCCGAGACGTTCGACCCCGCGACCATCGACCAGGAGCTGGGCTGGGCCGGCAAAGCCGGTTATAACAACGTGCGGGTCTTCCTGCAGTATCTCGTCTGGAAGGACGATGCCGAGGGCCTGAAAGAACGCATCGACCGGTTTCTCACCATCGCCGACAGGCACGGCATCCGGACGATGCTGATCCTCTTCTGCGATTGCTCCTTCGCGGGCAAGGAACCATATCTGGGCAAGCAGGACGAGCCCGTTCCCGGCGTCCACAACAGCGGCTGGGTGCCCAGCCCCGGCCTCAAGCGGGTGACGGACCGATCGGTCTGGCCCGACCTGGAAAAGTACGTCAAAGATATCGTCGGCTCCTTTGCCAAAGACCGGCGCGTTCTGATCTGGGACCTGTACAACGAGCCCGGCAACAGCGGCATGGGCGAAAAGAGCCTGCCCCTGGCGGAAGCCGCCTTTGCCTGGGCCCGCGCGGCGCATCCGCGCCAGCCTCTCACGACCGGGGTCTGGACGAATTTCGAGAGCCCGATGTCGAAGCGGATCATGGAGCTGTCGGACCTTGTCTCGTTCCACGGCTACGACGACCCCGCCGGCGTCGAGCGCAAGATCGAGACGTGCCGGGCCCACGGCCGCCCCGTCATCTGCACCGAATGGCTGCTCCGGCAGCGCGGCAACACTTTCGAGAGCATCCTGCCCCTGTTCTCGAAGCACAGAATCGGCTGGTACCACTGGGGACTCGTCGCCGGCCGCACCCAGACCTACATGCACTGGGGTTCCAAACCCAACACCCCCACCCCCCGAATCTGGCAGCACGACACCTTCCACAAAGACGGAACCCCCTACGACCCCAAAGAAGTAGAACTCCTGGCTTCCTTCCGCTTCGCGCGCGAGCAATGAAGGAAGAGCCACAAATCCCCCGCGAGACGCGTTGGCCGTCAGCCGCGCCACCGCGGCATTCTCACCCTGGTGGTCGGTTCCGTGTTCGCGGGAAAAAAGCATCGGAGAAGCCTCGTTTTCTCATCAGAATCTCATTCTGCGCTTTATACTATCACCGGCTTGGCGTGAGTCGATCCGGGGCGCGCCCGGGCGATGAATCGCGGCGATTCCTGTAAAGGAGAACGACCATGAGACGTGCAGGCATGGGGATTGCGATGATGCTGATGGTGCTCGGCGTGGTGTGCGCGTGCGTCGCGGCCGAGGTGCAGGAGAAGAAGATCACGGTCAAGGTCTCAGAGTTGCCGCCGGCGATCAGGAAGGCCATCAAGCAGGCGTTCCCCCACGGCAAGATCCTCGCGATCGAGAAGGAAGTCCAGGGCGAGGACCCGGGGCAGTACGACTTTGAGATACAGTCGCAGGGCAAGATATACGAGGTCGAGGTTTCCCCGGCCGCAGTGGTGATCGAAGCCAAGCAGGTCGGTGAGGCTGCCGAGGCCGATACCGGGGACCAGGCGAGCGGCGACGACGATATGAAATGGACCGATGAGTTTCACCTGGCCGAGCGAACCTTCTCGCCGACGGGACGGAACCGCTTCTTCATCCTCGAGCCGGGCTATACGATCGTCATCGAGAGCAAATCCGACAAGGTGATCATCACGGCCCTGGACCAGACGAAGAAAATCGGCGACGTCGTGACGCGCATCGTCGAAGAGCGGGAGTTCGAGGATGGCAAGCTGGCGGAGGTGTCGCGGAACTTCTTTGCCATCTGCACCGCGACCAGCGATGTCTTCTACTTCGGCGAGGAAGTCGACGACTACAAGGACGGCAAAATCACAGGTCACGGCGGCGCCTGGCGCGCGGATGAGAAAGGCTGCAAGGCCGGCATCATCATGCCCGGCACTGCCCTGCTCGGCGCCAGACATTACCAGGAGATCGCGCCGAATGCGATGGACCGGGCGGAGATTATCGCCGATGACGTGACGATGACCACCCCGGCCGGGACGTTCAAGAACTGCATCAGGGTCAGGGAAACCTCGCCGCTGGAGCCGGGCGATATATGTTACAAGACGTACGCGCCGGGTATCGGCATAATTCAGGACGAAGACCTGCTGCTGACAGCGTGGTCGAAGGACACGGAAGAGGCCGTCAGTCTCAAGGACCTGCCCAGGGCCGTCCGCAGGACCATCCGCAAACACGTCGGCGACGGCAAGGTCACCGAGATCGAGAAGAGCGAGACGGACGCAGGCATCGTCTACGAAATCGAAATCACCGAAGACGGCAAACAACGCGACATCCTGATATCAGCCCAAGGCAAATACCTCGGCGCCGAGGCCGAGGACGACGAAGACGCAGGCCAGCGCGAGGGTCTTGGTGTTGTTCAAACACACCGCTCGCTTGCCCTGCTCCCGGGCTCGCTGCAGTGCGGGCATCAGCACCGCCATAAGAACGGCGATGATCGCGATGACGACTAATAGCTCGATGAGGGTAAACGCTCGTAGCCGCGGACGAACCGAACGCCATGCGTGAACGCTGGACATCGTTGCACCCTTCCAAATCAGCGTTATTGTATCGCGCCGGCGGCAGAGACGTCAATCCCCAAATGACGATCACAGGCGTGTGCTACAGCACTTGCCGGACCTGCGGGTTAAACGAAGCCAATTTGGCATCGGCGGCGCGGCCGGAGGGGCATTTCTGCTGTGCGTCTCGCGGTGGAAGTTGACGCGGAGCGTCTCCATTTGGTATACTACGTGTCGGACGGTCCCGGATGGGTCTGTGCAGTTCACGCCTCGGGGGCCATGGTCCATCTTGTCGAGAGGAGTACCATAGGGAGGATCGGAAGATGATGAAGGCACGAAACCCACACAGTCTGCGGGCGTTTACTCTGCTATTGGCGGTGGTGGCGCTTTGCCTGCCGGCCGGGGCGGCGGTCATCTACGTCGATGCCGACGCCAGCGGCGCCAACGATGGCGCGAGCTGGGCCAGCGCCCACCTGTATCTTCAGGACGCCCTGGCCCGGGCGCGCGACGTGAAGGGCGGGGTCGAGATTCGGGTAGCCGGCGGCGTGTACCGACCCGACCAGGGCAAGGGCCGCACGCCCGGCGACGTCCACGCAACCTTCGAGCTGCTCGACGACGTCACCATCGCCGGCGGCTACGCCGGCGCCGGGGCCGTCGATCCCGACGCCCGGGACATCACCGCCAACGAGACCATTCTCAGCGGCGATCTGGCCGGCGACGACGGCCCGGACTTCGCCAACTACACCAACAACGCGCAGGTGGTCGTGACCTCGACGTTCAACGGCGCCACCGCCGTCCTGGACGGCGTGACTATCACCGGCGGCACCGGCTGGTCGGGCCCGGGCATGAGCTGCTACGGCAGCGCCGCGACCGTGATCGACTGCACCTTCCGGGCCAACCGGTCCATCGGCCTGGAGGGCGGCTACGGCGGCGCCGTCTACAACTCCGAGGGCGGGCCCACTTTCGACCGCTGCACCTTCGAGGGCAACTGGGCGATGGCCGAAGGCGGCGCGATCTGGAACCAGAGCCGGGGCAGGGTCACGCTCATCGAGTGCACCTTCGTCGGCAACTACGCCGAATTGCGCGGCGGCGCCGTCAGCAGTTTCACCAGCGGCGTCGAAGCGACCGATTGCCTCTTCACCGGCAACGCCGTACAGTACCAGGGCGGCGCCATCTACGGGTACCAGACCCAGCACGTCCTGACCGGCTGCACGTTCGTCGGGAACGCCGCCGGCGAAGGCGGCGGTGGCCTGTACAACCTTCACGGCACCACTTCGATCAGCGGCTGCACCTTCACGGCCAACAGCGGCTTCCAGGGCGGCGGCATCTACAACGACGCGGCCGCGCCCGTAGCGGTGACCGCGTCCCTACTGGCCGGCAACGTGGCCGCCGGCAGCGGCGGAGGCATGTACAACTGCTGCGACAGCAACCCGAAGCTGACCAACTGCACCTTCGCCGACAACCGCGCCCCGGAGGGCGCGGGCCTGGCCGCGGGCCTGCCCGTCCTGCACAACTGCATCGTCTGGAACGCCGACCCCGACGCGGCGGCATTCCTGGCGCTGGGGGACGGACCGACGGTCAGCTATAGCTGCATCCGGGGCGGCTGGCCCGGCGCCGGGAACATCGACACCGACCCGCGCTTCGCCCAGCCGGGCTTATGGGATGCCAACGATACCCCCGACGATCCCAGCGACGATCTCTGGATCGAGGGTGACTACCACCTAAAGTCGCGCACCGGACGCTGGGACCCGAACGACGAAAGCTGGGTCGCCGACGACGTGATGAGCCCCTGCATCGACGCCGGCGATCCGAAGAGCCGCCTGGGTGACGAGCCTTTTCCCAACGGCGCTATTATCAACATGGGCGCCTACGGCGGCACCGCCGAGGCCGGCAAGTCCGAGATCGACCCGGTATCCGTGACGAGCGCGTTCAGGTTCGTTCCCGAGCTGAGCACGCTGCTCCAGACGGGCGGATTCGCGGGCGTCTACTGGCCCCATACGATCGAGGGGCGGTTCGAGCTCAGCGTCGATTTCACGGCGGGCACCGCCTCGTTCACCGAGGTCAACGCCGTGGGCACCTACGAAGGCCCGCCCGCGCGCACGCTGGACGTCGGCGAAGCGCTGAACATGGCCGCACTGGACGGCGCCGTCGAGCAGGACGGCTCGATCCGGTTCACCGGCGAAGGAAACAACGAAACGGCCATCGAGTTGAAGCTCACGTTCAAGAGCGATGCGGTCCAGATCCGGGGCAATACGACCCCGCCGCCCAACAGCGCCGATTTCTTCATCCTCGAAATGGACGCTGTGGCGCTACAGGAATAAGCCGTACCCGTAGGGCGGGTTCTCAACCCACGCGGAAATGCGCGCCTGGACAAACGCGTGAGTCGAAGACCCGCCCTAAAGATAAACTCCTTGCTGGACAAGTAGTTACGTGAACCCCAGAAGCTCCCGGCCCACCGCGGAAGCCGGGGAAACCGATTTTGTCTTGCTTTTTCGGTCGGCGGACGCTATGCTAACGGTAGCTTTGGCGGGTTCTTTCCGTGCCGCCGGGCCCGGACGGGAAGGAAAGGAGTGATGATGAAAGGCAGCATCTCTACTGCTATCATTGTGGCCTTTGCGGCTCTCCTTTTGTCTGCGAGCGCCGAGGCCGGCCTCGTCGATTTCTACTTTACCATGGCGCCGAACGCCGAGCAGGTCGCCGGAGTGGAGGTAGAAAGTGACGGCGTGGGCGCCGGCTGGCTGCGCCTGACGACCCAGACCAACACCATCGAGTGGAGCATCGTCTACAGCGCGCTGACGGGCGCTCCGACGATGGCGCATTTTCACGGTCCCGCCGAGCCGGGCGAAAACGCCGGACCCCAGGTGACACTGGACCATACGACCAACCCGATCGTCGGCTCGACCGTCATCACCGACGAGCAGGAAACCCAGCTCGTGAACAACCTGTGGTACGTGAACATCCCCACCGAAGCCTACCCGGCCGGTGAGATTCGCGGCCAGCTTGTCCGCGTCATCCCCGAGCCGGCCACCGCGGCCCTGCTCGCCGGCGGCGCCTTGATCCTGCTGCGCACCCGTCACCGCCGCCGCTGACGGCGCCCGCACCGAGTGACATCCGCGCTGCGCAGGTGAATCAGAAAAACGCTACGTAATTTCATGTCATCAGTTCTTATGACACGGCTTCCGCCCAAAGACCCCCGGCACAGGACAAGACAGGCGAAAAAGAGAGCCGCAGGCCTCCTTGCCCACGACCCTCGTTTTCGTTGCCTCCCCTCGGCGGCGCCCTGCCGGCGGCGAGAACGCGGAGGCTCGCTCGAGCGACGCCGGTTACGGGCCTTCTATGGGATAGATGGAGCCGTAGAGCTTGTAGCTGGCTTCCGGGGGCTCGGCGGCGAAGTTGATCGTGCCGACGGCCTGGAGCTTCCCGCCGTAATCGCCCTCCGTGATGGTCATGTGAGCGGAGATCGTATAGAGCCCGGGCGTCTCGGTGGGCACGGCGGTCTCCTCGTCGGTCGTCGTGAAGCTGGTCCCGTCGGCGAGCGTGAAGGTATGGCTGGCTTTCACGTGCGGCGTCCCGTCGGGGTCCTCGACGATCTCCGAGACCGCGATCGCGACCGTGGCTTCATACAGGTCCGCGCCAATCATGAGCATGGCCTGGCCGGCGAACTCGGTTTCGCTGGTCGCCGTGGAGGTGCCCATGCCAATGACCGGGAATCCGGGGGCCGGCTCGCACGGCGCCAGCACGGGAACGCGCGTCGCCGTCATCGTATACGGGAAACACAGCGCCGGCTCCTGGCCCTCGTCGGGCAGCCCGTCCCCGTCGGCGTCGGCGAACGGCAGGTAGAAGGCGTGCGTGCCTTAGCCTTCCATCGTGTTGTCGTCGGTAAACGTCGTGTGGGAGGTGAGCACGGAGATGTAGACGATCTCCCCTAACAGCTCGGGCGAGGCCGGAGCGGCCAGCCCGTAGCCTATCATGCTGGTGTCGTACGCACCGTCGTCGGCCAGCACGGTGGTACCGACGTGGGTGGTCTCCGTGACCGCGTCCGGGAACATGCCGAAGATCGACGGAGTCCACCTGCCCTCCACGGCCGTCGAGGTGTAACGCGTGCCCTCGGCATCCTGGCCGGTCGCGGTCCAGATCGTCCGGATGACCCCGTTCGGCAGGGGCACCGTCACGATCCAGGAGCCCTCGAGCGCCGAGGCCGTCGGCTGCCCCACATCGGCGCCGGCGCCGAAGACCCAAAGCAACAGCAGCGCCATCAATCCCGTAACACTGACTATGACCAGATTCCTTTTCGTGTACATCATCGCGTCTCCTTCATCGAATCGTGACGTCGTACCGGTGGATAGACAATGGACGTGCGGGAGATGTTCACGGAACAGGCGGACTTCGTGCACCTTGCATGGCGACCCCACCCCTGGCGCAGGGACACAAGAGGCGGCACCCACAGCATGCCGTGCCGCCTTGCTCCTGCTCGTACGAAGGAATTGTACGAACGACCGACAAACCGGGTCAATTGTGGTGACTACGTATTTTGCGTCATCAATCCCAACGACCGCCCCGGGCGGAGGTCAGTCTTGCTTGGTCATGAGGCGGTGTTCGATGTTGGCTTCGAGGAAGGTTTCGGCGGGGGGCTGGAATCCGTGTTTGGCGTAGAACGCCTTGATCAAATCCTCCAGCGAGCCGGCGATGCGAAATGTCGGTCGGTTGTCCATGGTCAAGCTACCACTCTGTCGCAGGTGATGAAAAAGTTGTCATGCTAAACGAAGTGAAGCATCTGGGCCAGGAAAGCCCGGGCTGGGCGCCGTTGCGCCGCATGTTTCCCGTGTGCTGCCCGGATTCTTCGCTGCCGCTCAGGATGACAGCTATCCTATGACAAGCGACGCAGCGCCGCGATACTGACAAGACTTTTGCAGAAATACGCATACTCCGTCTGCGGCCTTTGGCGCAGGGTCATGTGAAATCCCGTGCCGGCGGCGCGCCTTGTCCGCCCTGTCGCAGCGCGGGCCATTGGGCGAACGCGATATAGAACGGCAAAATGAAGTTGGCCACCGGGACCAGCATCAGTAAAGCCAGCGGACCGGGGAAACCCGCCTTCGTGCAGATCTTCCAGAACGGGATCACCGTGAGAAGGGCGCCGACCAGCCCAAACACCATAACAAAGAGGATGACCAGCATCTCATAGAAACCCGGTACAAAACCACCTTCCATCTGGTTCTCCTTTCGGTTCCGCGAACTCCGTTCTCAGTGACGCGCCCGGCGCTTCGGCCGCCGAGCCCCCGCGCCTCGGGACGGCGTAGATCATAGTATCGCCGGCCCCCGCGGTCAAGGACGCCGTGCCCCGCCTACGGCTGTCTCTCGCCCGCTCTTACGAGTCTCTCTTTTTCCTTCTGCACGGTCTTGTCGAGATCCCGCACGACGATCCGGGCAATGGATCGGACAAACCAGCGGCGGACGGCCTCCACGGCCAGCGTCTGCTTGACCGGCGGCATCTTCAAAAGCGTGTTGATCACCGCACCGAGCGAGCGATGGGACCGCCTGTTCGGATCGTAGAAGAGCTGGTCGGCCAGCTTGCCCCGTTCCAGCGCCATCGCGAGGGCCTTCTCGTTGTACTCGTCGGGCGTATAGACGCGCCGGGGACGCCGGGCCAACTCGATCGCGCCGCCGGGACATTGCGCCGCGCACACGCCGCAACCCAGGCACATGCCCTGATCGACGCTTGCGAAGGACGGGCCCCGCTCGATGGCGCCGACCGGGCAGACCTCCACGCAGCGCCCGCAGTTGGCGCACGTTTCGGGATCGATCCTCGCGATGAAGCCCGAGGAGACTACCGTCGTTTGCACGTCGTACTTCCGCAGCCCGTTGAAGAAGCTGCAACAGCAGCTACAGCAGTTGCAGATGTACCAGGGCTGTCTTTGCACGTTGTCGGCGCACTGGATGAGGTTGTGCGCCTTACAGTCGTCGATGATGTTCATGGCCTCCATGGCGGAGATTTCCTCGCCCTGCCCGATACGGAGAACGGCATCGGCGTGTACAGACGCACGCCGTCCCCGCAGTCCAGGTCCCCGACCAGGAACTTGTCGATCAGCCGTTCCAGCATCTCGCCGGTTTGGCGCAAGTCTTTCCTGGCCAGCCTGGCGATCTGAGGCAGGGAGGAGAACTTCGCCGGCATGCGACTGAGAAAATCCGCCTCTTCGGGCGTGCAGTACAGCTTCAGGATTTTCAGAACCGCCGGATGCTTCGGAGCGCCCGACGGAGTCTTGGCGAGGCGAAAAAGCCCAGCCTGTGCACGTGCGCGACCTGTAGAAGCGGTGTAGAGCCCCGCCCGTACCGCCGGCGCGGGCGGCTAAAAGGTGAAGCGGAGGTGGGAGCCGAGGACGTTGGTGTCGTGCCAGTGGTCGTCGTCGTAGAGGTACCAGAGGTAGAACAACTCCAGGCGAATCGTCTCGGCCAGCGGAACGTAAAAACCGGCGTAGAAGCGCTGGCCGCTGAAGCGCCGGGAATCGAGCTTGTAGAACAGCCCGTCGGCCAGGCCCGAGTAGACGAATCCGTAGTCGTGCTCCTGGTAGCCTAATCGACGCCCTTCGTCCTCGAAGTCGAAATCAAGACCACCGGCATAGCCGGTGGTATGAGGAAGGCCCCTAAAAGGGGCC
>CAYPZL010000024.1:0-42587 GCA_964415045.1 uncultured Pirellulales bacterium | reverse complement strand
AAGCCAAAAAGGAATGAAACGCCACATTTCGACCCACAGATTCTTTCAAAGAGCCGATATTGTTTATCGGCCGCTCTCAGGTCCGCAATCACTCTTGACTTAGGCATCTGGCCATACACAGATCCAACCAACCCACGTACACCTCTGGCTTTTGCCACAACCCTCTTATCTTTCTCGACCTTGAGTAATCCGGTCGTAGCGCGGATGACTTGCTCAACATACGCGTCATAGATACAGAGGCATAGGCGGTCATCATACGGCGGGGAGAAATCCCCGACATCCGGGATGTCCTCGAATGCAGCAAGAGCTAAGTCGCGGTTGCCTTCCTCCAAATGGCATATGACAAGGCCAAAAAGCGGCGCATAGCCCAATTTGTGAGTGATGTCGCTATTTGCCAGCGATTCGAATTCCTTGAGCGCATTCGTGAAGTCGTCACAGCCGATGAAAGAATATCCACTCAACAGCACATCGATCGGTTCTGGCTTTCTGCCAGCACGCTTCACCGAGGCGAGCAGATCCCGGGCGTCACTGAACTTCCCCATAGTGAAGTACTTGCCTGCCATGATCCTGGCCGCCTCCATACTTGCAGTCTTCCTTTCGAGCATCTCTTTAAAGACAGCTTCGCTGTCTTCGTCCTGACTCCATTCGAGAAGCTCCGTATACAAGGCGCGGCTCTTGGGGCATTTTTCTATCCCGCGTCTGAGGACTCGGGTTCTGCTGACTGCGCTGGTCTCGAGAGAGGCTAATCGCAGAAAGGCATCTTCCGAGGGATCATCACCTTCAATCGCAAGTTCGAAGTATTCGCGTGCCTTTTCTGGCGACCTTTTTGGATTTCTGTAGTCTTCGTATATGCAGCCCCAAAGATAGTAAGCCCGGGCGGTCATAGCATTCCTTTTCACGAGCCCCCGCAGTCGTCGCTCGGCTCTCCAGAAACCGCCTTTCTGAATGAGTCTCTCGATATCTTCCATCCTATTCGCTCCAGAGTTACCGCTACATTGCTTTCCAGTCTAAATTAGGTAAAATCTGACAGGGAGGCAAGAAGAAGATCGTCAAACCTCAAGCTGCTGCGAAAACGCATACCGATCTCGGCCACCAAGACATTATGGGTGAATTACTCGCACGCTTGGCGGAAACAGCGAAGCTGGTTCGGCGGACTGACTTGACCCGCCCCCCTGCATCAACTATCATTATTCCCGGTGCAGGGGTGGCCGGGAGGTGTTTTGGAGAAGGGAGGGGCAGTCGTGGTGTCAGAAGGAAACGTGTTAGTAGGGACGAATCACGATGAATACCTCGGATATCAAGAAGATGAGTCGCACGGAGCGACTGGCGGCCATCGAGGCTCTCTGGGATTCACTGCTGGACGAGGAATCCGAAATTGAATCTCCCCAATGGCATCGGGACGTCCTCGAAGAGCGAAAAAGGAAGATCGAAGACGGCCAGGCCGAATTCATCTCCCTGGCGAAGTTGAGGGCGAGCCGCAAATCATGAAGGTGCACGATGTCGTTGTACTGCGCGAGGTGGCCGCGGATCTGAACGAGGGAAAGGCCTTCTATGATCGCAGCGAACCCGGCGTGGGAGACTATTTCTGGGACAGCCTGTGTGCCGACATCGAATCCTTAACCATCTACGCCGGCATTCACAGTCGCAAGCACGGTCTCTACCGAATGCTCGCCAAGCGGTTTCCCTACGCCATTTACTACGAGATAGGCGATGAAGTAGCGTATGTCGTCGCGGTGCTGCCCATGCGTCGCAATCCCGCATGGATCAAGGGACGGCTGGAAGACAGAAGCTGACCTTTCTTTGGGCAGTCTCGAATTCGGTTCGGTTCCGAGTGGCGCGAATGGAGAAAGGGCTTTTTGATGCGTAGACGGCTCGTGACGGTTTTTCTGATGGTGGCGGGGGTTTTGGGGGGTGGGGTTTGTTTGTTTGGCGCGGGGGGGGATGAGGTTGGGAAAGGTGTGGAGGGGCCGGGGGAGGTTTCGGCGTTTGATTCGGTGTTTCATTTTCCGCCGGTGAACCAGGGGCGGACTTCGGTGTGCTGGAGCTTTTCGACCGTGTCGTTTCTGGAAACCGAGATGGCGCGGCTGGGCCTGCCCAGGGTCAAGATGGCGGTGATGTATCCCGTGTATTATGGCTGGGTGGAGAAGGCCAGGTACTTCGTGCAGACGAAGGGCGAGTCGCGATTCTCGCCGGGGGATTTGTTCCCTACAGTATTAGATGCGATTCAGAAATACGGCATCGTGCCCGAGGAAAGCTACCCCGGCCGGCCGCCGGGCGAGGAAGGCTACAATCACAACGCGATGTATCGTGAATTGAGAGAGTACCGCGACCGCGTCAAGAAAGACGAGACATGGGACGAGGCAGAGGTCGTGACACAGGTCAAATCCATCCTGGACAAGCACCTCGGCAAGCCGCCCGAGACCTTCGAGTACGAGGGGCGCTCCTACACGCCGAAATCCTTTCGGGACGAATTCATGGCGCTGCCGTGGCAGGACTATCTGCTGGTCACATCGTTTCAGTATGCCCCATTCCGTACATTCACCGATCTGCGCGTGCCGGACAACTGGCGCAAGGACAAGCGTTATTACAACGTTCCGCTGGACGCCTTCTACGAGGGCTTGAAGGGCGCGCTGCGGGCCGGCTACTCGGTCGCCATCGACGGCGACATCAGCGAGCCGGGCCGCATAGGGGAACGCGACATCGCCTTCATTCCGGACGACGACATCCCGCCCGCGCTCATCACGCAAGAGGCGCGGGAGCATCGCTTCCGCGAGAAAGAAACGAAAGACGACCACCTGATGCACATCGTCGGCGTGACCCAATCGGGCGGGCACGACTGGTTCCTGGTCAAGGATTCCTGGCGCGACGCCTGGCAAGGCAAACACAAGGGCTATTTCTTCTATCGCGGCGACTTCGCCAAGCTCAAGATACTGGCCTACCTGGTGCACAAAGACGCCGTGGCGGCATCCTGGTCGCAACGGCCGTAAGATGTCCGCGCGACTTCCTGGGCATCGATTTGCGGGCCACGAACGTTCAGCGATGGCGGCCCTGGACCCCAAGAACGCAGTGACGGCCTGAGACCCGGGACGCTTTCCGCTGTCCGTGGAACGGCCAGACCTGCCCCCTCAAAGGTCGCCGGCCGAGGCGCTGAATGCCAAATGCGCGGCCGGGCGTTCTTTCTTGACTTTGGGCTCTTTCTAAGCTACCATCCCCCTTCGCGCCGGCCGGGAGAGCGTCGGTGGCGTTCTCCGGAGCCTGGAGCGGAGGCTGAGAGGCGTCGCCTCCGGCTGCTTGACAACGACAGGATGATAAAGACCGCGAAGATGGAAGTAAGACCGTTCAAAGCGTTTCGGTTCAATGCCGAGGTGGTGGGCGATACGGGCCGGTGCATTGCGCCGCCGTACGACGTCATCAGCGATGAGGACCGGGAGAGACTGTACGGCGCGAGCCAGTACAACGTCGTGCGCATCACGCGGGGAAAGACCGCGCCGTCGGACAACGGGCAGCACAACCAGTACACCCGCGCCGCCGTCTTTCTGAACGAATGGATCGAGCAGGGCGCTTTGAAGGCGGACGAGAAGGATACGATCTACGCGTACGTGCAGGACTTCCAGATCAACGGGGAGGCCTTTCAGCGTTTGAGTTTCATCGCCCTGGGCAAGCTTGAGGATTTCGGCAAGACGGTCAAGCCGCACGAGCAGGTCTTCGAGAAACCGATGCTCGACCGGCTCAATCTCAAGCGGGCGACCGGGGCGCGGTTCGGGCTGGTCTTCATGCTCTACGAGGACCCGCAGCAGATCGCCGACGCGATCCTACGGAAGGCAACCGCACAGGAACCGCTCGTGGACTTCACCGACGTGCAGGACGTGCGGCACCGGCTCTTCGCCGTTGCGGGCGAGGGCGATAACAACGCGATCGTGGCGATGATGCGCGACAAGAGCTGCATCATCGCCGACGGCCACCACCGCTACACCACCGGCCTGACCTACGCGCGTGAAAACGGCCGCCCGGCCGCCAGCTACCAGATGCTGGCCTTCACGAACACCCGGCAGAAAGGCCTCGTCGTCCTGGCCACGCACCGCGTGGTCGGCGGCATCGACGGCTTTGCGGGCGAGGCGTTTCTGGCGCGCCTGCAGGATACGTTCGAGATCGTCGAGATCAAGTTCGCTGCGCCCGGGGCGGAGAAGGAACAGGCCAAACAGAAGATGCTGGCCGAGATGAAGGCCCGCCACGACCACGACGAAAACGCCTTCGGCGTTTATATGGGCGACGGCGCTTTCCATGTGATCGTCCTGAAGAACGCCGGGCTCATGGCGGACGCCGCCCCGGAAAAAAGTCCGGCGTGGCGTGGACTCGACGTCTCCGTGCTCCAGAAGCTCGTGCTCGAAGCGGTGCTGCATCTCGACGAAGAGAAGATGGGCGACCCCAACTTCGTCGGGTACGTCAAGGACACGCCCAACGCCGTCGACGCCCTCATCGCGCAGATTGACGCGGGCAAGAGGCAAATCGCTTTCTTCACGAATCCGGTGAAGATGGAACAACTGGTGGAGGTCACCGAGGCCGGCGAGCGCATGCCGCACAAATCCACCTATTTCTATCCGAAAATGTACACGGGATTAACCATCCAAAGGATCTGATCGCTTTTTGGAGAGCGCACATGGCTGACTGGAAAAACGCGCCACGACTTTTCATTCCCGGACCGGTAAAGGTCAACGACGATGTCTTACAGCAATTGGCCCGGCCGACGCTGGGGCATCGCGGCAAGGGATATTCCCAGCTCCACGGCGAAACCGTGGCGATGCTCAAGAAGATTCTCTTCACCGATCAGCACGTGTTCCTCTCCACCTCGAGCGGCTCGGGCCTCTGGGAGGCGTCGATCCGCAACTGCGTCGCTCCCGACGAGACGGTTCTGGCGGCGTGCTGCGGCGCGTTCAGCGACAAGTGGGCCAGCGTCGCCGAGAGCTGTGGGCGGAACGTCGATGCGCTCAAAGTGGAGTGGGGTCAGGCCACGACGGCGGAGCTGATCGACGAAAAGCTGTCGTCCGGCAAGTACGCCGCGCTGACCATGGTCTACAACGAAACGAGCACGGGACTGACCAATCCGGTCCACGACATCAGCAAGATGATGAAGGAGAAATACCCGGACGTGCTGGTCTTCGTCGACGCGGTCAGCGGCATGGTCGGCTTGCCCCTGCACTTCGACGAGTTGGGCTGGGACGTGGTCTTCGCCTCGGTGCAGAAGGCGTTCGCGATCCCGCCGGGATTCACGGTCGCGGCGGTGAGCAACCGGGCGGTCGAGAAAAGCAAGACCGTACCCGGACGCGGGTACTACTTCAACTTCGAGCTCTGGGCCAAGTCCGCCCAGAAAGACCAGACCCTCGTCACGCCCAGCGTGCCCCACGTGATGGCGCTGAACTACCAGTGCCGGAAGCTCCTCAACGAGGGCATGGAGAACGTCTGGGAGCGGCACAGGCAGATGGGCGAGTTCGTCCGGGGCTGGGCCAAGGAGAAATTCGAGCTGTTCTGCGACGAGAAGTACGCCTCCAATACGCTGACGACCGTCAAGAACACGCGCGGGATCAACGTCGCCGAGACGATCGCCGCGATCGAGCGGAAGCACAACACCATCTTCGGCAACGGCTACGGCAAGCTCAAGGAAGAGACCTTCCGCATCGCCCACATGGGCGACATCACGATGGAGGATCTCAAAGAGCTGCTCGCCTGGATCGACGAAGAGATCGGGTAGCCCCAACGAAAGAGAGGGAAACGGAATCAACAGGGCCTGCTGTCCAATGATAGCAGGCCCTCGGTCCGACTCCAGAGACGTTCACCCTTCCCGTCAGGACCAATCAGCGCTATAATGGCGGGAAATCACGGATCAGGTTTTGCGGCCGCGCGATTGTCCTTTTGTCGTCGGCGCCCGCTCGGAGCTTTGCCAACGACCACAAAACAGCTTCTGCTGCTTTTTCATTCAGGAAGGGCGCATGGATTTGTCCATCGTTATACCGGCTTTTGAGGAGGGCGAGAAAATCGGGCGCGACGTGAAGGCCGCCGCCGAGTTTCTCCGGGCCAACCGTCTGACAGGCGAGATCCTCGTCGTCGATGACGGCAGCAGCGACGGCACCAAGAGCGCCGCCGAGCGAGCCAAGGTCCCTTCCGACACGCCAGTCCGCGTGATCCGCTACGAGCCGCACCGGGGCAAAGGGTATGCCGTGCGAACGGGCATGAAGGAAACCACCGGCCTCTACGCCATGTTCGCCGATTGCGGACTCTGCATCCCGTACGGAAACGTGCTCCAGGGCCTGGAGATGCTCCGAGACAACGCGTGTGACATCGCCCACGGGTCCCGCCGGCACATCGAAAGCGACATCCTCCAGGATCAGCCCTGGCATCGCCGCCTTTTCTCCCGCATGTTCAAGGCGACAGTGCGCACGATGCTGGGCGTGCCGCCCGAGCTGACCGACACCCAGTGCGGTTTCAAGATCTACCGGGGCGACGTGGCGCGCGAGCTTTACGGCCAGTGCATCAGCGACGGATTCATGTTCGACATCGAGGTCATTTTGCGGGCGCAGAAGAAGGGGTATCGCATCGCCGAATTCCCGGTCGAGTGGGCGTGCGACCGGGACAGCCGCCTCTCGGTCACGCGCACGCCGTGGCCTGTGCTCGCGGAGCTGCACACCCTCAAACGCGCCCTGTCCCGTGAAAACAACTGCGCCGGCAAACCGCAGAAGCGGGATTGATCCGAATCAGGAAGAACTCTTGCGCGACAGGACCCTGTCATCCTGGGCCATAGGCGAATCCCGGCGCGCCGGAACGGCCCGCGAATAGACAGTTCCTCAAAGTCGCAGGCGGGATCCTTCACTTCGCTGCGCTGCGTTCTGGATGACGAGCTAAGCGAGGAGTAATCGTAATTCGTGGGATGCACTCAATACACCAGCTCGCCCTCTTGCCAGGGGCCGGCGGAGATGATGCGTTCGGCCGTGCCTTTGCCCGTCTCGTCCTGCACGATGAGCAGCCCTCGAACGCCGGTGTGCTCGGTGCAGTAGGTCTCGACTTCCCCGGGAGCCATTATCATGAAGGCCGTGGACAAGGCGTCGGCGCGGGCGGCGTCGGAGGCGACGGACCAGGCGGCGACCTTGCCCTCGATCGGCTGGGCCCGACGCGGGTCGATGATGTGCCGGCCCTTTTCCACACCGGAACCGCTCACGGCGACGCCCCGCAGCGCCAGGTGCACCAGCGTGCGCCGCCGGTCGCTCGGATCGCTCAACGTCACCGGCCAGCCCCGCGCCCCTTCCGGCGCATCCAGCGCCAGCACGGAACTGAATCCCCCGTGGATCAACGCGCGGTCGACGCTCCATTCGCGCAGCAGCGCCGCCATCCGGTCGACGCCGTAGCCCTTGCCCACCCCGCCCAAATCGACACGCACCGGGCTCTCGGCCAGCGTCACCGTGTGACCGGCCTCGTCCAGGTACAGCAGATGCATGCCGGTATGGCGGCGGGCGTACTCCAGCTCTTCGGCCGACGGCGTCCGGGGCGTCCTGTCCTTGTTGAGCCAGCAGTCCAGGAGGAACCCGATCGTGACATCGAAAGCGCCGCCGGTCCGCGCGTGGATCTCGGCGCTGATCTTCAAACACTCGAACGTGTCCAGGCCCAGCGGCACGGGCTGCTGGGCCGGGGCGTGGTTGATCCGCGTCACGTCGCTGTTCTCGACGTAGCGACTGAGCTCCGTCTCGATCCGGTCCACCTCGTCGAACGCCGCCTCGGCCGCCTGTTGCGCGTAGAGCTTGTCGGCGTCCTGGACGATGATTTCAAACGTGGTCGCCATCGCCTGGTGGGAAAAACGGTGCACGTTGGGAAGCGACGCCCAGTCGCTTTGCACGAATAACGTCTCCGGTTTTTTCGGCTTGTCCGCCATGGCTTTTCACGGTCCCTCCGAAGTGCGCGAAAGCAGTCCGATTCTCCGCCGAATCTCCTCGTCCAGTCCCGGATACCGCGCGAGGAAATCGACCATATTCGGCTCGGCCCCGCGCGACGTCGCCTCGGTGTATTCCTTGACGGCTTCGCGCACGACGAGCTCGCTCTGGTAGGCCTCCCAGAGGTCCTTACGCACGAATCCCACGAGCTTGACCTGCGGTCGGAACCAGACGTAGTACGGCTCATCGAACACGTACAGATACATCTGGCGCCGCTCAGGCGGCGTTTCCGTGTAGAGCCGGCGACCGAGGGCGCCTTCCATCTCCTCCGAGACGAAGATCAAGGGCCCCACCTGGTCGGGAAGCGCGTTGCTGTATCCGCCGTTGTAGAACCGCAGATACCAGGGCAACGGCCAGTAGTCGTGCCCCGCGCAGGCAACCTGCACGGTCAGATCGCACGGATCGTCGTAGAGGCCGGCGTACTCTTTCACGATCTCGGCCACGGTGAAAACCTCGGGCGTCGGGTGGGCGTAGACGTACGGGTTGCGGCTGTCGGAACCGTAGACGTAGCTGCCCCGATAGGCCTGAAAGGCCAAATGCGTCACCGCCGCGCCCAGCAGCAACACGAGGGGCACGCGCGCAACAGGCCTTCGCGCCCACCGCAGCAGTGCCGTAGCCCCGACGCCGGCCAACAAAATAATCCCGTGCAGGAACCCCAGCAGACACCACGGCGTCTTGTACGGAATCGCCGAGTACACCACCGTCATACTCAAAGTGTAGAACGCCAGAAAGCGCAGCAAGCGGACGTCCATTGCGCCGGCCCCTTTGCCCATGACCGCCACGGCGCAACCGACAACCGCCAACAGGACAATCCAACCTTCGGTCCAGACCGGGCCGCTGCCGTACCGCGCATACAGGAGCATCCGCAGGTAGTAATGCCACGCGTGAACGTGCGTGGTGTCTTCACCCCCGCCACCGGCCCGGCCGAAATAGGTTGCGTACGTCGCATACGAATCCAGGACGCCGCGCGGACGAGTGAGAAAAGATGAGTAGAACAACGCCGAGACGCAAATCGCGGCGACGACAGCCAGCCCGAGGTGGGCTGGTTTGGCGACCTTGAAGCACTCCCGAACCGGCCGGCCCTTCCATCTCTCGCACAGAACGACCACGACCAGCGCCAGACCCATCGCTCCCAGCGCGATGATGCAGGTTTCTTTCGTCGCGTGCATCAGTCCGAGGAACACGCCGGTCGCCACGGCCCACGGCAGCGCCCTGCTGCGGCTGTAGCGGTAGCCCGAGACGATCGCGCCGAAGGTGAAGCACACGAGGAGGGTTTCCTGGATGTAGTACCGGCTGTAATAGAACATCGCCGGCGAGACGGCCGTCAGCAAAGCCGTCCAAACCCCCGCTGCACCCAAGCCATCGGCCGCGAGGACCGTCAGCAATATGAGAAGCACGCCAAAAACGACGGGCACGATGCGCACCGTGACTTCCGTGATCTGCGTATACGTGCGGGCTCCGCTGAGCCAGGCGGGGATCAGTGTGAAGTAGTTGAGGGTGGGACCGTGATACTCGTCGGGGTCATACTCGTACCGGCCCTCTTCGAGCAACGTGCCGAACTTGTCGGCATGTACGGCCTCATCCGTGTGCATGGGCCGTATCTTGAGCCGTGGCACCCGGCTTGCCAACGCGCCGAGTGCCACGACCAAGATCAACAACCAGTATGACGTGAGCCTCCTATGCGAGGAGGCCCAGTCGCGGGAGATCATTCAACCGGTTTGCCGTAAACATCAATCTCGATGTAGTGGTTCAGGTCGTTGCTGGTGTTCCCATTGCTGTACAGCCGGACGTAACGCGCCCTGGGGCTGCCCTGCGAGAGGCAATCGATCAGCTTGCCTTCGGAGGTCTCGACGTAGTGCTTGTCCTTGCCGATCCCCAGCCCGGCCGAGTTGTCGATATCGTTGTTGAACACCGTCTTGACGTCCGTGATGAAATCGGCGTCGTTGGAGACCTGGGCGACCACGTCGAAGTACACGCGCGGCTGCTTGTGGTAGTGCCAAACGACGATCGCGTAGATCTCGCACTCCTTCTCCAGGTCGACGGTGACGTACTGGACGAACGGGCCCAGCTCGACGTAGCTGCCGTCGGCGGCCTCTTTGTCGCCGTCGGTGATCATCTCGATATCGCCGATGATCGGCTCCTCGTCGCTGCCCGAAACCGGCTTGTTCAGCGCCAGGTTGGTCGTGCCCTCAGGCGCCAAAAACGGCGGACGCGGTTTGCCCAGCGGCTTCTCGAGGTTGTCGACGCGTGTATCCTGCGGCGTTCCCACGAACATGGGCTTGGGAAGCACGATGTCCACCGGGACCAGCTTCTGATCGGAGGCCGGCTGCGCAGCTTGCGGTTCTTCGGCCGGTTTTGCCGGCTCAGGCTCGGTGGCCGCGGGCTGGGCCGGTGCGGGCTCGGTCTCAGCCGGCTCGGCGGACTTGACTTCAGCGGGTTGCGGCGCGCTCGGCTGACTTGCTTCCGGTTGTTCCGAAGTTCCGTCGTCCGGCGCCTTCGAACAGGAAGGCCCAAAGCACAGACCCAGGGCCAGTGCTGCCAGGAGGACGATCTTCACCATTGAATCCAGGTTCTTCTTCATCATTTCTTCGACCTCAATAACTCCAGAGCTCTACGTACCTCACTTCACCTGTTTGCGTATACGACGAAGCCGGTCCGAACCGGCGAAAGCGGGTATATTATCCGGCCGCCTACCCGTTGTCAAGTTGCGCGCCGGGCGATTTTGTTACACAGTCGCCGCCTCCGAAAGACAGCGAAAACCGGCCCTGCGATGCGTCCAGCCTACCCCGAGCAAAAAAAGAAGATAAAAAAGCAGGGATCCGGTTCGGGCCCGAATCCCTGCATTGACTGCACGTAACGGATGCCGAGGCGCTATTCGTCCTTCTTCTCCTCTTCGGCACCCTCAGCCTTCGCTTCGGCGGCAGCCGGCTCAGGCGCAGCCGGAGCGTCGCTCGGCCCCGCTGAAACCGCAGCCATCTCCACCGTCGGCGGCTCCAGTCCGGCCTTAGCCAGAATGAAGTACAGCACCGCACCAACGATAAACGCCACGAGAGGCGCCGCCGGAACCTTCGCTATCCCCACCAGCGGCGCGATTCCAACCACGAAGCCGACGGCCCAGGAAATCCAGCCCGCCAGGTTCCAGCCCTTGCGGGGGCCGGCCCACTTCTTGCCGGACAGGAAGTAATCAACCATCATCGCACCGCAAATCGGGCCAAAGGAGGCTCCGATGACGGTGAAGACGTCGCCGGCCTTTCCGGCCCAGCCGGTTACGGCCAGCAAAATACTGACGGCCGCTCCAATGCCAACCGACACGAACGGGTTCACCTTCGGCAGCGTCGTCTTGAAGCTGTTCGCGGCGATAAACGAGGAGAAACACGCCGGGGGAAAAGCGGCCACGGCCAGCAACAGCGCCATGACCTTGCCCGCACCCTCGGAGCCCATCACGCCACCCATGAAACCAGCGTCGGCGGGATTGACCGCGTAGCTACCTGTGGAGCCAAAGGCACCGGCGGCTATCAGAACGGCAGCGCCCGCAGCGAACACGCCTGCCAGCGCGATGCCCATCAGACCGCCCATTTGCACATCCTTTTCATCCACACTGTTGGTGCCGAAATCCACGCCTGCGGCCCCGGCCGTGGCGAAGAATCCCACCACGAACGAGATGCACAACGCCATCACCCCAAAGAAGCTCAGGCCCGTCCCTTCACCGCCGCCCGCCACGCCGGCCGCCACGAACTTCTCGGCATCAAAGTCACCAATGCCCCCCAGCGTCTTGAACAACATAATCAGGAGAATCGCCAGCGGCAGCAGGGGCAGGAACGTAGCGACCTTGGCCACGTATTGAATCCCTTTGAGCCCGACAAACGCGGCCATTAGTGCCCAGAGCACCGCGATCACCTTCTGCGCCACCGGACTGCCGCCAAACAGCGGCGACAAGGCCAGCGAGGCGAAATAGGCGTTGACGCCAAGCCAGCCGAATTGCAAGACACCCATCAGGAAACCAGGCATCAAAAACCCGCCCTGTGTCCCGTACGTCGAACTGCCGACCACATACAGAGGCAGGCCCGTCTTCAGACCGAGCAGACCCGGGATCAGGTAGAACAGGAAATGGCAGAGCAAGGCGGCAACCACAAGCCCCAGCAACGCCACACCGACGCCCTGCGACAAGACGCCCCCCGGGGCGCCGCCGCCGCCGCTGGGCGCCTGGCTCCAGAACACGAACCACAGAAAGATGCCGGCGTAGGTCGGCGCGGTGTTCTTGTACCAAGGCGCCCGATTCGTCATCGGATTGGGCTTGGCCATGCTCAAGTAATCTGGTAACGCTCCATTACTCATGATCGGCTCTCCTAAAGAAAATACCCTGACTTATAACGTCAGTATATAGAATCGGCAGACGGGGCCCTTGCGCAGCAGGAAAAGTCCTTCTCCGGGGACCCCGGGAGGACTCAATAGAAAAGCGATCTGATGCACGTTCTTTCTCCCCGTGGCTCGCACAAGCCATCGTGCCGGCATCGGCGACACACCTGACAACGGCTGCTAGACCCCACCCTGCGCCGGTCACAACATCACGAATTCACAACAGAAGCTGCCTCTCGCCTTGCGCCCGAGAAACCGGGAAACCGAGGACGAAGCCCTCGTCATTGCGCCATTTGAAGTCTCGCCGAAGCGTAGGTGTGCAAAATCACCGCCACGGCGAACAACAGGGCGGTCCAGCGATGGGCAGCCAGCAGAATCTCCTGCCAGTGCGTTCCGAACAGGTGAAGCATGCTCAGAACGATGGATAGGATCAAAGGCAACGACAGGGCCACGATCGCCCAGAACATTGCCTTCTTCACGATCACGGTGCACTGGCACGGGCCTTCCTGCATGGGGATGCGCAGGTTGGTCACGCGCCTCAGGAAGCGCCACAGCCAGGGACACTCGCTTCTCTCGAAGCGGTTGCTGCCGGCCCAGGTGATGGTGATGATCGCCAGACAGACCGCAAAGACCGCCGCGAAGGTGCTGTGGATCATAATGGGAAAGCCCGAGATGTGCTCCCCTTTCACCAGCACGGGCCAGAAGCCGGTGATCGCGAGAACGACAAAGCACACTGCCGTCACGAGATAACACAGCTTCTTGAGCGCGCCCAACAGACTTCGCTCCTGCTCGATCAGCAGCAGGCTGAACACATGGACGATCCGGGGAATCACCCCGACGCCCGCCCCGCGGTTCACGGGGAAAGCGATGCAGTGCAGTGCAATGCCGATCAGGGTCGCCAGAAATACGATAATCGCAACGGTCTCGAACATGCTAATTACTCACCCAAGCAAAGTCTATTCTTCTTCTGCCAGCACCTTGGCCACGGCGCCCAACGCCTTGAGCCCGTACAACAACAGGACCAAGCCGATGATACCGCACGCTCCCAGC
Source organism: uncultured Pirellulales bacterium (assembly GCA_964415045.1). Lineage (GTDB taxonomy): Bacteria > Planctomycetota > Phycisphaerae > Sedimentisphaerales > Anaerobacaceae > CAYPZL01. The sequence continues at coordinate 29,208 of CAYPZL010000024.1, read as the reverse complement.
GCGAAGATCTTCATCATCGGCCTGAACACAAATGACACCGCAAACGCCCAGGCGTAGACGGGGCTGACGCTCTCCTGGAAATCCACCATCCTCTTGGTCACCGGCGCCGGCGATGCAACCGGGCTGTCCACCGGCACCGAGCCAAAGAAGAACCCCGCACTCGTCGCGTGGCAGTCGGTGCAATACCGGATTCCCAGCGACTGGGCGGCGGGCCTGACGGCATGGGCCAGCGGCCACATATAGGGCGCGGCCTGCGGATGGTCGGCCTCGGTCACGAGCTCACCCGCTTCGTCCAGGTGATAGAGCGTTCCGCCGGCGACGTATACCGCCTTGTCGGCGGCGACGTCCGCCAGGGCCTTCAGGGCCGCGGCAATCTGCTCGGGCGTAAAGGCGGGCCACCCCCCGCCCGCGGGCGCCTCGACATCCTTCAACGCCCCCTTGACGGCCTTTTCGACCGCATCGAGGGCGAGCGGCTTGACGCCTTCGTCATTGAGATTGCCCCAGTAGGCAGGCCAGACCATCTTGTGCGGGGCGATCTGCCCGTCGGCGGTGCCGCTGGCGGCGCCTCCTTCAGCAAGAATCGGCGCCAGAACGTGGGGCAGCACGTTCGGGTCCTTGTTGACGTTCGGTGTTCCCAGCCGGTGCGCCCGCGCGGTCTTGGTCAGCACCGCCTGATCGCCCGGCCAGGGGCCGGAGTGACATGCCGTACACGTCAGCTTCTCGAAATGAACCGTCGGAATGCCCACGTGCTCGGGGACCGGAGCCCCGAGCCGTCCGCCTTCCGGACGCTCACCGTCTTCGTTGCCGAGATGGCAGCCGCGACACGAGGTGGTCGCCGCCATGGCGTTGCCCGACGGCTCGCCTTCATAACCACGGACGATATTGTGATACAGCCCGTTGCGGTGGCAATCGACGCAGGTCAGGCCGGCCGCAAGGTGGATGTCCTCATCCGCCTGCCACTTCTCGGCTTTTTCGCCGCTGCCGGTACCGTACAGATCGCTGTGGCAGAAATAACAGCGGTGGTCGGGCACCTCGCGGACGACCTCGACCAGAACGTTGCCGTTCTCATCGAAGCGATCCTTGTCATACGTGACGCGCGGCGCGTTCTTCTCCGTTTCGTCGGGCATGAACGGATCGTAGGTGACGGACACTTTGGCCGCCGATCCGGTGACGTTTGCAAATTCGCAGGACGCGGTGGCCGCCCAGCGGAAGTTCTCCTTGGCCGAGACTTGCACCGCGTAGCCGTTGACACCGCCCTGGTCCTGCCCGGGATGAGCGTTGTGGCACGCCAGGCAGTTGACCTCGAGCTTTCCCGAAATATACTGCTTGGCCATACTATCGCCGTCGGTGGCCTTGACTTCGCCGACGCCGCCGCCGGGCATGTGCCGCCCGAAGATTTTGGTAAACTCGAACGGCGTCAATCCGACCTGTTCGGGATTAAACGTGCCCGGCCAGGGGCGGTACGAAAGCGGGAGCTGGATTCCCAGCTTCGGGCTGAAGTAGAGCCAGGGCTCGCCGGAGCGGCCCGCGGGAACGTTGCTGTCGGTCGCGTTGAAATGCCAGCCGCCGCCGATGGCTTCGTACGTGTGGCATTGGCCGCAGGTCAAACGCGTCGAGAACGGCATGACGTCCACTTCTTCCGGGTCGATCTGCTCGCCCTTCTCGCCGTCTTCGTTTTCCGGGAAGAGAGGGATCAGGTGAATCGGGTGGGCCCGGCTGCCGTCGCTCTCGTCGCCCAGCAGCGGTTCGCCTTCTTCGGCCCGGACGGGCCCGACCGTCAGCACCAACAACGGTACTAAAACAGCAATCAATTCTCGTTTCAAGGCTCTCTCAATTCCTTTCTGCACGTCCGGCCGTCACGCCGCACGGATATCGAAAGCGAACGATCCCGATCGAATCTATGCGTGAAACTCGTCGGGCTTGAATTCCAACCGGCGCTGCGCCTCGACCGCTTCGTTGACCTTGAGGACCATCACCGCGGTCTCGTATCCGATCTCGGCCGGGCAATTCAGCTTCTCTTTGCCGCGTACGGCGTTGAAGAAGTTCTCCAGGTGCGGCTGATGGTAGGGCTTGCCCTCCATTGTCACCGGGATCTCGTAGGCTGGCGGCGCCAACGTCTCACGCACGTCCAGCACGACCTCGTCGCCCTCTTCCTTCTTCTCTTCCTTTGGCTCGTTCAGGAAACCGAGCTTGACCCACTTGCCCCAGTCTTCCTGGTTGGCGGCTTCGCGATAGACCGAACCGCGACTGGCCGACTCGGAGATTTGCAGGGTGCCACCGTCGCCCATGAAGGTCTCGTAGTAGCCCTGGCTGCTGTTGGTCGTGAGCACCTGATAGAACGCGCGCACGGTGCCCTCGGCGGTCTCGAAGTCGTAAATGGCCATGACGGTGTCATACCACTCGTGGGTGGTCTTGTCGTAGTAGTCGGTGCCGCCGCTGGCGATCACGCCCTTGGGCGTGGTGCCGAGGAACCAACTGTAGATGTCGATCTGGTGGGAGCCGAGGTCCACGATCGGGCCGCCGCCCAGGCCTTTGAACCAGCGCCAGTTGCGGAACTGCTCCATGGACTTGAAGCCGTACTTCTCCAGGGTGGCGGCGTCTATCGCGGCCGTCTTGGGCCAGCCGTTGAAGGGCCGTGCGGCCCGGTTCCACTGCCCGTTGACGGTCGTGATCCGACCCAGAATCTTGGCCTGCTTGAGCAGCTTGTCGTAGCAGTGAATGTACCGCGGGTTGCTCCGCCGCTGGTGGCCGATCTGGAGGAGCTTGCCGGTGCGCTTTTGCGCCTCGACCATCTGTTTGGCCTTGGCCAGCTCGTTGGACATTTCCTTTTCGCAGTAGACGTGCAGCCCGGCTTCCATACAGGCGATCGCGTGCTCGGCGTGCCAGAAGTCCGGCGTCGCGATAATGACCGCGTCCAGGTTGTCCTTCTCCTTGTCGAGCATCTCTTTGTAGTCGACGTAGGCGTTGTTCTCATGCCCGTAGCGCTTCAGCAGACGCGTCACACGCTTCTGGTTGTAGCTCTCCCAGATGTCGCAGACGGCCTTGAACCGAACGCCCGGAATCTTCAAACAGGCCTGCATCAGAACCTGTCCCTGCGCGCCGGCACCGAGCAGAGCCACGTTGATGTCGTCGGGTTTCTTGCCTCCCGTCTGGGCGAACACGCGCGGCGCCACTGCCAGACCGGCGCCGACCGCGGCGGTCGAGCGCAGGAAGCTACGTCTATCCATACCGTTTTGTGTTTTTTCGTCGCTCATTCTATTTTTACTCACTCCAAAAATTGAACAAACTCGTTCATGATTGGTTTCTAAAATGTAGCCGGCCATTATGGCCACGGGCGTACGCACTGTCAAGGAAAGTTGTCCGTTTTTCCCGTCGTCCCATAATCGCAAGAACGCCGGCGCGACAACGTCATTGCTTCTGTAACCTCATTTTGCCACAGGCTTTACAATGATATTGCGATAGGCCACCGGTCCGTGGTTGCCCTGGAACATGAGCGGCCCGACTGGCGCTTCCTTTCCGGTTATGCCACCGGGCGTCGGTCCGGCCATCACGAGGTTCTCATGGAGGATCTGGCCGTTGAGCTCGACTTTGACGAACTCCGCATTTTGAATCTTCTTGCCGTCGGCATCGAACTTGGGCGCGCGCCATTCGATGACATACTGCTGCCACTGGCCCGGCGCCTTCGAGGCGTTGACCGGCGGCGCGAATCCGCCGTAGATGGCGCCCATGTCACCGTTGCCCATCTTCATCCGGCCGTAGCTGTCCAGCACCTGGACCTCGTACTCACCCATCACGTAGATGCCCGAGTTGGAGCCCTTGGGCACCATCACCTCGACCTCGATCCGGCAGTCGCCGAACTTCGCCTTCGAGTAAATGTCCCGGCTTCCGCCGTGCTTGGGCGTCAGGTTGATCATCTCGCCCTTGCCCTCGGCGGCCACCAGCATTTTCGGGTTGTCCTCGGAAACCTTCGCCTTGCCAACGGTCCACTTGTTTGGACCGTCCTTCGTAATCCATTCGTCCAGGTTCTCACCGTTGAAGACCAGTTGGGCGTCCCCGTAGGTCGGCGGCAGTTCCTTGACGCGAATGTCTTTGAACTCGACCAGCATCGGCGGGCCCGCATGGATCTGCAGCGCCAGCACGCCCTCGCGGATGGAGCCCTTGCGATCCGCGGGGTCCTGCGGATCCGTGACGCGGTCATTGTCGATCAGCTCGATGGTCTGGAAGCCGTTGAGGTAATGGATCAGGTGGTTGCCCTGGCCGATGATGTGATACTCGTTCCAGCCCTGGTCCGTGTAGTAGCCGGCGTCGATCAGCTCTTTCGGATCGTTGACGTTGCTGACGACTTTCTTGTTGCCTTCGCCGTCGATGAGCATCAGGTCTCCGACGTTGACGAGCCAGCCGCGACCGCCTTCGTGGTACAGGAAGCCGACCTTGCCCTGCTTGTTCTCAATCTCGGCCTGGTAGCCGGTGATCCGCCACTTGTCGAACTCCTTGCTGCGGTACTGGACGCCGGAGTTGCCGTTGCGGATGCGGAATTTGAGCTTCAGCTCGAAGTCCTTGAGCCGGCCGCCGCGCCAGATACAGAACGTGTTGCCCTTCGTGGGGTTCTCGGGGGTGGTTTCACCGCGAATGACGCCGTCCTTAACCGTCCAGAGCCGGGGGTCGCCGTCCCAGCCGGTCAGGTCCTTGCCGTTGAAGATCCACTTCCAGTCGCTGACGCCCAGCTCGCCGGCGGTGCGCCCGAAGAACGTCACGCACTTGGCGATTTCCGGCATGGAATTGAGCCAGTTGTGCTCGTACTCGATGGAAAAGCTGCCCTCAAAACCCTGACGGGCGACTTCCTCAAGCACCGCGCGGGCCTTGCTCACACCGGTTCCCCAGGGGACATCGTGGGCGCTGCGAACGCCGAATTCGTTGAGGTCCTTGAAGTGGAAGCTCCGAATTCTGCCGGCCCGACCGAGCGCCTTGACCGCTTCGAGCGGATCGATGCCCGAACGGGTCCAGTGGCCGGTGTCGGCACAGGCGCCGATCCACTTGCTGCGACCCTCGCATACCTTGAGCACGGTTTTGTAGTCCCAGTAATGCGAAGGCTTGGGGTGGTTGTGGATGGCCACGCCGATCTTGTACTCCTGGCAAAGCTTGTCGATCAGATCGAAGGCATCCTCGGGCGGCTCCGAGACGATTGTCTCGATACCCATGTCGCGGGCGAAATTGAACACCTTGCGGCATTCGTTCTCGTTGTTGGGCAGGCCGACCACACCGTAATTGACCAACTTGACGCCCTTGGCCTTGAGCATCTGCTTGACTTCCAGCCGCAGGGCCGGTGACATGTTGTGGTCGAACTTCGCATCCCCGTGCGCGGCGCTGAGCTTCTGGCCCGGGTACGCCTCGATGTAGTCCATGCCCAACGCCTTGTTCTTCTCGACCGCTTCGTAGAAGGTGAACCGGTTGAAACTGTACGCCTGCATGCCGAGACGCCACCTCTCCTCGGCCTGGACCGACGTCGCCCCCAGCGCGCACACACACAACCCCACCAACATTCCCACACCCACTTTTATCCGCTTGTCCATTTGCTGCTCTCCTGATCTAAACCTCTGCCTGTAAAACTGACGACCCTTCCCACTCAGGCCAGCCCTCCGACAACGGAAGCCCGACTCTGTCTGTCATTCCCGGAACAGCGTGTGCCCGACAACAATCAATCATCAATGGTCCTTTATCAATTACAGGACCCATCCCTCTCGATACTGGCGGCGCAGATGCTCGTTGATCTCGGGCATGTTGGTCACCTTCATGGCGGGCCCATCCCACAGGATCTTGCGGCCGGCTTTGGCTGCGATGTTACCCAGCAGAATGGCCTCGGTCAGTGGGCCGGCGTAGTCGAAGTTCGACAGCGGCTTGGGACCGCCCTTGCAGGCCTGGACCCACTCCTTGTAGTGCCAGCTCGCACCGCCCTTGCCGCGCGGCAGGAAGGCCTCGGGCTTCTTGAAGCCCTTCATGCTCGATTCGGGGATCAGCCTCGGTCCGCCCATGTGCGGGTACAGGATCGTGCCCTTGTCGCCGTAATAGACACCGCCCTGGCCGGGCAGGTTTCGGCCTTCTTCGAGCTGGGGCGGTCGCGGCGGGCGGTTGTCCCCGTCGTACCAGCGCACCGTCACGGGCGGACGATTGCCGCGGGCGGGGAACTCCCAGGTAATGACGGTCTTGGTCGGGTAGGTCTCATCGCTGAACGGCCCGGGCTTGGCCTCGATGCTGGTCGGGTAATCCAGGTCCAGCGCCCACCAGGCCGGGTCGATGATGTGACATCCCATGTCGCCGAGCGTCCCGGTGCCGAAGTCCCACCAGCGCCGCCACTGCCCGGGCAGGTACGTCGGATGGTAGGGCCGATACGGAGCCGGCCCGAGCCACAGATCCCAGTCCAGCGTCTCCGGGACCGGCGGCGTGTCCGTCGGGCGCGTGCCGCCGCCCCAGTTCTTGCCACTCCAAAGGTCCACCTTGCGGACGTTGCCGATCAGGCCGGACCGAATGATCTCGACGAGCACCTTCATCTCGTTGGTGGCGTGAATCTGCGTGCCCATCTGCGTCATGACGCCGTGCTCGCGCGCCGCCATCGTCAGCCGCCGCACTTCGTAGACGTCATGGCAGAGCGGCTTCTGGCAATAGACGTGCTTGTCCCGCTTGATCGCGGCCATGGCCGCCACGGCGTGACAGTTGTCCGGCGTCGAGACGCTCACGGCATCGATGTTCTTGTGCTCGGCGTCGAGCATTTTGCGGAAGTCCCGGTACTTTTTCGCCTCGGGGTGCGCCTTGAACGTGCCGGCCGCGTGCTTCCAGTCCACGTCGCACAGCGCCACGATGTTCTCGCTGCTGAACTGGCTCACGTCGCTGGCGCCCATGCCGCCAATGCCGATGCAGGCAATGTTGAGCTTCTCGCTGGGGGCCACGTAACGCGGTCCGCCCAGCACGTGCCGCGGGACAAACACAAACGCCGCGGCCGAGGCGGCGGTACCCAGGAATTGCCGTCTTGATATTTGTTTTGCTTTCACAATGCAACCTCTTTGCTTTACCCTATCGATCGATGTACTAACGTACGTTCACAGGTTATAACGTCCAGCCTTCACGGAAGACCGGTTTGACATATTGAGCGGCTTCGTCGCAATTGGTGACCTTCAGGTTCGCCGCGTCCCATTCCAGGGGCGTGTTCTTCAGGCGCATCGCCAGCACGCCGAGCAAAACCATTTCCGTCAGGGGGCCGCCGTACTCGAAGTTCGAACTGGCGGGCTTGCCGTCCTTGCAGGCGCGGACCCAATCCTGCTCGTGGCGGCCGTTGACGCGGGGCAGCGTCTTGGGCGGACGTTTATACGCTCTCATCTTTGTCTCGGGGATGATGCGCACGCCGCCGGCGCCGTGGGAGCCGTGCATGATGGTGCCCTTGTCGCCCATGAGCAGGGCGCCGTTGGTGCCCAGGTTGCGACCGGGCTCCAGGTCCCTCGGTCGCGGCGGCATCAACCGGCCGTCAAACCACGTCAGCTTGACCGGCGGCATGTCCCCGCGCGCGGGGAACTCGTAGCGGACCACCGAGGCCCGCGGGTAAGTTTCCGACGCGATCTCGGGCTTGTAGTGCGTCGTCGCTGCTTCCACGCGAGTCGGCGAGCCGAGTTTCAGCGCCCAGAAGGCCGGGTCCAGGATGTGACAGCCCATATCGCCCAGGGCGCCGGTGCCGAAGTCCCACCAGCCCCGCCACGAGAGGGGGCAGTAGATCGGGTGGTAGGGCCGGTGCTTCACCGGGCCCAGCCACAGGTCCCAGTCCAATGTCTTGGGGATGGGCGGCGTCTCTTTGGGCCGGGCCATGATGGGAAAGTCCGACCAGGGATGGCCGCCGACGGGCCGGTCGCTCCAGGCATAGACCTCGCGCACGGGTCCGATGGCGCCGTCCTGAATCCACTCGCACAAGAGCCGGATCTCGTTGGAGGAATGGCCCTGGTTGCCCATCTGCGTCTGGACTTTGTACTTCCGCGCCGCCTCGGTCAGCATGCGGACCTCGTAGAGCGAATGCGCCAGCGGCTTTTGCACGTAGACGTGCTTGCGGCGCTTGATGCAGGCCATCGCGGCGACCGCATGCGTGTGGTCGGGCGTCGCGACGATCACCGCGTCGATGTTCTTGTCTTCCTTGTCCAGCATGACGCGGAAGTCCTTGTACTTCCGGGCGTTGGGAAACTTCTTGAACGTCCCGGCCGCTCGGGCGTCATCCACGTCGCACAGCGCCACGATGTTCTCCGTCGCACAGCCGTTGATGTTGCCGGCGCCCATGCCGCCGGAGCCGATGGCCGCGATGTTGAGTTTCTCACTGGCCGGCTGACCGCCGTTTCGACCCAGCACGTGACCGGGAACGAAAGTGAATGCCGCTACAGCGCCCGCCGTGCCACGAATCAACTCGCGCCGCGATACGTTTCGATTCTGCTTGCTCATAACCAGCTACCTCTTATCATTTCAATTACAAGGCTACACCGTCCAACCTTCGCGATACTCACGACGCAAATACTGATTCGCCTCGGGCAGATTGGTTACTTTCATGGCATCGCCGTCCCAGTGCAGCTTCACCTTTGTCATCTTCTCCTTGATGAGCGGTCGCAAACACAAATTGCCGAGCAGCACAACCTGCGCGAGCAGACCGGCGTGATCGGGGAAATTCGAGCCGGCCGGCTTGCCGCCCTTGCAGGCCAGAATCCATTCCTTGTGGTGGCCCGGCGAACGCTCCACTTTCTGCGGGGGTTTGCCGTACTCTCGCTGCCGCGACTCGGGAATCAGACGGTTGCCGAGAATCATCCCCTCGTCGCCGACATAGAGGGCGCCGTTCGTGTCCCAGGTCCGGCCGTCCTCCAGCTCTCGCGGGCGGGGCGGCTTCATCCCCCCGTCGTACCAGTGCACGCGCACCGGCGCCATATCGCCCCGCTGCGGGAATTCATAGGTCACCCGCGACGCCACGGGGTAGGTTTCGTTGTTGACCAGTGTACAGCAGGCCTCCACGCTGGTGGGGTGGCCGAGTTTGAGCGCGCGGAAGACCGGATCGAGACTGTGGCAGCCGATGTCGCCGAGGGCGCCCGTGCCGAAGTCCCACCAGCCGCGCCACTTGAAAGGCAGATAGGCCGGATGATACGGGCGATATGGCGCCGGCCCCAGCCAGAGATCCCAGTCGAGCGTCTCGGGCACCTCGGGTCTGTCAGTCGGTCGGTCCACACCCTGCGGCCAGTACCACTTGTTGATCCCGTTCAGCGGGCGGTCCGTCCAGACGTGTACGTCGCGCACCTGGCCGATGGCCCCGTCCCAGATAGTCTCGCGCAGCAGCCGCGGAGCTTCCCCGGCCTGGCCCTGGTTGCCCATCTGCGTGGCGACACCGGCCTTGCGGGCAGCCTCGGCCAGCGTGCGGGCCTCGTACACCGAATGGGTCAGAGGCTTCTCGCAGTAAACGTGCTTACCCCGCTTAATCGCCCACATCGACGCCATGAAGTGCATGTGATCGGGCGTGGCGACCATCACGGCATCGATGTTCTTGTCCTCCTTGTCCAGCATCTCGCGGAAGTCTTTGTACTTCCTGGCGCTGGGATAGCGCCGGAACGTTCCGGCGGCGTGTCGCCAATCCACATCACACAGGGCAACGATGTTCTCGCTTTCGAGAGCGCGAAGATCGCCGGAGCCGCGCCCCCCCACGCCGATGCCGGCGATGTTGAGCTTTTCGCTCGGGGCCGTGCGCCCGGCACCACCCAGCACGTGCCGGGGAACCACCGTAAAGGCCGCGGCCGTCGCCGCCGCACCCATGAAACCACGTCGTGAGATCTTTTTCTGTTCCACAATAGGACTCCTCACACTTGTCATTGCGCCCGGTTTCCTCTGGTTACAATCGATATCATAAGAACTCAGAGCGTCCAGCCGTCGCGATACGTATCGCGAATATACCGGTTGGCCTCGGGGAGATTCGTTACCCGCATGTTTGGGCCGTCGTAATGCAGCTTCAGGCCCTTCTCGTAGAGCTGCTTCTCCATCTTCAGCGCGACGTTGCCCAGCAAAACCACCTCGGTCAAAGGCCCGGCCCAGTCGAAATTCGACCGCGCCGGCGGACCGCCCTTGCAGGCAATAAGCCACTCCTTGTGGTGCCCGGGAGAGCGCGGAATCTTCTCGGGAGGCTTTTTGTACTCCTGCATCCGCGTTTCGGGAATCAGCCGGTGGCCGAGCATTTTGCCCTTGTCGCCGATGAACAAGTTGTCGTCGGCGTTGCCGAAGCGCCTTCCCTCCTCCAATTCGGGCGGTCTCTGGGGCATCAGTCCCCCGTCGTACCACGTAAGCGTCAGAGGAGGCATGTCCTGCCTCTGGGGAAACTCGAAACGCACCAGCGAAGACTGCGGCGCGGTCTCCTCGTTGACTCCGCTCGAACAGGCTTCCACGGTCGTGGGATACCCGAGCTTCAGGGCGCGGAAGACCGGGTCGAGCTGATGGCAGCCGATGTCGCCGAGCACGCCCGTGCCGAAATCCCACCAGCCGCGCCAACGGAAGGGCAGATAGGCGGGATGATAAGGCCGGTACTTTGCCGGCCCCAGCCACAGATCCCAGTCCAGCGTCTCGGGCACCGGCGGTGTCTCTTTCGGCCGGCCGATGCCGCGCGGCGAGATATACCGGTTGCACCAGGCGTGCACCTCGCGCACCGGGCCGATCGCGCCGTCCCAGATGAACTCGGAGACGAGACGATTGCCCTCGGAGGCCTGCCCCTGGTTGCCGAGCTGCGTGGCGACGCCGGCCTCGCGGGCCGCCTCGGTCATCTGACGCGCTTCCCAGATGCAGTGCGACAGGGGCTTTTCGCAATACACGTGCTTGCCCCGCTTGATCGCCGCCATGGCACAGACCGCATGCAAATGATCCGGCGTAGCGATGACCACCGCGTCGATGTCTTTCTGCTCGTCGAGCATCTTGCGGAAGTCGCGCCACTTGCGGGCCTTGGGGTATTTCTTATAGACGCGGGCCGCGTGGGCGTCGTCCACGTCGCACAACGCCACGATGTTTTCGCTGCCGCACTCGTGCAGGTCCCCCTCGCCACGACCGCCGATACCAATACCGGCGATGTTGAGCTTCTCGCTCGGGGCAACGTGGCGCGGTCCGCCTAATGCGTGCCGGGGAACGACCGTGAAGGCGGCAATGGCGGCGCTGTCTTTGAGGAACCGGCGCCGCGATACGGCGGCCTGGTTCGCTACGGCCGGGATCGTGCCGGCGGAGGCGACCGTTTCGCCTGCACGATGTGTCGGATTGGCTCTCATGCGAGAGATCTCCTTGGAAGCGGGGCCTGCATTTGTCACCCTGCAGGCCCTCTCTGCGCAACCGCGCTTCTCGCGTACGCTACACGAGATCGAAACCGGCGCGATAGAATTTCGTGATGTAATTGTCGGCCTCGGGACAGTTGGGCGAGCGCATCGTCTTTGAATCCCACTCGACGCGTTTGCCCAGCCGCACGGCCAGATTGCCAACGAGCAGCGCCTCCGTGAACGGCCCGGCGTACCAGAAACCGCTCTTGGCCTCCTCCGGCTTGCCCGCCTTGCAGGCCTCGATCCACTCCTTGTGGTGCCTGGGCGAACGCGGCAGCGACTTCGGCGGCTTGCCGTACTCCTTGCGCTTCACCTCCGGAATGATTCGCGGAGTCCCTGCGTGGCTGCCGCCTAATAGCGAGGACTTCTCGCCGACGAACAGGATCCCGTTGCTGCCGAGCCGAAGCCCTTCTTCCAGATGGGCCGGTCGCGGTGGCAGCTTGGCCCCGTCGTACCAGGTCATCTTGACCGCGGGCCGATTGCCTTTGGCCGGGAAGTAATAATGGATGATATTCCACTTCGGGAACGTATCGTCAGTGACCTCGCTCGTCTCGGCCTCCACCGCCGTCGGGGCGTCCAGATCGAGGGCGAAGAAGGCGGGGTCGGCGTTGTGGACCGCCATGTCACCCAGGGCGCCGCAGCCGAAATCATACCAGCCGCGCCACTTGAAGGGCACGTAGGCCGAGTGGTAAGGTCTCCACTTGGCCGGTCCGAGCCACAGGTCCCAGTCCAGGTGTTCCGGCACCGGTTCGCTGCCCTTCGGCGCGGTAACGCCTTGAGGCCACCAGGCCCTCTCCGGCGTGCCGGCGCGGTCACTCCAGACATGCACCTCTTTGACCGTGCCGATGGCGCCGTCGTGGATGTATTCCCAGTATTGCCGCAGGCCGTCGCCGGCGTGGCCCTGGTTGCCCATCTGGGTCACGACGCCCATTTCTTTGGCGACCTCGGTCATCCGCCGGGCCTCGTAGATCGTGTGGGCCATGGGCTTTTCGCAGTACACGTGCTTGCCCATCTTCATGGCCATGATCGCGGCAGGCGCGTGAATGTGGTCGGGAGCGCCGATGACGACCGCGTCGATGTTCTTGTCTTCCTCTTCCAGCATCCGGCGAAAATCGTGATAGACCTTGGCCTGCGAGTATCTCTTGAACGTGCCGGAAGCCCGGTTGAGGTCCACGTCGCAAAGCGCCACGATGTTCTCGCTCGAACAGCCGTTGATGTCACTGGCGCCGCGACCGCCGACGCCGATGCCGGCGATGTTCAGCTTGTTGTTGGCCGAGCTGCCGCCGGCGCCGCCCAGGACGCGTTTGGGCACGAATGTGAACGCCGCCACGGCCGCGGCCGCTCCCACGAACTCCCGCCGGGAGAAGCTCCCCCGGTCCCTGCCGGATGCCTTTTTCGACTCGTTCGGATTCTTCATAAGCAGGTACCTCTCAAACGGACTATCCTTGCGTCGCTCACATCGCCATGCCCGGCGCCGGCTTCAGGTCGATACGGGGACCGCATCGACCGCCTTGTTATCCTGATGGGCCTGCACCCTTGCCGCAGGGTGCAGGCCCCCTATTGCCGTTCAGCGATTCACTTACACATTCATTTCCAGCGGTCCCCAGCCGTCGCGCGGCTCGCGCCAGGCCAGCTCGTTGATCTTCGGATCGTTGGTGATCTCACCGGCCTCGTTCAATTCGAGCTTCTTGCCCGCGCGGGCGCAGAGGTTGCCGAGCTGAATGTTGGCGGTCATGGGACCGGCGTAGCCGAAGTTGGACCGGCTGAACTCGCGCGGCTTCTCGCCCCGACAGGCCATGAAGAACTCCTTGTGGTGACCGGGCGAACGTTCGAGTAGTTGTTTCGGACGACCGAACGCTTTGCGCTTCGCTTCCGGGATCAGCATCGGAGTTTCCCAGTAGTCGCCAATCACCAGCATCTTGGCCTTGGTGCCGATGATCAGATTTCCGGTGCGCGGCAGCTTGCGTCCATCGACCTCGAGTTCCTCCGGCGTAAACGGCATGAGCGGCTTACCGACGCCATCGTTGCCCTCGTACCAAAAGGTCTTGAAGCCGGGCCGGCCGTTCTTGGCGCGGTAGGTGCACTTGACGATCATGCCGGCGGGCCACTGATCTTTGACGGGCCCGGTCATGATGTACGGCTCGGCCGTGGCGGCATAGCCCGGATCCATGATCGAGTAGATGCCGTCGGTGGTGTGACAGGCCATATCGCCCAGGGCGCCCGAGCCAAAATCGACAAAGCCGCGCCACTTGAACGAATGGTAGACGCCTTCCTTGAAGGGACGCATCGGAGCCGGGCCGATCCAGGCGTCCCAGTCCAGGGTTGCGGGAACCGGATCGGAGCCCTTCGGACGGTCGCCGCCCTGCGGCCAGACCGGACGATTCGTCCAGGTGTGGAACTCCTTGATGTCGCCGACGGCGCCGGCCTTGACGTATTCGTACGCCCGTCGCCATCCCTCACCACCGTGGCCCTGGTTGCCCATCTGGGTCACGACTTTGGGATTCTTGGCGTAGGCTTTGGCCAGCAGTTGCGCCTCGCGCACCGACCAGGTCAGCGGCTTCTCGGTGTAGCAGTGGATCCCCATGGAAACGGCGGTCATGGACGGAGCGAAATGGGTGTGGTCCGGCGTCGCCACGAAGACCACGTCGAGGTCCTTACCGTGGTTCTCGAAGACCTTCCGCCAGTCCGTGTACCCTTTCGCCTGCTCCCAGCCCTTCTTGCCAAGGACGCCGCCCCACCGGGTCTTGTCGACCTCGGCAAAGGCGACACACTGACAGCCTTCCCCATGAGCCGCACCCGTATGCGCTCCGGCCCGTCCGCCCACGGCGATGAATCCCACCTGAAGTTTCTCGTTGAGCCCCTGCGCCCGGATGAGGCGCGGGAAAGCGACACTTGCCGCTCCCACAGCAACGCTGCGCTTCACAAATTGACGACGTGTAATGTTCGACATGAGTCTGGTTCCTTAACTTTGGGTGAATGAAAAGATCGGCCTTTCTTCCAATCCGGGACTTTCTATCCTTTCTTCATGACGATGTCCCTCTACGTCATATCGTTTCCGTGGCCTGGGCGAATGCATGCGTCGATACGCCGGCAGGCACGGGATTTCTCACTTCAATTCGACAACCCAGACATTGCGAAACTGCACGGGATTGCCGTGATCCTGCAAATAGATTCCGCCCGGTTCGGCGGCGTTGTTGTCCAGCGCGCCGCCGGTCGGGCCGGGAATCGGGCGCTCGTCGTGAATCGTCACACCGTTGTGCTTGACCGTGACGACCGCGTTGCCGGTCTTCTCGCCGGCGGCGTTAAAACGCGGGGCGCGGAAGGTCATATCGTAGGTCTGCCACTGCCCGGGCGGCAGGCACATGTTCACCAGCGGAGCCCCGACCTTGTAGATGCCGCCACACTCGTTGTCTTTGCCTTCGAGCCCGTAGCTGTCAAGCACCTGCACCTCGTAGCGTCCCTGCAGATACACACCGCTGTTACCGCGACCCTGGCCGCGGGCGTCGGGCATGAACGGGGTGCGAAACTCGATATGCAGCTTGAAGTCCTTGAATTTTCTCTTCGTCACGATCGAACCGGTTCCGGCCTTGACCTCCATCGCACCGTCAACGATCCGCCATTTGACTTTTGTGTCGTCGGGATCGTTGGCGTTGAGCCACTTCCAGCCGAGCTCCCTGCCCGAGCTTTTCTCCGGTGCGAAGGCGACGTCGAAAAGCGCCTCGGGCCCCTTGCCGCTCTCCTGGTAGGGACCGGCTACCTGCCACTGGGTCAGCACGCCGTTGTTCTTCCTGAGATACTCATCCGAGCCGGTGTCCGAGGGAAACTGCGGCGACACTTCCCGGAGATTCCGCAAGGGCTTCTTGTTCTTGCCCACCACGCGAACGATGGCGCCCCAGTCCCCGCCGCCGTTGGTGACCTTCAGCATCAACTCGTTGCTGCCCCGCTGGAGCGTGACATCGACCTTGTCCTGGCCCGGCGTCACCCCGCGCAGGGCGTTGTTGGCGTGGACCGTCTCGCCGTTGAGCCAGACCTTGACGCCGTCGTCGCTGCCCAGTTCGAGGGTGGCCGACCGTTTCCGCGGCGACCAGATCTTCGCCCGCAAGTAGGCAACCGCATTCTCCGTGCTACCGAGGACTTCGGAAATGTTGATCAGGCCCTTGCGACCGCCCAGGCTGGACCACTCGTCGAAGCCGGTGCCGTCAAAAAGCACGATCGCGCCGGCGGGCGGCTTTGCCCCCAGCGTCGGCGAACGGCGGACGGTCTTCTCCAGCGAAAGCTCGCCTTTCACCCGATCGCCGCCGGAGGTTTCGCCCTCGAAGCGACCGGCGAGCGTGCCGTTGGCCAGAGTCATTTTCATTTCCCCGTGCAGGTCCGTCGTATCCGGATCGAGCGGCCCGGAGAACTTCACCTTCCCGCCTTCCAACCGCCCTTCGAGGACGGCGTACGGACGCACCGTCATGGCAAAGCCCTCAAGGAACCGGGCCCGGTAGCGACCTTCTCCGAGAGCGATGACCTCGGCGACCAGCGAGCCCGACTCGTAGCCGTCGACCAGCTCCCAGCGTCCCTGCCAGTCGCCCATCAAAGGGTCCACCGGAGCCGCCCCGGCGACGGCAAACACCGACACAATGAGTGCAAGAAGCACAACCGGGATCAGCGATTGTCGCGCTTCAAAAGAAACTACCCTTTTCATACGTATTTCTCCGTTACCACATCGTCGGGGCTCATCGGACGACATTGCCTTTTCTACTCGGCCTCAACCTTGAGACCTTCGAGCTTGTTCCCGTCGGGCCGGCGCAAACGCACACAGACGGACCATTCGCCCCCGCCCTGCGTCACCTTCACCAGCAAGAGATTCCAGCCTTCCTTGAGCGTCACCTCGGCCTTGTCCTGGCCCGGCGAAGCCGGGCGCGTGGCATTGTTGGCATGCACCACCGCGCCGTTGAGCCAGACCTTGATGCCGTCGTCGCTGCCCATCTCGAGCTGCGCTTTCTGCTCTTTCGGCGAGAACACCTTCGTACGCAGGTAGGCCACACGGTTGTTGCCGGCCAGGGCCTTGTCCTTGTCGAACTCCAACAACCAGGGCCGATCCTTGCTCGTGCCGGCTGTCATAATGCGCCACTGGGCCTGGGCCCCTTTCTTCTCGGGAGCGAAGGCGACATCGAACAGCGCCGCGTTATCGGCGTCGGCCTTGGTGTACGGACCGCTGACCTTCCAGGCGGTGATGTAGTCGTCGAAACGCTGGATCTGCTTGATGACCTCCTGCGCCTGGCCGCGGAGGGTGTCGTTCTGCGTGACCTTGATGACCTTCTGCAGGACCTCGGTGCACTGCTGCGCGTAGCTGCCGTAAATCCCCTGGGCAATTTTGACCGCCGCCATCTCCGCTTCCAGATGCAGCGTGAGATCGTCGAGGTACGCCCCGGCCATCTCCAGCGCGGCCAGCGACTTCGTATCGCCCAGCCCCGAAAGCACGCGCTTTTTCTCCAGCGCATTCGGCGCCAACTCCATCGCCTTCTTATACAGCTCGGCGGTCTCCTTCTCGGACCGGTCGCTTTCCAGTCCCAGCAGCCGCACGAACCCGCGCAGGGCCAGGACCCGATGCACGCGATTCTCCGAATTCTGCGCCACCTTCAACAGATCGGGCACCGGCTCGGACGTGGGCCAATCCGAGAGGGCCCGAATCGCGGCGTCCTGAATCTCCCCTTCGCGACTGTTGAGAGCGGTTCGCAGCATCGGCAGGGCGCTACTGTCGCCGATGCGGCCGAGCACGCGAAGCAGCGAAGCCCGGTTTTCCACGTCCTTGACGTTGGGCAGCACGGCCAGGACCGCCGCCGCCTGGCGAGTCTCGTCCTCGATCTTGTGCGCCACCGCGGCAATCATCTTCTCGGCCTCGGTCCGGTCCGACTTGGCGGCCAGATTCAGCGAGAGGTTCACCAGCGCGGGCAGATCGTCCGGCCCGGCCACCACGCGCAGGACCTTGAACGACTCCGAACGCGTCTTGCGATCTTCATCCTTGGCGCTCTTGAGCAGGATCTCGACACCTTGCGTGATGTTCCGCTCGCCAACGGCCCGAATCAGTTCCACTTTTGTTTTGGCCTGGGCCGAAGGCAACGCCTTCAAGACCGCTGCGTCGATCTCCGGGCCGCGCAGACGATAGAGACTCTCGCGAGCCGCCTTCTGCTCGATCCCCGTCGTGGCCGAGGCACGCTCGGCCAGCATGGGCACGCTCGAGGCATTCCCCAACTGGCCGATGGCCTTCAAAGCCGCCACACGAACCGATTCGTTCTTCGCCTGGGTTGCCTGAACCACCGCCGGCAACGCCGTGGCATCCCCCCGGTCGGCCAGAGCCGAGAGCAACTGGACCTGGGCGGTGGCTGAGAGCTTCGGCAGCTCCCGAGCCAGCGCCTGCGTCACCGCCGCGCCGGGGATGTCCCGCACGATGGCGATCGCCCCCGTCTGCATCCCGGGGTCGTCGCTCTTGAGCGCCTCGATCACCATGTTGATGATTTCCTGGTCGGCCTCATCGGCCGGCGCCGGCGCCACGGCGCCCAGCAGGCCCGCGACGAACACCATAAGCAACAACGAACAGAATCTCTTCCCGTGACGAATCATATGCACAATCCTAACTTGAGATCAAAACAGCTCACATCGAACCGCAAGCACAGACCCAACGCCTGCCCCGAACAAAGGGGAGGCGCCCGAGCGGTGCGCCTCGTGGTTCGGAAATTACTTGCCGCCTCCGGCGGCTTTGACCATACCCCTCAGGGCGGCGGTGCGCACCAACTGCGGAACGCCCGGCTTGTTCAGATCGCGGTAGATCTTCAGAGCCTCCACCTTCTTGCCTTCGACCGCGAGCTGATCGGCGCACTTGAGATAGGCGTCGTAGACCAGCATTTGCAAACTGCCGGAGGTGCTGTCCTTGGCTTTGGCCAGGGCCTTCATGGCGTCGGGGCCGCCGATCTTGCCCAGCGCGCTGATCGCAGCGCCGGCCAGCAGCTTGTCCGAAGCGCCCGTCAGCTTGCCGACAGCCGGGGCGGCCTTGCGACACCGGCGCTCGCCCAGCGTGTTGACGATCCCGATCTTGGGCTTGCCGTTGGCCTTCGACAGCGCCGCCAGCAGCGCCTCGTCGGCGGCATTGCCGGGAATGCGCTCCAGGGCGTAGCGGGCCATGTCGGAGTACTTCTCGTCGGTGAGCATCGAAGCCAGCACCGGCACCGACTGCTCCGTGCCAATGATGCTGAGCTCCCGGCAGACATACTGCTTGCCCGCGTACTTCGCATCCGACTTGAGGACACCCAGAAGCGCCTTCTCGATCTTCTTCAGCTCGGCCGGCTTGCCGTACGCCTGGCGGATGTGATCGCTCAGCTCCGTCAGCGCCGCGCGGCTCTGGCCGTAATCATACGTCTTGACCTTCTCTAATTGTTGCTCCATGTCTGATCCCTTTACTGATGCCTTCGGTTTGGTCGCTACGTCAAAATCACCCGCGGCGAACTGAATCCCCCGCAGATAATGCTCGAGAATAGCCGGGGTCCAGAAGATCTCGTTGTTGTGCCCGAGCGAACAATAGAAGACGCGGCCCCTGCCCCACTTCTTGACCCAGGTGATGCCGGTGTCGGCGTCTTCGGGCTTTTGCGCCTGGGCCTTCGTCGTCGGATCGCTCATATCGAGGCTCATCAGGACGAGCTGCTTGTCACGCGAGTACAGGGGCGGGTCCGTACGATAGATCTCATCCTTGACCTTGAAGCCTTTGCCCTTGAACGGCGCAGTCAGCGGATGATCGGGCTCGTCGATCTTGATGGCCCAGGTGCCGCCGGCGCCCCAGGGGTGGCCGGTGAACTTGTTGCCCATCATTTCCATGCCCTCGGGCCACTGGTAGAAGTTGTCCGCAGCAGCGTGGATGCCGACGAGACCCTTGCCGCTCTTGACGAAGTCCATCAGGGCCTTGCAGCGCTCCGGCGTCTTGCTCGGATCGAACTTCAAACCGGTCGTGTTGTTCAAACACACGATGTCGAACTGCTTGAGCGTATCGGCGGTGAACACCGAATAGTCGTCGGTCACCACCGTAACGTCAAACGCCCCGGTCTTCTCGCCCATGATCTCCAGCGCCTTGTTCGCCACGGGAATCACCCCGTGATAGAACCCTTCGCAGCGCCAGAACACGAGCATCTTGCGCGTTTTGGCGGGCTTGGCCACCGGCTTGGTGGGCATCGCGTCCTTGATTTTCGCAACTTCCTCGTCCTTCAACGGACGCAGTTTCTCGGGCGATACCGCCCAGAGGGGACCGGCCAGCAGGGACAGGCAAAAACTGATCAGCAGCACCACGGTCATGGCTTTCGACTTTCGCATCATGGGTTGGCTCCTTTCTATTACAGGGCGACTCGATCGCTCTCAACGAGCAGCAAGCCGGCCGGTTCTTCGTTACAGATGCCACGGACTGCGCATCGGGCGGCGCAGCAGACGATTGGCTTCGTCACTATTGGTGAATCGCTCGGTCTTGATGTCCCACTTGAGCTTCTGCTCCGTGAGCATCGCGATCTCGCCCAGCAATCCCACGCTGATGGAACGATAGGCGGTCTCGATCGGCGTGATCGTCTCCTTGCGGGTCTTGACGCAATCCAGGAAGTTCTGCTGATGGTCCCGGCTTTCATAGAGGCGGATTTCGTTGGGCCCGATGACCTCCTCGAGGATCTTGGGGTCGCTGGCGCGAAGGCCGCCGCGATTGACGTGAATCCAGGCGCCGTTCTCGCCGTACCAGCACGCCCCCATGCCGTGCGAGACCTGCTTGTCGTTGGCGACGACCATCGTCAGGCCGTTGGCATACTTGCACGTGAACTTGTACTGCGTGGGGACATCGTAGATGCCGTCCTTCGGATACACGCCGCGACCTTCGATCTCTTCCGGGCCGCTGCGGTCCAGTCCGAGGCCCCAATGGGCGATGTCGATGTGATGGCCCGCCCAGTCGGTCAACTGGCCGCCGGAATAATCCATCATCCAGCGCCAGTTCCAGTGGATCACGCCGCGGTACGGCACCCACGGGGCCGGCCCCAGCCAGAAATCCCAGTCCACGCCGTCGGGCACCGGCTGCACGGGCTTCACGTCGCTGCCGCCGCCGGTGGGCAGGCCCACTTCCACCAGGCTCACCTTCCCGATACGACCGTTGATGACCAACTCGCAGGCCCGGCGGAAATGCTCCACCGACCGCTGCCAGCTTCCGGTCTGCCAGACCCGGCCGTAGCGATGGAACGCGTCCACCATCTTGCGCCCTTCGTAGATCGTCCGCGCCAGCGGCTTCTCGCCGTAGATGTCCTTGCCCGCCCGCGCTGCCGTTATCACCGGAATCGAATGCCAGTGATCGGGCAATGCCAGCGACAGGGCATCGATGTCGTCCCGGGCGATCAGCTCGCGAAAGTCCAGGTAGGTCTTACAGTCCGAGTTGCCGTATTTGCCGTCAACGGTCTTCTTGGCGTTGTCGCGGTGGCCCTTGTCCACGTCGCAGACCGCCACAATCCGCACGTCCTTCTTGTTCAGGAAGCCCCTCATGTTCCCGCTGCCCTGGCTGCCGACGCCAATGCAGCCCATGACGATCTTCTCGCTCGGCGCATCGGCGCCCAGGACGGACGACGGAACGACGTACGGGAATGCTACTGCACCGACCGAGACTCCTGCGGCGTTGCGCAGGAACCCGCGACGCGATATCGTTGTTTTCTTCATGTGTCGTTCTCCTGACTTATATTCCGAGGTGCCACGGGCTTCGCATCGGCCGTGACAACATGCGATTGGCCTCGGGGCTGTTGAGGAACCGCTCGTTTTGCGGGTCCCATTTTAGCTTCTGCCGCGTCAGCATGGCAATCTCGCCGAGCAGGCCGACGCTGATGGAGCGGTGGCCGATCTCGATCGGCGCGACCGTCTCCTTGCGCGTTCGGACGCACTCCAGGAAATTACCGATGTGATCCCGGCTCTCATACAGGTGAATCTCGTTGGGTCCGATGGTCTCGTTGAGCACCTCGGGCGGATCGGCCTGAAGTTTGCCTCGCTTCACATAGATCCAGCCCTTCTCCCCGTACCACTTTGCGCCTTGCGCGAGCTGCTTGTTGTTTGCAACGGTGAGTTCGACGCCGTTGGCATATTTGCAGGTAAACTTGTACGTGATGGCCACGTCGTAGATGCCGTCGGCGGGGAACTCACCGCGACCTTCGATTTCCACGGGGCCGGTGCGGCCCAGTCCGAGCCCCCAGTGGGCGATGTCGATGTGATGGCCCGCCCAGTCGGTAAGCTGGCCGCCGGAGAAATCTCTGACCCAGCGCCAGTCCCAGTGGACGCCGCGCTTGCCGAATTCCGTATAGGCCCGCCACGGCGCCGGCCCAAGCCAGAAGTTCCAGTCCAGATTGGCCGGCACGGGCTTTACCTCGGCGGCCGGTCCGCTGCGGCCGGTCGGAAGACCGACCTCCACGCGACGCACCTTGCCGATGCGACCGTTGCGAACCAGCTCGCACGCCTTGTGGAAATTCCCCGTGGAACGCTGCTGCGAGCCCGTCTGCCAGACCCTCTTATACCCTTCGACCGCCTTGACCATCTGCCGGCCCTCGTGAATCGTCCGCGCCAGCGGCTTCTCGGCGTACATGTCCTTGCCGGCCCGGGCGCCCATGATCGCGGGAATCGAATGCCAGTGATCGGGCAGCGCCAGCGACATCGTGTCGATGTCGTCCCGCGCGATCAACTCGCGAAAATCGTGGTAGGTCGCACAATCCGTGTTGCCGTACTTGTCGTCGATGGTCTTCTTCGCCCGGTCCCGATGGTCGCTGTCGATATCACAGACGGCGACGATCTGGACCTCATTGCGCCCGAGGAAACCGCGCATGACGCCCGATCCCCGGCTGCCGACGCCGATGCAGCCGTGCACGATCCGGTTGCTCGGCGCGACATTCCCGTCCCCGCCCAGGGCCGACCACGGAACGATATATGGGAAGGCGACCGCTCCGGCCGCCGCTCCGGTTGCTCTTCTGAGAAACTGACGCCTGTCCAATCTTCTTCCTGTTGACACGACAAAAGCCTTTCTTTGCGTTGGTCACATATGCCAGGGGCTGCGCATCGGCCGCGACAGCAGTCGGTTGGCCTCGTCGTCGCCGATGAACACCGCGCGATCCGGGTCCCACTTCAGCGGGCGCTGGAGCTTGTACGCGAGATTCCCCAGGTGGCATACGATCACCGAGCTGGCGCCGGTCTCGACATCGCAGATCGGTTTGGTCCGGCTGCGAATCGCATCGAGCCAGTCGGTGTAGTGATTCTTGCTGTCGTACAGATGAATTTCGTCCGGGCCGATCTTCCGGTCCTTGAGACTGTCCGGCCAGGTCTTAAGGTACCCCCGGTTGACCTCGATCTTGCCCTTGGTCCCCTCGAACAGGATGCCGTTGGCCTTGCCCCGCGTCATGGGGATGCCGTTGGCGTAAATGTAGGTCAGGTCTTTGCGGTCCTTGCCGTCGGGCGGAAGGATTTGGACCGGCCCGGTGCCGTCCATGCCCAGGCCCCACTGGGCGATGTCGAAGTGGTGGGCGCCCCAGTCGGTCATGCCGCCGCCGCCGAACCAGCTATGATGGCGCCAATGCGGAAAGCCGTCCCAGCTCAGGTGCGGCGAGAGCTCCGAATGGTAGGGCCTCCACATGGCCGGGCCCAGCCACATGTCCCAGTCGAGATAATCCGGCACCGGCTGCGGCTCCAACGGCGGATCCTCCGGCGGTCCGCCCACCCCGACCGTGACGTGCTTGACGTCGCCGATGTACCCGTTCTGCACCAGTTCGCAGGCGAACCGGAAATTCCACGACGAGCGCTGCATGCTGCCCGTCTGGAAGACGCGGTCGTACGTGCGAATCGCGGCGATCATCGCGCGCGCTTCGGCAATCGTCTGCGACAGCGGCTTCTCGCAGTAGACGTCTTTGCCCGCCCTGGCCGACTCGATGACCGTGACCGCGTGCCAGTGGTCCGGCGTCGAAATCACCACGGCGTCGATGTCATCGCGGGCCAGCAATTCGCGGAAATCCCCATAGGTATCACAGCCTTTATAGGACGAAACGCCCTTTTGCGAATAATGGCCCTCGATGATGCCTTTGCCTCGTTCGAGCTTGAGCTTGTCGACGTCGCAGGCCGCCACGACGTGCGTGCCGGGCGAATTCAGGAACGAGCGCATCAGGTGCTTGCTCTGCTTGCCGCAGGCGATGAACCCGATGGTAATGCGCTCGCTCGGAGCGGTGCGGCCACCCTGGCCCAGGGCGGAGGAACTGACAATGTATGGAATTCCAATCACCCCCGCCGCCGTGCCGGCCGCCGTACCCAGAAACCGCCGCCGGCTTAACCTTTGCCTGCTGCCCATGATACCTTTCCGATAATCGGCACGGCCCAGGCGCCTTTGCCTGCGCCTGGGCCATGCCGACACTCTGTTCTTGTCTATTTGTCGAATTGTGCGTCGAAAGCAACCTCCGACGGCTTGAAGTCGGCTTTCTTGATCGCCCCACAGGCCTCAGCGGCCCCGTGCTCGCGATCCATCCGGCTGTCTTCCCACTCGATCGAAAGCGGGCCCTGGTAGCCGATGTCGTTCAGCGCCACGATGATCTCCTCGAAGTTGATGTCACCGTGACCGATGGAGCGGAAGTCCCAGTACCGGCGGGGATCCGCAAACTCCGTATGCCCGCCGAACACACCGACGGTGCCGTCCCCGTGACCCCACCACACGTCCTTCATGTGGGCGTGGAAGATGCGGTCGCCGAACGTGCGGATGAACTTGACGTAATCGACGCCCTGATAGCCTAAATGGCTCGGATCGTAGTTGAATCCGAAGCACTCGTGCCCCTTGACCGCGTCGATCGCGCGCTGCGCCGAGGCGATGTCGAACGCGATTTCCGTCGGGTGCACTTCCAGGGCGAACTTGATCCCTTCGGCCTTGTAGGCATCGAGAATGGGCGTGAAACGCTTGGCGAAATCCTCGTAGCCGGCGTTGATCATGTCGGGCGAGGCCGGCGGGAAGGAGTACAGCAGGTGCCAGATCGAGCTGCCGGTGAAACCGTTGACCACACCGACGCCCAGTTTCTTGGCCGCCTTGGCGGCAGCGATCTGGTTCTCCGCGGCCCGCTGCCGCACGCCCTCGGGCTCGCCGTCGCCCCATACCTCCGGCGGGACGATCGATTGGTGACGCGCATCGATGTTGTCACAGATGCACTGCCCCACCAAGTGGTTCGAGATGGCATACACTTCCAGGCCGTGCTTCTTGAGCATCTCCCGCTTGGCCTGGCAGTAGCCGTCGTCCGCCAACGCCTTGTCTATTTCGAAGTGATCTCCCCAACATGCCAGCTCCAGCCCGTCGTAGCCCCAGCCCGCCGCCTTCTTCGCCAGCTCCTCCAGGGGCAGGTCCGCCCATTGTCCCGTGAAGAGTGTAACCGGTCTAGCCATCTCGAAACCTCCTTATCTAACAGAACTCAAAGTTCTTTCCAAAGCCAGTCCTTTCCTGAGGAAAGAACGCTCACGACAAACGCTTTATTGCGTGCTTACCCGTCCGGAGGGCAGCTTGATGCAGGCATCTTTCTTACCCAAATTCACACCAGAAGTCCAGACACCTGCCTCCCTGGCGAAACCAAAGACTTGTCATTATACCGGCTCAGAACGCACGGGCAATGGTATTTCCAGCCAAAATCCGCCCCGCCGCCCACGGAAGCGAGAGCTACTTAACATGTGTAATTTCAAACACATAGGCATACCGGCAGGGCACTTCATCGACGGACAGCGACGGCACGTGAATCGCCACGTTCCGGCCGGACCGGTCCCACCCGATGGGTTGCGCCACACCCAGCATCGTTACAGCGCTGTTGGCCGAAACCTCCACATCCTTGACCACCAGCTCCCCGCCCGGCCAGCGCGGCGTGATAACGTACAGCGTGTCACCCTTTGATGTGAAAAATGCCTCAATAACCGCCTTGCCACCCGAAGGCGGGCCCGTCAGCTTGGCGATATCGTACTTGGCCTGATCGCCCTTGCCGTATCCGACGTCCGGACGCTTGCCTTCGGTCCACTGCTTCGCCATCCGCCAAGGCTTCGTGCCGTAAATGGCCGCGCCGTTGACTTCGAGCCACTCGCCCATCTGGACGAGCCGCTCCTCCATGATCACGGGGATGCGCCCGTCGCCGGTGGGGCCGATGTCAAGCAGGAGGTTGCCGCCCCGGCTGACCAGGTCGATCAGCAGCAGAACCAGCTCGCGCGCCGATTTGTAGTCCGAAAGCGGCTCGGTCCGGCTGTACCCGAACGAGTGCGCCATGCCCCGGTTCTCCTCCCACGGATGGCTGCCGCCGGCCAGGCCCGCGCCGTATTCGGTCGTGTAATAGCCCCCGTGTTTGTGACGGATGCCCTTGCCCCAGCGATCGTTTACGACCACCTCGTCCCGACACGGGGACTCGTTGAACAGCCAGGCGAGAAGCTCTTCGCTGCGCCAGCGCTCGCTGGGCATGTCCCATTCCCCGTCGGAGAAGATCACCGACGGCTTGTAGCGTGTCACCACGTCCTTGAACTGCGGGAACATGTGCTTGTCCACGTAGAGGTCCCGGTCCGCCAGCCAGAGCGGATTGTACCACTCGTACAGGGAGTAATAGAATCCCATCTTCAGGCCCTGGCGGCGCACCGCCTCGGTCAGGTCGCCAAGCAGATCGCGCTTGGGCCCGACGTCCACCGCATTCCACGGCCGGCCCCAGCTCCGGTTCGCCTGCTCGCTGGGCCAGAGACAATACCCGTCGTGGTGCTTCGAGGTCAACACGACGTACCGCGCGCCGCTGCGCCGAAACACGTCGGCCCAATGATTCGGATCGTACAGCTCGGCCTTGAACTGCGGCGCGAAGTCTGCGTAGGCGAAATCCGCGCCGTAGGTGCTCTTGTGATACCGCCAATACGGATCCTTCTCGGCCTTGTTCCGAACGCGCGTCCAGTACCACTCCGAGTACTGCCCCCGCACCGACCAGGCAGGAACCGAATACACCCCCCAATGAATGAAGATCCCGAACTTCGCATCCATCCACCACTGAGGCGTCGGACGCTGATCCAGCGACTCCCACTTCGCCTCATACCTCCCAGCCCCCCCACAGACCCCCGGCCAAACAAACAACGAAACCGCAAAACTCGCCACCAACACCCAAACCCACGTCTTCACGAAAACACCCCTTCCCAAACAACTCCGTCAAAGATCGACGCAACCCAAACCCCACCCCACCGCCAGCATCATAAAACCAAACCACACCCAAATCCACCCAAAACAAGCCGGCAAGAACGAGACACGTGCCGTCCGAAGACGTGCTTGACTTACGCGAGATAGGGTGCTAAGATAAGATCGTGTAAAGGATTAGAAGAGGTGAAGGTTACAGCTTGTGCCTCTCGGCAGAAGCAGACCAGGGCTTGAGGAGTTGAATCCTATGCCTCCTGTTTCACATCCGTTCAAGAAAGGAGCCCTGGTGATCCTGATGAACTACAACGATCATGCTCCGCCGCATGTTCATGTGAAGTACCAGGGAGATGTCGGGCAGTATCGTATCGTCATCAAAACGAGAGACTGGATGAAACCGGGCAGAGAGTTGCCGCCAACGTTACAGAGATTGGTTGAGACGTGGGTCGAAGCCCATGAAACGGAGCTCCTCCAACAATGGGAGAATGCACGGCACCACCGCCCAATTTCCATCGTAGGGTAATATTATGAAATGGCAAGAATGGCAGGCCATCGCGGACGATCCATCTCGGTGGGAAGACCGCGAAGAAAAGGGATTGCTCAAAGCAGAATACGTCGGCGACTATGTTCTGCGCCTCTGGTTCGAAGACGAATTGAATGTATCCATCTACGAACTGGATTTTCATCCCCTGGTCGTGGAGGGGAATCCAGGGGGTGTCTTCGCTCCGCTGAAAGACCGCGAGCGCTTTCAACAGGTGCGGGGCGAGTATGCGCTGATCTGGCCGAATCCGGAGACCGGCGCGTACGATGAGCACGCTATCGACATGGCGCCCGAGTCCGTGCGGTTCTTCGCCGAGAAATACGGCAAACCTGTAAACGTCTCCGCAAAAAACAAAACCACCACACCCGCCTGACAATCCCCCCGCCATCTTTCCCATATTTCTCCTTATCCCACTCCCCTTTCCGGCCGATAGAACCAGAAGCGGTGATTTCCAGCATCCTTGATGAGACAACAAGGACGGTCATTGTCGATCGTTGCTGATTGGCTAAGGCCGATAGCACATTGGCGGAGCGAATAGATGCGCGCCGACTCCGAACCAACTGAGGAAGAACGTCGTTCTTTGTTTGAGTTCCTTGGGAAGCATCCCGGACCTTGGTGGCTGTCGTCGCTCAGGCTCAAGGAGGCCGCAGACGTCTTACGCAGTCATTGCTGGCCCGAGAAGCGCAAATATCATGACATAGATGCCGCGTTGGCCGATTTCTACATCGGACCGGTTTACATGCTTCTCATGGGCATGGCCATAGAGGCCGCCTTGAAGACCATCCTTGTGGCAAAAGACCCTGCCCTTGTCGGGAAAGAAAAAATCCCGCAGACGATCGGGAACCACCATTTGAAGAAACTCTGGAATCTCGCCGGCGTGGACAGAGTCCGATCTCGGCAGCGTGATTCGTTGTTGGAGCGTCTTGAAATCTGCCTTGTGGTTTTCGGCCGATATCCCGTGTCGAAGAAGGCTGATGGTATGGCCCAAATGTGGAAATCTATCTTTCAGGGAGAACTGCACTTCGATCAAATAACCAGGCTATGGGCCTCTCTGGAAAAGCATATGAGGAAGATCAACCCAGAACTGTTTAACTGAAACATGGAGGAAACCTCAACAATCTGACTTTGGGAAGGAGCCGACAACGGCTCTGACGCACAATGACGAAAGGAGACTAAATATGTGGATCGAGGGAAGCGTCACCGGCCGGTGCTCATGCCAGACAATGACGCCCGATACCGACACATTGGACTATACGCCAGAGGAACTGTGCAGCCGAATCGCCACGTTGACCCGCAGCATCATGGACTTCTGGAAACACTCTGATGGGTGGGCTCCTGCGGAGGCGGCTGAGTTGTTGGACAGGTCGATGCTTGGCTGGCAGGTATCGATGGCATCAAGCCTGCGGCGGTGGATTGGCGCTGTATCGCCCGGTGACTTGATTCTCGCTTGGGCAAACCTCGGGGCCCTTGTAGAAGGCCAACTTAAGCTTTTCCTCAGCGTGCACTATTGCGATTACAAATCGGATATCGACGCGATTCGACGCAGAGGTAAGCAACTTGATCCAGATATTTGCGCGCTTGGGGAGCTTCGCCAGTTCTTCGTCAAGCGGATCTGGGACGTGGGCACGAATTGGAACCCATATGTGCAAATGGTTCAAGAGCACAGAAACGCGATTCATGCCTATCAACGCCGCGATATCGGAACATTCGCGGATTGGCAGGACGCTTTGCGTGTGCATCTGTCGTTTGTTCGGGAGGTTGGCGGAGGGCTTCCGTACCCAAAGAGTCACTTCGATGGACTGAGGGAGACATAAGCAGCGCCCGTCGCATCACCGTTCGGCCAGGCTATCCTGAAAGGAAGTTTCGAAGGGAACGAAAGGGATGCGGTGCTCTTTCCTGCGGGCCTCACTGTGACTGGACTCTTACTTGCAACCCTGGCCGAGAGAGTCCTTGTGCTTCGCTTTCCTTCGTTTCAGTCTACGGAGGAATTTGAGGTCTTCCTTGTCTTTGGGGCGACCCGCCGCCACCTTCATTTCGATCAGGTCGCGCCGATGATGACGAAGCGGACCTTATGTTCTTTTAATAACTGAACTTTTGCAAAATGGAGATTAGGCTTACTTTAGGGAGGAAAAATCTTC
>CAYPZL010000023.1:0-43352 GCA_964415045.1 uncultured Pirellulales bacterium | reverse complement strand
GGTTCCTACAGATGACTATCGGCCAAACCGGCCCTTTTGAGATAGTTACTAAGAGGTGTCTCATGGATGAGATCGAGTCATTGCCAATGCCGGCGGGCGTCGTGTCGCTGGCCATGGAACGCGTCGGTGGCCTGTCTCTACCCCCGAATTCCGGCACGGAGGGTGTCCTCGAGTTGGCGGGGCGTTCCGACGAAGAGAAGAAGCAGTTGGCGAAGGACTTCGAGTCGGTCTTCATCGCCAAGATCTTCGATCAGGTAAAGGAGTCCATCGGAAATTGGGGCCTCGAAGAGGACGGGGCCTCGCGCCAGATTCAGGGCCTCTTCTGGTATTACCTGGCCCAGGATGTCGCGGACAAGGGGGGGTTCGGCCTGTGGCGGGACATCTATCGACAGTTCCAGGAGATGGAAGATGCCGGTGTGGCCGGCGCATCATTGGATGGGACGCTGTGATCATGACCGTATCGATGGCAGCACGAAAGACAGATGAGTTGTTGGAGGTTCTCGCTGAGGACGTCCGTCACCTGGAGGCGACATTGTCCACTCTGGATACACTTCGCGGTCTTCTGATCAAGCGCGACGACGCGGGTTTACAGGAACTTCTGGCCCGGATCGCGCGTGAGGGCGACGCTCGCGCAGCGATGGATCGAAAGCGAGAGGTTTTGAGGGCGGAGCTGGCGGGCGCGCTGGGATGCGAGGCGGACCGGCTGACCTTGTCCGCCTTGCAAACGCTGGTTCCGGATGACAGTCGCAAGAAACTCATCGAGAAGCAGAGGAGACTCAAGACGCTTGCGAGCGATTTGAGGCGTGAATACAGACTCACGGCCAGGCTGGTATCGGATTGCGCCCGCTTCAATCGCTCTCTGATGCGCATTGTCTTTGGATTGGATGGCAAAGACACCCTCACGTACAGCGCCCGCGGCACGGTGAAACAGGGCGAGAACCCGGCGTTGATGAGTTTGCGCCTTTGATGAATGCAAACGTTGACGGAGCGGTTGTGATCCGTTCCTCCAAGGTACGAGTGACAGGACAAGACGATGGCAGGTTTTGACATAGGACTCAGTGGCATAGACGCAGCCCAGGCGGGTCTCGAGGTGGTCGGCAATAACGTGGCGAACGCGGCGACCGAGGGCTACCACCGTCAACGCGTGGAGCTGGTCCCTGCTTCGAATGCCCAGGGCGGCGGTGCGCTGGACAGCGGCGTGGAGGTTGCCGGCGTCATACGGTTGATCGATCAACTCCTGGAGCGTGCGATCGTCGACCAGCAGTCGGCGTACAGCCAGGTTTCGCAGGAACTGTCCGTTCTCAGCACGGTGGAAACCACCTTCGGCGAGTTCTCGGAGGGGATGGGACTCAATGAATCGATCGACGCCTTCTTCGACGCGTTGCGCGATCTCGCTGCCGCTCCGCTCGACGATGTGGCGCGCAGCGCGACCGTCAGTGCGGCCCGGGCGCTTGCCACCGAATTTCGGCGTTTGGGCGCTTCAGTGACAAACATGGGGGACCAGATCGTCCTCGAAGCGCAAAACACGGCGGATTCGATCAATCTTCTGATCAACCAGATTGCGGAACTGAACGCCAGTATCCAGAATATCGAAGTTGGCTACGGGCAGGCCAATAACCTGCGCGACGAGCGAGATCAGTTGATCAGCGAACTGGCCGAGTTCGTCGATCTTGAGACCATGACAAGAGAGTACGGTGTGGTGGATGTCTCAATCGCCGGACTTCCCGTCGTAACAAATACAATTCCGGTGGAGCTTGCGGTGGGATTGCGAGAGGATCAGACCCTCAGCGTCATGGCCGCCGACGGTGAAGGGTATACTCTGAACGTTCAGGGGGGCAAGCTCGGGGGCCTGCTCTCGCTGAAGAATGAGTTGCTGGCGGACATTCGCGGCGACCTGGACACTCTCGCGCAGGCTCTTGTCACGCGGGTGAATCAGTGTCACGTTCAGGGCGTGGGCCCGGACGGGTCCTTTACCGAGCTGAGCGGTTGGGTCATGGACAGCACCGACCTCAGCGCCGGTGATTCGGAGATCACCGACGGCGCGTTCTACATTCGGGTAACGAACGAGGGCACCAACGCCGTGGAAAGGTACCGGATCGATGTGGATGTTTCAGGCCCGGCGCCGGACACGCTGGTGACCGTGGCTGCCAAGATCGATGCCATTGCCGGCCTCAATGCGTCGGTGACCTCGTCGCGGCTTCAGCTTGCCGCTGATCTGGGGTACACGTTCGAT
Source organism: uncultured Pirellulales bacterium (assembly GCA_964415045.1). Lineage (GTDB taxonomy): Bacteria > Planctomycetota > Phycisphaerae > Sedimentisphaerales > Anaerobacaceae > CAYPZL01. The sequence continues at coordinate 41,119 of CAYPZL010000023.1, read as the reverse complement.
TTCATACCGGCGGTTTTGCCGGAACCCACCGCGACGAATCTTACGGCGGCCTCGGCCCCCGGCGTCGCCGTTTCCGGTATTTACAATGGCACGGAAAACAACACGTTCACATTTACCGTGGAGGGCAGTGGTTCCGTAGGGAACGGCTCGTTGCGCCTCGAGGTGACGGACCAGAGCGGTAACGTCTCCAGCGAGTTGAATATCGGCTCGGGTTACGCGGCAGGAGACGTGATTGAGATGGCCAACGGAATCAAAATCGCCGTTGGTGCCGGCGATGTGAATGACGGCGACAGCTTCGAGGTCGAGGCATTTGCCACGACAGATACGTCGGGGCTCCTGGCGGCGACCGGCATGAATGCCTTCTTTTCGGGAGCGAGTGCCTCGGAGATGCAGATCTGTCAGGCGATTGCCGATGAGCCGGATCGGATCGCCACCGCTCTGGGAGGCGACCTGCTGGATAACGCCGCTGCGTTGCAGCTTTCACAGCTTCGCGAGGAAGAGCTGGATGCCCTCGGGGGGTTGACGCCTGGAGAGTACTACCAGCGAACGGTCGCAAATTTGGGACAGGAGATCGCCCTGAAGCAGTCCCAAAGGGACAATGTTGGGGCGATGATCCAGAATCTCGGGACGCAACGAGGCGATTTGAGCGGTGTCGACATCAATGACGAAGCGGCACAAATCCTTGTGTACGAACAGATGTTTCAGGCGATGGCCAAGTATCTGAACACCCTTCAAGGTACGATGATGGCCTTGATGGAGGTGGTGAGGTGAGCGACTGCCGGCCGGGGCTGATGCCTGCCGGGAGGGCCGCCCACGTTCTCAAGCATAAGCAAAGACCCATCGGGGCAGAGAGGCGATTATGGCCGGCTCACTAACGACAATCTATCAGAACGTCAGCTACGCTCTCAACCTTAACGCCGAAGCGTTGATGAAACTGCAAGAGCAGGCAGCCAGCGGCAACTACGTCAACCGGGCTTCAGACAGTCCCTCGGATGCGTATCGCATCCTGACGCTGAACTCCCAGGAACGGTCTCTGGCCAACTACGAGGAGCAGATCACCAACCTGATCGGAGATCTGGAGATTACCTCGACAATTATCGAGGACATGGCCGAGGCGCTCGCTGATACGAAAGCCAATCTGACCCAGATTGTCAGTGGCGTCAACGACGAGGAGGGTCAGGCACGCATCGCCGAATGGATCAACAGCACACTGGAGCAGATGATTTCGCTGGCAAACACCAAGCACGCCGGCCAGTATCTCTTCGGCGGCAACGACACCGGCACGGCGCCCTATGCGGTCGAACGCGAAAATGGCATGGTGACGAACGTTACCTACCAGGGCAGCGACGAGGCGCGACGTATCGATGTGTCGGCGGCGGTGGACGTGGAAGGATACTGGGTCGGCGACGAGGTCTTTCGTGTGGACGACCGAGAGGATCCCATTTTTCTGGGTGAAACCGGCGCCGCGGCCGGAACGGGGACATCAAACGTGTGCGGCGACGTCTGGTTGACGGTCACGCACGACGGGAGCAACTACCAGATCTCGATCGACGATGGAGCCACCTTTGTGACCGTTCCCCTGGGAGGCGACGCCAATCAGGCCGTGACGGACTCGCGCACCGGGAAAATCCTGTACGTGGATACCACCGGGCTCAACAGCACCGGTGTCGAGCTGGTCCGGGTGCCGGGAACGTACGACGTGTTCGGGACCCTCATCAGCCTGCGCGATACGCTGTTCAATGAAAGGGGAATTCCCAGCTCTCAAGTGCTCTCCTACGTCAATCAGTGTGTCGCTGCGGTCGAAGAGGTTCGCAACGGCTTGATGCAGGCGGATGTCACCACGGGATCACGGATCGGTTTTCTGGATACTCTGCAACGCAACCTGGAGAACATGCAGTTCGATACGCAGGACGAAACGACCGGTTTGCAGGAGGCCGACATCGCGCAAATCGCCATCGATCTTTCTCGTCGGGAGGTTCTCTACCAGATGTCGCTCTCGGTCGCGGGGAAGCTGATGACCATCACATTATTGGACTTTATCGGTTAGCTGCGCGGGGCAGAGATTGCGTGGTGGCTGGTTTACAGACGTCGGTGTTTGATTTCTATCCGGCGTCATTTTGGGAAGCGTCTTGATTAAGACGGAATCGCGCTTTTCCTGAGCGGCACGGAATTTGCAGTGACATGAAGAAGCATGACCTTGAAACAATGGTTTGCCAGACGGGAGTAAGAGTAATGACAGTGCAGACACGTTCGGACTACTACGAAAGAGGTTTACAACTGGCCGAGGCCGGCAAGCATCAGGAGGGTTTGAACTGCATACAGGAGCACCTGCGGGCCGCCCCGCAGGATGCGGAGGCCCTCAATGACGCCGGAGCCATCCTGCACTGCCTGGGTCGCACGGACGACGCCATTGCCTATTTGACCAGGGCGAGGCATCTCAAGGACTCCAGCGGGGAGATTCTATGGAATCTGGCGGAGGCCTACGTGGCCGGGGGACGGGCCGCGGAGGCGGCGGAACTGTTCGACGATATGGAGCGAATGCGAATTCTCAACGTTGATTTGTTGAACCGAACGGCAACCCTGCTGCTCGACCAGGACAAGAAGGGGCTGGCCATCGAGGTGCTTCTTCGGTCTTACCGGTTGTGGCCCGAGCAGGAGGTGCTGCGGCCCATTCTCGAAGTCGTCCGCAGCAAACGGCCCAGAGTGGCCTTCTTCCGTGGCGGTGTCAGTGAGGATGGGGCTCTGGCTGATATTTGCGAGTTCGTGCGGCAGCGGTTTCAGACCACCTTCTGCGACGGACTGCGGCCGGACGGCATCTCCGGCCTGATGGGGCAATGCGACATCGCCTGGTTCGATGGAGGAGACCGGATGCTCGTGGACGCTTCGCATCAGGGCGGCTCAGCCAGGATCATTGCCAGCCTGCGTCGCTCGGACGTGCGGGGGGACTGGGCCAGGGACGTGCGGTGGGAGAACGTGAGCATCCTGGTGCAGATCGGCAGCTCCGCCGTGGAGGAGGCATTATTGCAACAGGTTCCGGATATTCGGAACCGTACTCGCCTGGCCGTGATTCCCAACGCTGTCAACCTGGACCGGTATGCCCTGCGTCGGCGCGAGCGAGGCAAGCATCTCGCCTGCATGGGACGTCTGACCATGGAGTCCAATCCCGCGTTGCTCCTGCAGTGCATGCAGAAGCTGCACTATATCGATGCCGCATACAAGCTGTTCTTCACGGGAAGCTTCGAGAGTCCGATGCTGGAGCAGTATGTTCGACACATGGTCGAAACGCTTGGTTTGTCGAACGTCGTGTTCTTTGAGCCGTACCCGAGCGATCTGGACGGTTGGCTGAGTGACAAGCATTATGTTGTGGCCGGGGGCATCGGTGAGGGCCAGGTGGAAGGGTTGTTGACGGGGATGGCGTGCGGCTTGAAGCCGGTCATTCACAACTTCCCGGGGGCCGAGAAGCTCTTCCCGCGCCGCTATCTGTTCAATATCGCCGAGCAGTTCTGCGAGCAGGTGCTCGGCGGCGACTACGATCCGGACGTCTACCGGCGCTTTATCGAAGAGCATTTTGCCGTTGCCGAGCAGTTGAACAAGGTCAACGGAATCCTCACACAACTTGAGGGTGAGATCGAACTGTCGCCATGCCGCGGCGCCGGCGGGCCGGTGGCCACGCCGGGCGTGCCCGGCGGCGATATGGATGGCTTTGCCGTGTCCGGGCCCCAGGGCGCTGTGCCTCCGAGGTAGTGACCTTTTCCGTGATGACGCATTCGTTCAAGATACCTGCAAACTCCGGAGCAAGCGCAGCACCGGAGGCGGCTTGGAACGAGGGAGGCCGACGAGGCCCCCTGGTCAGCGTATTGCTGCCCACGTTCAACCGGCGTCGCTATTTGGCACAGGCGCTGGCGAGCGTCGTGCGGCAAACACACCGCAATCTCGAGATCTTCGTCATCAATGACGGCGGCGAGGACGTCGGCGATGTGGTGCGCTCATGGAACGACCCTCGGATCATCTTCATCGACAGGAAGGAGAACCGCGGCAAGCCGCATTGTCTCAACGAGGCGCTGGCCGGAGCCCGGGGAAAGTACGTGGCCTATCTTGATGATGACGACATGTACTATCCCCACCACGTCGAACGCCTCGTGGCCGCCCTGGAGAACGGGACCGACGGCGGGGTGGCCTACAGTGATTTGTACAAGAGTTATTGCAACGTGCGGCCGGACGGCAGCCGGCAGGTCTTGAGCAAATACGTGGAAATCAGCCGCGACTTCGACCGTTTCCTGATGCTGTACTTCAATCACGTCCTGCACGTCTCTCTTATGCATCGGCGCGATCTGCTTGACAGGACGGGACCGTACAATGAAGACCTCACGATTCTCATCGATTGGGACATGACGCGGCGGCTGGCTTTCTTCTCCGACTTTCATCACGTGCCGTCGATTACCGGAGAGTTCTACAGTCCGGTCGGCGCGTCGGATCGCATCTCCTTCCAACAGCGCAAAGATTCGGAGGCCTATCTGCGAAACATCCTGGCCATCCGGACGACGCGTCCCGTCGGCCCATGGCCCAAGATCGCCGACCTGTCAATCATCTTGCTCGTTGACAGACTGGACGACGGCCTCGCCGATACGATGCTGCGCATCTGGCGCCATACGTTCTATCCGTACAAGCTCTACCTTCCGCTGCCACCGGCGGATCGCTCGCGTTTGAACGTCGAGATGCCCAATGTGGTGCCGGTGTTGGTGGATTCTCAGAGTTCGGCGGCCGAGCGGGTCGATGTGGCTCTGCAGCAGACCGAGGCCGATTACGTAGCCATTGTGCCGGCGGGCTTTCCCGTGGAGGAAATGTGGGTGGAGAACCCGCTGTATGCACTGATCAACAGCAGCAGCCGGGAAGGGTACCTGATCGAGGGGGCCGCCGGCTCGCCCTGGGCGGCCGTACTGCGACGGACCGACTTGTGTCAGCCGCGCAGAGCCTATCCGCATCTTTCGGTCGAAGCGTCACTGACGGCCGCCGGTATCCGGGTGCGCCCGCCGCGAGAAGAAGAACTGCCGTTTCAGTTTGACGAGTTGTTACGTCAAGCGAAGCTGGCCATGGACGATGGCAACTGGGTGGCGGCGGCCCGCCTGTTCGAGTCCATGGCCGAGCATCATCAGAACAAATTGTGGATGAAGACCATGGCAGCCCGGGCGTACTTTGAAGGCGGAAAGCTCGCCGAGGCGGGGCGGTGCAGTCATGAAGTCAATCAACAGCGACCCACCGTGGATACGCTGCTTCTGGAGGCGAAGATCTGTCGCGGGAAGAAGAATCTGGACGCGGCCATTCATCTGCTGACGCGCGCCGAGCAGTGGCTTTCGGGGGGCTGTCCTTCGATGGCGGCCTCGCAGGAGGACTTGCGTCTCTCATAACCAGAGCTTTTCAACGATGTAGGACCTGGACGAACATGGATACGGCACGAACGAATGAGATCGAAAAGCGCAAGCGCACGCAGCATTACGAGGTGCTGCGCGAGATGGGGGACTGCTACACGTCGGTGGGAGATTACAGCCAGGCCCAGCGTTGCTACGAGAAGGCCGCTTCGCTCGGCCCCGACGAGCCCGGGCCGTACGTGGGTCTGGGCGTGGCGGCCTTGCAGAAGGAAGAGCTCGACGAGGCCGAGATTGCCTTTCGGGTCGCCTGTCGCCTGGACGCCAACTGCGCCAAGGCGTACGCCGGTTTGGCCATGGTCGCGCAGCAGCGACAGGATCATCCGCAGGCTTTCGATCTCTACATGAAGTCGCTGGAATTGGATACGGACAACATCTCGGCTCTTCTGGGTTTGTTCCAGGTCTCCTGCGAGATGGGTTCGTTTGCCAAGGTCATCTATTATCTTGAGGTGTATCTGCAGATGCATCCGGGTGACACATCCGTGCTGTTTGCCTTGGCGGCGTTGTATCTAAAGGACGGCCGGCCGCAACAGGCCAAAAGCACGCTGCTGAACCTGCTCGCCCTGGAGCCGACCAACCACGACGCCGCGAACCTGCTCGAGGAAGTCGAACGCAATCTGGCGGAGGTCCGATGAGTGCTGCCCATGTGGAAGCCGGACATCCCGACGAAGCCGGTGATGATGCCAGGCAGTTGCTGGACGAATTGGAGTCTCTGCTGAACAGGCAACTGCAACTCGTTCGTCGGGGGGAACTATCCGTCGTAGGGACTCTCATGCAGGAGACGGAGGCTTTGGTCGCGAAGGTAACTCACCTCGGCGTGCACGGGACACCGGAATTCGAGCGCAGACGCGAGAGACTCCAACGCCTTTGTGACACGCTTTCTCTCGTGTTGACAACCGCCCGAAGCGCCGTTGACGGGGAAATCAAACAGATTCGTCAAGGCCAGAAGGTCTTGGCAACCTACCGTCGCAACCTGGTGAAGACGTGATGGCGATGGCACGTTGGAGACGGTGTGGGAGCTTTCGACGCCGGGCCTTTAGGTGGGCTGTCGGCTGAATCAGCGGTCTGGATCGGGAATGGAAGTTGAAGCCGGCCGCCCTCGTATTGGAAAGGATGCTCTTGATGTCACAATACAAGCTCGAAAAGCTGGTGATTAAGCCGACGTTGGCTTGTACGGCCAATTGCCCGACGTGCCAATTGCGCAAGCAGCTCCATCGAGACTTGGCAAACGCTCGGAAGCTGTCATTCGAGCAATGGATGACGATCTTCGCTGACGCGAGCAAACTGGGCGTGAAACGGCTGGATATCAGCGGCGGCGAGCCTACTCTGTACAAGCGGCTCACAGACTTGATCCGGGCGGGGAAACAATACGGCTGGTTCGTGAACGTCAATACGAATGGAAGTCTGATTAATGAGGAGTATGCTCAGCGCTTGCTCGCTGCTGGCCTCGATTCTGTCAGCATATCCATTTACAGCGCCGATCCGGAAGTTCACGATGAAATGCGATGCCATCCGGGGCTTTGGCAGAAGGCTACCCGTGCGGTGAGAATCTTCAGTCAATTACGCGAGGACTATCCGAATTTCAGCCCGCTCACACAGACTCTTCTTTGCCGAGAGAACTTTCGCGATTTGCGTGACTTGATTGAGCTGCATTACAGCTTGGGTTCTGACCGGGTTGCCTTCACGTACTTGGAAGGAGATTTCGAAGGCAAGTATCTGTTGAACGAGGCCGAGATCGCCGAGTTTCGCCGTGGTGTGATGCCGGACGTGCGGGCGTTTTGCGCCACACTCGATCCGGCCGTGCGCGGCGAAGCCGTCCGTGTCGTCGAGAGCGTGTACAGCGAGACGATCAATAGCACCGCCAACTTTGCCAAGGGTCTTTACCGACCGCCGGAATTGGGTCTTCCCCCATGTCAGCGGCCCAAGAATTTTACCATCCTTCTCGCCAACGGCGATGTCCATCCCTGCAACATGGTGGAGTATTCGCACGAGCCGATCATGGGGAACCTCTTCGAGAAGAGCCTTCCGGAAATTTGGCACAGCGAGAAGTGGAACCGCTTTCGCGAGACGTTGTTCGATTACTGTCGATTGTGCCCGATCAATCTGTACATGGCGATTCCGTTGCGGCCGCGACGCAAGCGTGTCTCTGCCATGCCCACCGCTACTGTGTCGAGAAGTAAGGCCACGCTGCCCGCGTTGGCTCCGCGCGATCACTCGGCGAAGAGCGGGCTCGCGACCAAGAGTGGGGGGCGGTTGCCCCGTGAAGACGATTGCCCGAATTTGATGGAGTCGCAGCATTGGCCCTATACCAGGCTACTCGCTTTCCAGAACGAGCGGCTACGCTATCTGTTGGACTACGCATACACACAGATTCCCGGCTACCGGCGCAAATTCCAGGAGGCGGGCCTCACGCCGGCTGACATTCGTTCGCAGGAAGATCTTCAGCGGCTGCCCATTACCACGCGCGAAGAGTTGCAGGAGAACGAGGATTTTGTGAATCGGGCTCTGGTTCGCCGGACGATGTATACCGGCGGTTCGACGGGTACCTCATTGCAGTACTACGAGTCTGAGGTTGCCGGACGCGTGAGATGGAATGCACATTTGCGCGGATGGAAGTGGGGCGGCTATGAGCCGGGCATGCGCTGTTGCATCGTCAAGTCGGCGCAGTCGATCGTCAAGGAAGGCAATGTCATCCATCTGGTCGGCGATCTAACGGAGGAGAATCTCGCGAAAAACCTTGAGGTCGTGCGCTCCTTCAGACCCCAGCATTTAAAGGGGTACGTTGGTTCTCTATACATCCTGGCCAAGTACTGTCTCGACCGCGGGATCCGTCTCCAGGGTGTCGTCTCAGCGATTCCCAGTTCGGAGAATCTGTACGACGAACAACGGCACGTCATAGAAGAAGCCTTCAACTGCAAGGTTCTGGAAGAATACTGCTGCAACGACGGCGGGGCCTGCGCCTGGGAGTGCGAAAAGCGGGAAGGGCTCCACTACTTCATGGAGCGGGCCATCATCGAAGACGTGGAAGGCAAGCAGATCGTTACCGACCTGTGGAATTACGCAATGCCTTTCATCCGCTACGAAAACGGCGACTCCGTCCGGTTTTTGGGACGCAAGTGCTCATGCGGGAGAGAGTTGCCCCTTATCCGGGTCAAAGGCAGGGCCAACGACATCATCATCACCCGCCAAGGCGTGATTACACCCACCTTCTTGATGCACCATGGCATCGGTTTGGTGGGGGCGGACAAGAAGGGGCCTAATTTCCGCAGCGGCATCCGCACGGTGCAGTACGTTCAGAAACCCGGATATCGACTGGAGGTCAACGTTGTCCGAAATCCGTGGTGCACGGACGCGGATATTGAGAATCTTAAGAAGGATGTTCGTCGGTTCTCCGGTGGGATGGAGTTGAGCATACGTTTTGTAGACCGCGTGTGGACCACCAAGAAAGGCAAAACGTCGTTTATCATCAACGAAGACAAGGAATTGTTGGCCCAATACCTGGGCGGCGAACTGGAGGGCAAGACAGCGTCTTTTGAAAGAAACAGTTCGGATGCTGAACGGATCTCCGTCCCAACCGAAAGCGCCGGCACGGCGGCTGCTGAATCGAACGCGGTGCCCCAGCCGGCTGTTTGTGCGGAGTTACGGAGCCAAAACACCCATACGCCGAAAGTGAGCGTCCTGCTTTGCGCGTACAATGGCGAACGTTTCATTCGTCAGGCCTTGCAGAGCATCTACGATCAGACCTATCAGGACTTCGAGGTTGTGATCGTGGACGACGCCAGCAATGACGCGACACCTGAGATTCTGCGCGAGATGAAGGATTCGCGAACCGTCATCTATCGCAACGCGGAGAACCAAGGGCTGACGAAATCGTTGAACATCGGTCTGCGGTTCTGTCGGGGCGAGTACGTCGCTCGTATGGACGCCGACGATGTTTCTCATGAGCGCCGGTTCGAGAAAGAAGTTGAGGTTCTCGACACGCACCCGCGTTGTCTGGCTGTGGGTACGTGGTGTCACCGTATCGATGAAGAGGGTCGGATCGTCGGGCAATGGAAACCTCGCACGACCAGCGAGGAGATTCGCGAGCGGCTGATGACGACGAACGCAGTCGTTCACGGCTCGGCGATGATCCGCAGAGCCGCGCTTGTGCAGGCCGGCGGCTATGACGACAGCTATGAATACGCACAGGATTACGACCTGTGGCTGCGCCTATCCGAGCGCGGCGATATCCTGAACGTGCCGGAGCACTTGTACAGCTTGCGGTCATCATCGGAGGCGATTTCGACGCGGCTAACGAGCGAGCAGGACGCGTGTGCCGCGCGAGCCAGGCAGGCTGCGGAAGGGCGAAGAACTGCGTCCGCACCATCAAAGACAACAACCAGAAAGTCCAATACACGCTTGATAAATTGCGAGAGTCCCGCACCAAGCGGATCGACGAGGAAGCAGATGAGGAAGACTCTGGATGACATTGCATGCCGACACCGCACGGACAAGTGTTCTCTCGGGCACAACTACACGCCGTATTATGCCAAGTGGTTCGAGCCGGTGCGCGGTCTGCCGCTGAAGATTCTGGAAATCGGCATTGGCATGGGAGCCTCTCTGCGGACGTGGCAGGAGTACTTCCCTAACGCAGAGATCACAGGCATCGACATACATCCAGATCGCCGAAGGTTTGCGGACAGGCGGATTCGCATTTGCATTGGCGATCAGACCGACGAGAATTTCCTGCGTTCGGTCGTCGAGGAAGCAGGCGGCGCGTTCGATATCATCATCGACGACGGCGGGCACTTCATGAACCAGCAGATCATAAGCTTCAACGTGCTTTTCCCGTATGTGAAACCGGGAGGCATCTACGTGGTTGAGGACTTGCACACCTCGTACCGGACCGGGTTCGGCGGGGGAGAGAACCGCCCGGATACGATGGTGGAGATGCTCAAAGGGTTCGTTGACGTCGTCAATCGGCATGGCAAAAAGGCTAAAGGCAGCAGTCCGCAGGCGTGGCTTGCCGCCGATCAGGCCGAGCCGGAGAGTATCGCTAAGCAGATTGCGTCGATCGAGTTCGGCCGCAGTATCTGCTTCATGCGCAAACGAGCCGATGGCACACTGGCGGCTCTTCCCAACAGCGCTGCTCCGACCGTGGCGGCCACGCCATCGTGTTCGTCGAAGATCTCGGTCGTCCTGACAACGTATAACCGCCCCGAGTTTCTCGAGAAAGTGCTCGGCGGGTTCGCCGCACAGACCGCCGCTCGAGAGGACTTCGAGGTGATTGTCGTCGACGACGGATCGGTGCCACCCGTGAAGGAGATGGTCAGCCGATTCGGTGGTGCGATGAATCTGAAGTATCTCTACCAGGAGAACTGCGGATTGGCAGCCGCCCGGAATGCCGGCATTCACGCGGCCGAAGGCGACATTATCCTGTTCAGTGATGACGATGACGTACCTGCACCGGAGTTGGTGGCCGAGCATTTGCGCGGCCATCGCGAACACACGGACGAATGCGTGGCGGTCCTGGGGCATCTCGACTGGCATTCGAACTTGCAGGTCACGCCGCTGATGCACTACGTGACGCACGTCGGCGGCGAATACTTCGGTTTTGACAAGCTCCAGCACGGTCAGTTCTACAACCAGTGGAAATGGTGGGGCGGCCTCGTTTCCGCCAAGCGCTCTTTGCTGCAAAGCGTCGAAGGCCCCTTTGACACGCGTTTGTGCTTTGGCTACGAGGACACCGAGTTGGTCTGTCGGCTGTTGCCTCGACAGATTCGGGTCTTGTATAACGCTCGGGCTCGCAGCTTTGTGCTCAGACCGGTGACCTTCGACGATTTCTGTCGGCGCAGCTACAAACAGGGACGGGCCTTGCATCGCGTTGCGGCAGTGCATCCGGAGATTATCATTCCGCGCTATCAGCTCGAGAATGCGGGTGCCGAGTATCGAGGTACCTATGCGGCTTCCCTGGATGAATGGACGGCCAAGGTGGCGAAGTTTGAAGCCGTGCTGGCTCAGGAGGCGGCCGCGCCGGACTCGATTACCCCGCGGCATCTTGAGGCTCTCTATACGGGGTACCGTGAGTGTTTCCGGGGGCACCTGCTCAAGGGGTACGTCGAAGAACTCGAAGCCGTCGAGAGGGGCCAGACGCGTATCAGTGACGCGGTCAATGCGAACGCAACCGCCGACCGGCCAACGCAGAATCCCCTCTCTCGCTCAGATGCGACGGATTGCCTTGCCGAGGCACAGGATCGGGCGATCGACGTCACGACGGAGAATCGGCCGCGTCGTATTACGTTCGTCAATTCCTGTACGCCCGCGTACGATATGGGCAGCTCCAACCTGCGCATCTACTACCTGCTCAAGATTCTGGTCGAACAGGGACACACGATCGACCATTTGCAGTATGTTCGCTACGCGGAGGATGCGCGCTACAAAGCGGCCTTCGACGGTGCGATTCGTTTCATCGAGAACGGCCCCACAGCCACCAGCTTCGTTGATTACCTGCACTTCAACCGAGTGGACGATCTCGATTGTGTCTGGATCACGAATCTGTGGACTCCGGCGTACGTGAGGATCACGCTGGAGGTGGCCCGATGGTTGCGTCGGCATCGTCCGGGCGTGAGGATCATTGTCGATACGATGGACTTTCACGCCAAGAAATACATGCGACGTTTCGAACTGTCGCAGGATCGGGCAGATCTGGCCAAAGCGCAGGAATTCCTGGAGTTGGAGAAAGCACTCTACCCGCTGGCCGATTTGGTGCTGGCCGTGACAGAGGTGGAGCGTCAGAATATCCTCGATAACGTCAGCAACGACTTGAACGTTGCCGTTATCCCCAATATCCACACGGTTCCGGTCGAGATCCCCGCGGTCGAGCAGAGGAGACACCTGTGTTTTCTCGGGGCCTTCAAGGTCAAGCACAATCTCGACGCCGTTCGCTGGTTCTGCCGCGAGGTCTTCCCGCTGATTCTCAGAGATGTTCCGGACGTCGAGTTTCACATTTTCGGGTATGGGAACGAGGATCGACGCGACGAGATTCCGCCGCATCCGAATGTCAAGGTGATCGGCTACGTGGAAGACGCCGAGCGGACGCTGTCCGATTATCGTCTGTTCGTCTGTCCGATGCTTTACGGCGCGGGCATGAAGGGAAAGATGGGGGTCGCTGCCGGTGTGGGGACGCCGATTGTTACGACGACCATCGGCGCTGAAGGATTCGGACTGACGGACGGACGGGATTGTTTCGTTACCGATGACGCGCAAGATTTCGCCCGCAAATGCGTCCAATTGCTGCGTGACGACGCTCTCTGGCGTACGTTCAGCACGAACGCCAGACGCCTGATGGATGAGCGGTTCAGCGTGGAGGCCGTGGGGCGGCAGGTTGACGCACTGCTGGGACAGTTGCCCTGGGAGACGAACACGTCGGACGGGCCAGCGGCGTCCGTCGCTTCGGCGACGGCGAGCGCAAGCGAACCGACGGGGCCACCACAGGTGTCTATCGTGACATCGTGCCACAATTGCCAGGAGTATCTGGCCGAGTGTCTCGACAGCATTCGCAGCCAGACGATGCGCGATTGGGAGCTGCTGCTCATTGACGACGGCAGCACTGACGGAACGCGCAAGATCATCGAGGAATACAGCCAAAGCGATTCGCGGATTCGGCCCCTGTGTTTCGACGAGAACGCCGGACCTTACGTACGACGCAACCAGGCGATTCGACAGGCCCGTACCGAGTTCATCGTGATTCAGGACGCCGACGATGTCATGAGTCCGTCGAAGCTGGAAATCCTGTTCGACGGGATATCCGCCCATCCGGAGTTGGCCGTGGTGGGGTCGCGCTATCGGACGTTTTTGGGGAGATTCAAGGGGCTCGAGTATACCGACGTGATCGATTTGCCGGTCGATCACGATGAGATTGTGGACAAGTGCGCCACTTGGACGCATGGATTCAGCCACGGTGCGGCGATCATACGGAAATCCCTGTTTGACCAGATCGGTCTTTACGATGAGAACCCATTCGCGTCGGACTCCTTCTGGTCGGCCAAACTCGCTGAGTACACGCGGCACAACCAACGAGTCCGGCTGGCGAATGTGTCGGACTACTTGACCCTGGTCCGCGTCCATACGACGAATCAGACGCAGCTTCTGCCCACGTTCGATCCGCGCAGTCGTCGAACCCGCTACCACCAGTATTGTGAGTGCAAGCTCCGCGAGATTCGCCAGAAGGCGCAGACCTCGCCTGCGACGGACGTGGCGGCGGAGCTGAGAAACTGCGATTGCTCTGATTTCCTGAGGCGTTTCCGGGCTCACATCATCAAGTGGGAAAGTGAGCCGGTGCAGTCGGAGGCGATTCAGTCGCTGCTCGAAACGGCCGTAGCGCTGTTCAACCATTGCTGTTACGTTAGTTGCGTCAGTATGCTTAACGGGGTCGAGGTCATGGACCGCACGATCCTCCAACGCTTTGCCAATCTGGATTTGCTCAAAGCGATCTCCTTCTATGCGTTGGATATGAAAGAGCAGGCTCTGTTCCACCTGCGTCGCGAGATTGACAACCACCAGAGTGCTGCTGGTGCGGCGTTCCTGCGGGATTATTTCGAGAACGGCTTGGAAATCGACGTGCAGAAGTGGTGTGCCGAGCGTGCCGACCAGTTCGACCTGCAGATTGTCGATACCGGCAAAACCGATTCGGCTTCGATCCCGTCGTCGACGGCCGGTCTGCAAAAGCCCTGATTCGGCCTTTAGAGGTGCGGGTTTTCGAACGATAACAGGTCGTAGGCAGGTCAAAGCAACCCCCATGGGGGCGATGGCATAACTCGTTACGAGTGTGAAGGATAGGTAACCATGGCCGAAGTACAGCTTACCGGGATCAGTACCGGCATCGATACCAGTGCGATCGTACAGCAGTTGATGGCCGTTGAGTCGAGGCGACTCAATTCGTACGAGGCGGACCTGGCCGAGGAGGAAGAGGTCAGGAATGCCCTGAACACCCTCGAGACCAACCTGGAGACGCTGCAGAGCGCCGTCGAGGCTCTCTCCGACGCCAGCAAGCTGCGCGCCTATGAAACCACGTCCAGCGACGAGGACATCCTCACGGCGGAAGCGTCCGATAAAGCCTTTGAGGGCAATCACACGGTCGTGATCGACCAATTGGCCAACTCGGAACGCTGGGTGCACTCCAGCGGGATGGAATACCCGGAAGACTACGTCGGGGCCGGCACGTTCATCTACTCCTATAATAACGAGGAGTCGGTTATCACGACGACCGCAGACACGACGCTGGAAGATCTGGTGGGACTGATCAACAACGAGGCCAACAACCCGGGAGTGACCGCGAGCCTGCTGCACTACAACGATGCATACCATCTCGTGCTGAGCGGCAATGACGCCGGCTCGGACTACCAGATTTCGATCAACAGCAGCAACACGGAGGTCTGGCAGTCGCAATCGCCCTTTACCAGCGGCAACAACGACGCCGCGCTCGATACCTTGCTCACCAATCTCGACCAGTTCAGCGGCACGCTTGCGGGAGGGGAATCGATCACGATCAGCGGGACCCTGCATGACGGAACGGCGGTCAACGAGACTTTTGCGATCACGGAAAACAGCAAGCTCAGTCATTTGATCGGCGAGATCAACGATGCCTTTGTCGATACGGCCACGGCGAAGCTGGTCAATGGTGACATTGTACTGACGGACCACACGAGCGGCGTGAGCCAGATGAGCCTGAGTTTGGCGTATAACGGTTCCGGCGGCACAACATTCGATCTGCCGACCATCAGCCAATCCACCACGGGAGGCAGCACCAGCGCGAGTCTGGCCGGTTTCACCGAAGCAGACTTCATCGAAACGCAGTCGGCGCAGGACTCGCGCATCAAGGTGGACGGCTACCCCGCGGGGGCGGACGAGTGGATCACCCGCAGCTCGAATACGATCGACGACGCGATCAGCGGAGTGACGTTGCACCTGCACGACACGGGCACGATCCAGGTGGGCCTGACGCGGGATATCGAATCGCTCGAAGAGAAACTCGGCAAAATGGTGGATGCGTACAACTCTGTTGTGACGTTCATCGAGAAGAAAACGGGCTACGATGAAGAGACGGAGACGGCCGGCCTGCTGATGACGAATTCGACGGTAAGAGACATCAAGAACAACCTTCGCATGCCGTTGATCGAGCGTACGGACGGGTTCCTCATCGACATCGACGCGTTTCTCATGCCGGGGCAGATCGGCCTGGAGCTCGATCGCAACGGTGTGCTGGAGCTCGATACCGGCGTCTTCGATGAAGCGGTGGCCGAGAATTACATGGGCGTGCTGGCCCTGATCGGGGCGAATAAGACCGGCAGTTCGGACAGCAATGCGATTGAGTTCTACGGCGCCTCGGGCAGCTATACCTCGGGCGGCACCTACGACGTTCAAGTGACCGTTTCCGGCGGGGCCGTGACCAGCGCCCAAATCAAATCCGAAGACGAATCCACCTATCGGGACATGACGATCGACGGGAACATCATAACCGGTGACGGCACGTTCACGGACGATGGTGACGCCGTGTATCCCGAGAACGGCCTGCAACTGAGCGTGGATCTCAGCCAGGACGGCACGTTTACCGCGACGGTTCGAGTCAAGCAGGGCTTTGCCGGAGCCATGGAGGATGTGCTGGACCGGATTCTCAAGGCGTCCAACGGCGCCTTGACGCTGAACCAGGAATCGACCGATGATCGGATCAGCCGGTTGAAGGACGACATTGAGGCTGAAGAAGACCGCCTGACGCGCAGAGAAGCGAGGCTGGTAGCCAAGTACGCCCAGCTCGAAAGCACGCTGACGCTGCTCCAGAGGCAGATGAACGCCCTCGGTCTGGCGACGCAATAGGGTTCGTCGCTGCGTTGGGGTCGTTCGGAAGGGCTTCGGCAACGGGTCGCTACTGTTGCTGTGGCGTCCGGTTCTTCTGGCGGAGCCGGTAGAGCATGGCGAGCACCTCGGCGACGGCAACGTAGAAAGCTTCGCCGATGGGCTCGCCGGGCTTGACGGAAGCGTAGATGGCGCGGGCGACCTCAGGTCTGCGTATGATCGGCACGCCATGAGACCGTCCCAGCTTGATGATCTTCTCGGCCAGATGATCGGCCCCTTTGGCCAGCAGAATCGGGGCCTCCATCGTCTTGGCGTCATACCGCAGCGCGACCGCCACGTGGGTCGGGTTCACCAGAATCACATCGGCCTTCGGCACCTCCTGCACGAGGCGCTTCATCGACATCTGCATCTGGATCCTGCGAATCCGGGACTTGACCTCAGGAGCGCCGTCGGTTTCCTTGCGCTCCTGTTTGACTTCCTGACGGGTCATTTTGAGCTGTTGAATGTACTGCCACTTCTGGTAAAACACGTCGGCGATACCGATGGCGACGATCGCGATGCTCACGCGAAGGCAGAGGCCGAATATGAGTTTTGCGATGGCGACAATGATCTGCGCCGACCAGGCCCAGCGGATGGCGGCCAGCTCATCCGTTTTGTCGCGCAGGTACACCCAGACGATGATGCCGACGAAGAACAGTTTGGCGACGGATGTCAGGAAGCGCACCAGGGAGCGCATGCTGAAGAGGCTTTGTACGACGGTGGCGGGGTTGATCGCGCTCCAATTGAATCGAACGGCGCGCGGCGCGAAGCTGTAGCCGCTGATCGTCCAGCCGGAGAGAATGCCGGCCGCCATCAGCGCCGCAAGGATGGGCAGGGCCAGCAGAGTCGCATCAAGGATTTGGGCCTTGATGAAGTGAAGGAAGGTCGCCTGGTTGGCAAAGACGCCGGCCCGGCCGGAGAAGCCCGATCGCACCACCGATTGAAACCAGTTCAGCAGCTTGGGAGCCAGCAGAGTGAGAGTGAGCAGCAGCGTCACAAGCGTAACGGCCGCAGCCAGTTCCTGGCTCTGGGGAACCTGGCCTTCCTCTCGCGCCTTACTGAGCCGCCGGGATGTCGGCTGTTCCGTTCTTTCGGCTGCGGGTTTCTCTGCCATTTCAAAACGTCCAAGGTCTCAGACCGCTTTACCCATCCGCGCGGCGCGGCGACTTGAGCTCGCTGCAGCGAATCGACCGGGTTTGCCTCAAGTGCGGATCATACCGGCAGGAGCTTTGCCATCCAGTTGGCGAATTCGGTAACATACCCATTCACAAAAGGCATGAACGTTGCGGCCATCATCAGGCCGAGTCCCAGCCTCATCGGCATACTGATGAACAGGATATTCATCTCCGGAACGAGTCGGGCCAGCAGGGCCAGCGCCACCATCAAGATCAGAAACGCCGCCAGCATGGGAGCGGCCAGTCGCAGACCGGCGATGAACATGGCCGAGCCGGCGCGAACGACCCCGTCGGTGAGCACGCCGATGGTAGGAACCGTCCCGGGCGGGAACGCCCCCAGGCTCTTTGACACGATCAACAGGAACAAGTGGTGGCCGTTGGCGCTGAGGAAGATGAGGACGAAAATCATCTCCAGCAGGCTGGCGAGGGGCCGGCTCCTCTCTCCGGTCAACGGGTCCAGCACCGCGGCCATGGCCAGTCCCATCTGTCGCTCGACAATACGTCCGGCTACGATCACCACGGAGAACAGCAGCACCACGATCAGTCCCATCGCCAGTCCGTATGTGGCCTCGCCGGCCAACAGCAGCACCGCCTGCACGGTGGAAACGTTCGTCGGATCGAGGCCCAGCGGCGTGATGAACGTGAAGAACACGGACAGAAACACCGTCAGGGCCACCTTGAT
Source organism: uncultured Pirellulales bacterium (assembly GCA_964415045.1). GTDB lineage: Bacteria > Planctomycetota > Phycisphaerae > Sedimentisphaerales > Anaerobacaceae > CAYPZL01. The sequence continues at coordinate 22,970 of CAYPZL010000023.1, read as the reverse complement.
CCGAAGGGGAATCGCCTGCCATCCGAAGACCGGAAGCACGAGGAAAAAGGCCGAAATCCGAGTCAGTATCAGTGTGAATCCGAAGAGTAGCTCGAACATCCTGCCCTCGCACTCAAGAGCCGATGTTTTGTATGTAAGCGAAAATCTCCGTGGTGAAGCGCAGCGCCACCTGGAGAGCCCAGCCGCTGAAAAGAAGCCCGACCGTGCCGACGGCCAACAGCTTCGGAACAATGGTCAACGACATGTCGCGGATGGACGTTACCGCCTGAAGCACGGTAACGATGATACCGACCGTCATGCAGGTGAGGATCATCGGGGCCGCGAGAAGCAACGCCGTCTCGAGGGTATGCTTGCCTAAGTACAGGGCGAAGCTGCTATCCATTGGGTCCAATCCTCTCGATCCAAACTGAAATCAACGTCACGGTACGCTCCACCATCATCTGAACCCGAGACTGAGACTCTTGGCCAACAGCCCCCACCCATCCACGAGAATGAAGAGGATGAGCTTGAAGGGCAGTGAAATCATCACCGGCGGAAGCATCATCATCCCTGCGCTGAGCAGGACACTGGCAATGACCAGATCGATCAGCAGAAAGGGGATGAACAACAGGCAGCCGATTTCGAAGGCCGTACGGAATTCGCTCACGATGAACGTGGGGACCACGATGTGCAGGGCCAGGTCCATGGGGGCCTCGGGAGGCGGAATCTTTGCCATCTGGACGAACAGGGCCAGATCGGCTTTTCGGCTTTGGCGGAGCATGAATTCTTTGATGCAGTCGCCTGCCTTCTGGGCGGCGTCCGCGAAACCGATCTCGTCCGCCAGGTAGGGCTGGATCGCCCTGGCATTGACCAGGGCATACGTCGGCGCCATCGTGTACAGGGTCAGAAACAGCGCCAGACCGATCATGGCGACGGTCGGCGGTATGGACTGCGTGCTCAAGGCGCGCCGGACGAAGGCCAGAACAATGACGATACGGGTGAACGAGGTCATCATGACGAGCAGGCTCGGCAGAATCGCCAGGGCGGCGAACACGATCACAAGCTTGACCGGCGTGGACCAGTCTTTCGCCTCGGCTTCCTGCGAGGTGGCCTTCTCCAGGACCGTCATCAGTTCGCCGATGCTGGGGACATTGCCGGACGGAGGGGCTTGCGTGCCGCTCGCATTGTCCATCTGCGGGACCTGCGGAGGGGGAAACGTGTTGTCGGTCTGCCCGCTCGAAATCGTCGTCGGAAGGAGGATCAAGAGCAGTGCGACAGTTTTCTTTGCCATCGGACCCATTTACGCTTTCACCATGTCGTCAATGCCTTGCTTCGATAGATCCACCCACTCGTCAGTCACGTGTGCCAGGGTCGTGATGTTCTCGGTCGTGCTGCCGACCAGCAGTTTCCGGCCTCCCACCTCGACCAGATGGAGCGCCTTGCGGGGGCCGAGATACGCCGTCTCGATAATGTGAATCTCTTTGCCGGGACGCTTGGCGACCTTGGGCAGCACGGTTTTGGACACGTAAAGGACGGCGGTTCCCAGCACGATCACCAGGACGACCGAAAACGCCATCTTGGCGAAAAGCTCCTTACTGCTGAGGTCCGTCTCCGTGGCGCCGACGAAATTGGGGTCGTCCAGGAACGACAGCCCCTTTTGCGGCGTTGTCACCGCGCTGTCGTGCTCATCGGCGGACCGGGCGGCCAACGCGGCCCACCCGCCGACGAACACAAGAGCCATACACAAGCCGGCGATCTTTCTCGTCCGTTGATTCACGAAGACCTCAGTTTCTCGACTGCTCCATCGTTCGGCCCGTTTGCCGCGCGCCTGCGGGCCTCGGGCGGCGCCTATACCCGTATCACGGAGAGATGTGCAAATCGCGTGCCGGGGAAAGAAACGGCTTCTGAGAACATCAAAAGCGGGACCGTGGGCCGCGGGATGGCTGAAGAATGGTCGCCGTGTCGAAAAACTTGACAATCCTCCGGCTCAACCGTTCGATTGTAGCACGGCGATCAGAATTTGTGATTGTCCGGGATCGGGGCGATCCTGACCGGCCCAGTTTCCCCCGGGGCCGGCGCCCCACCAGAAAACGCGCCAGGGGGTCGAACCGGCGTCGGCAGACCTGCTCTGGGCCAGCGTTTCTTGTAGAAAACCGGCCACCGTCCGGGCTCGTTTGGCCGACAACATCCACTGGCGCTTCTCCGTGGCCTCGTCTCCGCCCAGACCCAGAACGTACAACGTGGTGGTTTCCGCATCCAGGTTTTGTTGCAGATCGAGACAGAATCGTGACAAGGATTGCCTGGATTCGGCATCCAGCGTGGCCTGGTTCTCCGGGAAGCGCACCCCCGTAACGGAGAAATGAAGCCGCTGTCCCACGATTTGCGACGGGAGCGTCGTGGTCGTCTGACTGATTCGCTCGAAAATGCGCCGGAGTTGCTCCCGATATTCATCAATGGTTCGATCTTCGCTCGTTTCGGGCTCCGTCGTGGGATGTTTGGTCTGATCGGCGCCCAGGTCGAGCGACACGTTGTTGCCGAGCAGGGCGCCCAGTCCGCAGTATCGGATGGATTCCCAGAAGGAGTCCCGTCCTTTCATGAAGAGCTCGGGGTCCTGCACCTCGGCCAGACTCAACAGCAGGACGAAGAACGTCAGCAGCAGCGTCACCATATCGGAAAAGGTGACGATATAGCCCGGGACTTTCTGCTTCTCTTCTTTCGGTGGTAGGTTCTCTTTCGTCACCGGTACGTACTCCGGTCCAGGACGGTAATCTCAAGCACGCGCTCGTTCCTGGCATCGGAAGCGAACAGACCGCTGTTCCGAACGATCTCACGCGCCACGGTTGCCTCCGACGAGATGCTGAAGCGTGTCTTATCCAGCCCGTGCCGTTCGGTCATAAGTTGCATGATTTTCCAGGCTCGCTCCAGTCCCGCCTCATCGATTTCTTCGCGTCTCTCGAGGCCGTGCTCGCTGACGACGATTCTGTTGGGCATCGTTTTGATCAGAGCGGCGATATCGGCAAATAGTTTCCGGCCGTGGGGCGAGACGAGCGTGCCGCGCCCCCAGAAGACCTTGGCCGAGGGCACCAGAAAGACCTTCTGGTTCTGAAAATCCATGAAATCGAGGCTCTCCTTGGGATTGGATTCGTACCGGCCGTCCTGCGTGGGGGTTTCACTGCCCCGGTCGAGCTGCTGATCGTACACGATCTGCGGCCTTTCCTGGAAGGCATCGCGCTGTCGTGTCGTTGAGACGCTGATGGAGGAGAGCCCTTCCGCCAGGGCCGATTCCATCCTCTTGAAGACCTTCTCGTCGAACGAGGAGAAGCTGATCAACAGCACGAAGAACGTCAGCAGCAGCGTCATGCAGTCGCTGAATGTGACCATCCATTCCGGCGCGCCACTGGCATCGTCGTCTTCGTTCTGTTTCCGTTTGAAGGCCATTACACGGTTGCCTTAACTTCCTGGCGTCTCCCGTGAGAGACAAATGCCTGCATGCGCTCTCTGACGATCGTCGGGCTGTCCCCCTGGGCAATGGCACAGATGCCTTCCAGCACCATCTCCATGGAGATCGACTCTTCCTTGGAGTAGATGCCGAGTTTTCCCGCCAGCGGGATGAAAACCAGATTGGCCGCAAAGGCGCCGTAGAACGTGGTCAGCAGGGCGGTGGCCATGCCTTGCCCGATCTGGTCCGGTGAATTCAAGTTCCGCAGCATCTGCACCAGGCCGATCAGAGTCCCGATCATTCCAAACGCCGGCGCCGAGGCGCCCATGAACTCCAGAATCTTCTTGCCCAGACCGTGACGTTCCTGCAGGTACTGTATCTCGGGTGTGAGAAGATCGCGAATCGATTCGGAATCCTGGCCGTCGACCAGCAGTTGCAGGCTCTTGGCGAAGAAAGGGTCGCTCAGCTTGCCGATCTCCGGTTCCAGGGCCAGCGTGCCGTCGCGACGGTTGATCGCGGCGAAGTTGACCATTCTCTGAATGAGATCCGTTTGCGAAGGGATCTTGGCGATGATTGTCTTCTTGATGATGGAGAAGATGCTCAGGAATTGAGGCAGAGAGAAGTGAATGAGGGTCGCACAAAGCATGCCGCCAATGGTAATCGCTAACGAGGGGACGTTGAAGAACATGGCCGCTCCGCCACCGGCGACGATGGCGCCGATCACGACGAGAAAACCCAGCAGCGTGCCTATGATGGTTGCGATGTCCATACTTTCACCTTCCTTCGCGAATTTGCTTGAGCTTCTGGCACAACATCGCTGCCAGTGTCGGCTCGGTGTTGACCAGTTCCTCCAGCACCTTGGCCTTGGTGCGGTCTTGCATGAAGTGGAGAATTTTGACGGCGTCATCGAGGTTGGCGCCCCGGTTGCTGCCGCCGTTGCCCGTTTGTCCGAGGGCCATGCTTCTGAGGATGTCGCCAGCGCTGGCGGCGTCCATCTTGTCATACGCAGCGGCAATGGCGACCAGGTTGGCCTTCTCCGTCTGTTTGACCTCGACCTGCGTCTTGGCCAGCATGTCCCGTTCGCTTTTGACGCTGGCCGCCGTGGCGGCCAGGTCCACGCGCAGGTTGTTGAGGGTCTCCACGTCCTTCTTCAGAGTCTGCTGGGCGATGCGCAGCCGGCCTCTCTCTTGTTCCAGCGCTTGCAGCTTTTGGTCGTATTCCTGAATTTTCTCGCGCACCTCGTAGATCAGCTCCTTGAGCTGCTGTTCGGTCATGGCCCTCGTGCCGGCGTTGTCTTCGGGCGACGGCGCGGTTGGCCCCAGGAGGTGCGGCCCAAGCGTGCCGCCGGGAGGCGACGACGTGGTGGCAGTCGCCTCATTGGGGTCCACCGAGCCCATGACGGCCGCCGGCTGGGTGAACCGGCCGGCCACGAATGCACCGCCGAAGCTGAGTACCCCGGCGGCTGCCGCAATCAGTGTCAGTTTCTTATTCACGGGTAAGGCTCCCGACCAGGTTCCGCTTGTCTGCGGCCCTCATGTCTTACGCACCATGTTTTCCCGGCAGGCTCTCGCTCCAGGCGAGAACCGCACTGGTTCTGTCATCGAGTTCTTTTTGTTCGAGCTTTTCCTGTTCCCGTACAAAGCGCTCTCGGGCCTCGGCCCGCAGGCGTTCCAGCCCTTCTTTGAATCTTCTGGCGGCCAGAAGTTCGGCCGTCTTTCGTTTCTGTCGGGTTTCCAGTTCCTCGATTTCTCCTCGGAGCACACGAATGCACTCGTCGTTCGTCGCCGCGTGTTTCAGGAAGAACTCCTGAACGCCCAGGCGTCCCGAGGGTCGGTTCTTCTTGATGTCGCCCACAATCTCCTGCAATATCCGCTGCCGCATGAGCAGCTCACTTCGCTTCTCCGCCAGCATCTCGGTCAGGCGAAACAGCTCCATCTGTTTGGCCTGCTCCTCTTTGGTCTTAACGTCGAGTACCTTTTGCAGTCGCCATACGAAACGCTTCATCGATCTGTCCGTCTCACGTTTTCACGCTGAGCAGCTTGTCCCAGGCCTGTGTGATTTCCGTCAGTTGCCCGACCGTTTCCGCGAACGTGCTTCTCTGGTGAGCCGGCTGTACGAGAAACCCGTTGATACGGTCGATCAGGCTGATGGCGCCGTCGATCCGCCGATTGCTGCCCGGTGAAAACGCCCCGATGTTGATCAGGTCTTCTGCGTCAACGTAGGTTGCATAGATTTCCTTGAGTTTCTGTGCCGCCGCCCGATGCTCGTCGCTGGCCACGGCGGGCATCAGCCGACTGACGCTTTGCAGGATGTCCACGGCCGGGTAGTGTCCTCTATCGGCCAGCTTTCGCGACAGCACGATGTGCCCATCCAGAAGACTGCGGGCGCCGTCGGCGACCGGATCGCCCATGTCGTCGTTTTCCACCAGGACCGTGAGAACGCCGGTGATGCTTCCGTTTCGACTGCAGCCGAGGCGTTCGATTAGACGGGGCATCAGAGAAAAGACGCTGGGGCAGTAGCCTTTCGTCGTGGGCGGCTCGCCGGCGGCCAGCCCGATCTCCCGCTGGGCCTGCGCGAAGCGCGTCAGCGAATCCATCATGAACAGGACGTTCCGGGATTTTTCTCTGAAGTACTCGGCGACCGTGACGGCCACGAAGGCGGCCTTGACCCGCTGGATAGCGGGCGCGTCAGAGGTGGCCACGACGACCACGCTGCGCGTCAGGCCTTCCGGACCCAGGTTCTCTTCGAGAAACTCACGGACCTCGCGTCCGCGCTCGCCGATCAGGGCGACCACGTTGACCGCCGCATCGCTGGAGTTGGCGATATCGCCCAGCAGAACGCTCTTGCCGACGCCGCTGCCGGCAAAGATGCCGACGCGCTGTCCTTTCCCGCAGGTCAACATCCCGTCGATGGAGCGGATGCCCAGGGCCAGGGGCTCGGTGATCTTCTCCCGGCTCAGAGGCGGCGGGCTGCTCACGTCGAGCGGGCTCATGTCCGTTCCGCCCAGCGGGCCTTTGCCGTCGATCGGCTCGCCCAGGCCGTTGAGAACGCGGCCCAGCGCGGCCTCGCTGAGCATGATGTGTCGGGGGGTCGTACGGGCCGTTACGGTGTCGCCGGGCGAGATGCCCTCGATATGCTCCAGCGGCAGAAGAATCAGATGATCGTTTCTAAAACCCACGACTTCGGCCAGGGCCCGCCGGCCGTCGCGGATGTGGATGCCGCAAAGCTCGCCCAGCCCGATGACCGGGCCCGCCGATTCCACGGTGGAGCCGGAGACGCGAACGACGTAGCCCTGGCAGCTCATCAGCTCCACCGTCTGCAGAGCGGAGTAGTATTTGTCAAAGTCGATTACTTGTGTTTCGCTGTCGGTCATGGATTATTTCACTTTCGCCAGCGCCTCGCCAATGCGTTCGAGGTGCTCTTCAACGAATGATTTAACGACTCCCTTGGGGGTTTCCACCAGACAATCGGCGCGGGCGATGCTCCAATCGGCAACGAAGTTCACCTCGGCCAGCGGGCTGTCGGGATGGGCCTGCTGGAGTTGCTGGCATTGCGGCAGGTCTTCCGGGTTCAGCCGAACGGTTATCTCCTGCCGGCTCGGCGCGCGCTTCAGGGCCTCTTCCACGATGGCCTGGATGTCATAGTCGCCCTGGCTGGTCTTGTGCATCAGTATCTTCCGCGCGATCTCGACGGCCAATCGGGCGATATCGGCGCGGTTTTGCCCGAGCGTGTCCTGGTAGAGCCTGTCCAGCTTGGCGGCGATGGCGCCGACCGTCTCACAGGACCGGGCCAGTTCTGCCTTCTGCGCCTCGATCTCTCGCAGCTTCTGGTGCTGCGTCGCCTCCTGTGCCGCGGCAAGCTGCTCCTGCATCCCCTGGGTTTCGGCGCTCTCGCTCTCATCCTCGAGCGTGGCGGACGCACTCATCACCTTCGGCGCAGCGACCGCCGTGATAGGACGAGCAAGATGGATTGTGAGTGCTTCCGGCACGGCTATTCTTCCTGGAAGGTCAGTTCCCCGGTCTTGTTCAGCTCACGCAGGACGTTGATGATCTTCTCCCTCGCCTGACGGATATCCTCTTTCTTGGGCGACGACATCAAGGAGGTTTCCTCCTCCACCATGGCGGCGGCGCGCTCGGAGATGTTGCTCTTGACTTTGCCGGCAATGTCATCTGAAGTCTCGTGCAAGGCCAGGGCCAGTTGCCGCTCGTCGATGCCGCGCAAGGCCTGCTGGAGCGAGCGGTCGGCCACCAGGGGAACGTCGTCCCACACAATCATCAGGTTCGTCACCTTCTCCCCGGCCTCCTTGTCCTTTTGCTGGATCGCTTCGAGAACGCCGTCACGGACGTCCTTGTCCAGATTGCGCACGATGACCGCGACCTTGCGCAGCGACTGCTCGGGGCGCACCTGGATGGCGGTTTCGCTCTGGCGGGCGGCGCCCATCGCTTCGATGCGTTTGCGGATCATCTGTGCGATTCGGGTTTTCGCTTCCGGCGTAATGCCGCCGCTGCTCGTCATTCGGCTGATCGCACTGACCCGCAGGCCCTCGGCCAGAAGCCCGAGAATCTCCGAGCTCTTCCTGGGCGGCAGCTCGGAGAGCACGACCGCTACGGCCTGCGGATGTTCCGTCTCCAGCACCGCCGCCAGCGTCTCCAGGTCCGCCGAACGAATCGTGATGAAGGGATCGCGTTTCTGCAGGAGATCCTGGACGTCGCGTTGGATTTGTTTGGCCTTCTCCTCACCGACGGTGTTCTTGAGCATCTCGCGTACGAAACTCTTGAAGTGAAAGCCGGATTCGTCCTGGAGGGACTTGCAGAACTGCTGGGCGATCTCGGTGGTTTGCTTGGCACTGCGGTAGCCGGCGGCGTCGAGATAGCTCAGCTCGACCGCCAGTTCCTGAACCGTGCGGGTATCCACGCCCTTGAGCAACTCGGCGGCCGTCGCCACGTCAAGTGTCGTTAGAAGAAGGGCCGCCTTTTGTTTTCCTGTCAGTGCCACGTTCGCTTTACTCCTTCTCCTCGATCCAGCTCAGGAACATTTCCCTGACCTGTTCGGGATTGTTCTTCAAGGCATGGGTAATCTGCCGGCGCAGGATCGCCGGCTCAGCCGCCAGCTCGCCGGCGGGAAGCAGACCGCCCACAGCGGCGCCGCCGGACAACTGGCGGGCCTGTGCCTCCGCCACCGCTTTGCTGCGAGCGCGGCTGAAAATGCGGAACACCACCAGTGCGCACACGGCCGTCAGGCCAAGAGACAAATGACGCGCCACCGCCACGTAGCGCGTCCAATCCCTCGGTTCCTCCTCGATCAGCGGCGTGCTGGACTGATGGAACCGGGCGTTGACCACTTTGAGCGAATCCGTTTCCTGCAGTCCCAGGGCCGTCCGAATGATCTCCTCGACCTCGGTGACCTGCATGATCTGGGCGGTCTGACCGGTGGCGCCGACCTCGTTGGCATCCGGCGAGGAAAGGTCGACGAAGGCGGCCACGGACAGGGACGTGATCTTGCCCGGAAGAACCGTTTGCTGTTTGACGGTCTTTCCCACCTGATACTCGGTTTTGGTAACCTCGTCCTTCTTCACCGTCCCGGTGCCGGCGCTTTGCCCCGTACCCTTGCCTCCGGTTTCCGAATTGCTGGTGATTTCCTCCTTGGTCGCCACCTTGGCGGTCGGATCGTACGTTTCCGTGATGGTGCTGACGCTGTTCATGTCTATGACGGCGCTGACCTGAACGGTGGCGCGTCCCGGACCCAGCACGGCGATGAGCATGTCCTCGGCCTTCTTGGCCAGGTTCTGCTCGACCCGCTCCTTGTAGTCGTGAACGGTGCCGGCTCCCGTTGCCAGGGTGGGATCGTCCTGGCTCGAGAGCAGGTGGCCCTGACCGTCGACCACGGTGACGTTTTCCGGTTTGAGCCCTTTGACGCTTCCCGAGACCATGTGGGTAATGGCGGCGATGTTGGTCGCGCTGAGCCGGTAGCCCGGCCTCAGCCGCAACACCACCGAAGCGCTCGTTTGTTCCGTTTCTGAAGCGAAGACGCCTTGCTCGGGGTTGACAATGTGGACTCGGGCGAGGGCGACGCCGTCGATCATCTGAATGCTCTTGGCCAGCTCGTCCTGGAGAGCGCGTTTGAGGTTCACGTTCTGGACAAAGGGGCTGACGCCGATCTTCTCGTCGTCGAAGAGCTTATACCCGCTCTGCTCGCCCACGGGCAGTCCTTCTTTGGCCAGATCCAGTCGGAGCTGATATACGTGCTGCTTCGGCACGTAAACGGTCGTGCCGCCGTCCCGCAGTTCGTATGGGATGTCCTTCTCGCTGATCTTCTCCGTGATTTTGGAAGCTTCCGCCGGCGCCAGCTCCTGGTACAGCATCCTCATGTCCGGCTTGCGCGCCCAGTGCACCAGGATCGCGCCAATCAATGCCGCGGCCACGAGCACCGCCGCCAACAGCGCGCGCTGCACGAGACCGATCTTTTGCCAGACCAAGATGACCTTCTGTCCAAAATCCATTGAGCCTCGTGACCGGATTACCGCCCTCTGTGCAAGAGCCCCACCTGCGGGGCAAGACACGATAACGCGATTCCTACAACGGCATGTTCATGGTCTGCTTGTAAGCCTCGATGAGTTTGTTTCTCACGCCGACGAGGACTTTGAAACTCATATCCGCCTTTGCCACGGCCGAGACGACAGCGGTGATGTCGTTGTTCTTTCCCGTCAACAGGTCCTGGATGGAGGCGTCCGAGGCCTGCTGGATATCATCGACTTTCGATATGGACTTGCCGAGGGTCTTGACCGCTTCGGAGAAATCTGTTTTCGCGGCACCGGCATTCTCGGTCTGAGGCGCCAACGGTCTGGCGTTGGGTGAAGCTGCATTAACGTTTGGATCGAAGTGAATCATTCGTTCGTCCCCACTCACCGGAGTAATTCGAGTGTCGTTTCGACCAGTTTCTGGTAGCGTCGCAAGATCACGGCGTTGGCCTGATAGACTCGACTGGCAAGGTTCAGGTTCATCATCTCGACGGGCAGATGCACATTGGGCATGGTTACGTAGCCGGAGGCATCTGCCTTGGGGTTGCCGGGATCGTAGACGCGTTGGAGGGCACTGGTATCCTCAACGAGATCGCCGATCGTGACTCCGCTGATGCCTTCACCGTCCGTTTTGAAGATCGCCTCGATACGGCGGTATGGCTGGCCCTGGCCGGCATCCACGGTGCGAGAATTGGCGATGTTGGAGGAAATGACCTCCATGTGCTTGCCGTGGGCTCGCATGCCGGAGACCGCTATGTCTATGGGGCCGAACGCGTTGTCTACATTCATCGAGTAAATCCTTTTGATCCGGCAGTTATGCTCTTGGGACCGTGCCCGGGCTGTCCGCCGTCCCTGGTTATCCACTTGTGTTTATGGCTGCTTCGATTTGCGAGAATTTTTTCTGAAGGAGTCTGACATAGGCTGTGTATCGCAGAGAGTTCTTAATCAGCTCTCCCATCTCAACTTCCAGGCTGACGTCGTTGCCATTGGACTTCAACGGCGTGTTTTTCGGCTGGTAGAGTTCCGGCCTGGCGGTCTCCAGGTCCGCCTCGCCGCCGGAATCCAGCACTTTGGCCAGCAATTCCTCGAATTTGACGTCGATTCGACGGTAGCCGGGCGTTTCAAGGTTCGCCATATTGCCGGCGATTGCCTTCTGGCGAAGACCTTCGGCCTTGATACCCGCTTCAAGCAGGTCGGTTATGCCAGTTACCGGCGGCATGGTTGTTCCTTTCTAATTTGCCTATATTCACACAGACCTTCTTTGGCACCGGATCGAAAAACAGCAATAACCGTGCCACATCGCATGTCGCGACCGTTTTGAGGGCCTGCGAGAGGTTTTCCCGTAAGAATCGCCGATTCGATGGCGCCGAGGCGTCAAATCGGCCTCCATGTGACAGCGGGACCTGTCAGGATTCTATACAGGGGGTCGTGTAATTTGACGCGCCTGCCGGGACCGGCTGCCGGCAGATCTGACGGACTCGAGGAACGCCAGAAGCAGGAAGATTCTGCCGCGCGGAGGAACATTTGTCCGGATACCTGGTTCGACGCCGCCCGTTCGTTCGGGAGAAGGAGGGGCGACGTGGATGTAAATGTCTTCTCTAAAAGCATTTAGCTTCTGCTCAGGGTCGTCTGGACCGTTGGCACGCGGCTTGCTACATCAGCAGTTAGACAGGTACGTGTACGCTTCTTGAGGGTATGTGAATATGTCTACTTCTGTAACGGTCCTCGACAGAGTGGTTGTCGCTGCATGTTCCGGCGGGTCGTCAGGGCGAGCCTCCGAAGGGCAGCCAGTGGACCAGGGTGAGCGGTTGTTCGCCGATGTGCAAGCTGCGGCGGAGGCGCGGGCGGACTCGAAGCCCGATAATACCGAAGAAACGGATGCATTTGGATCGTCCTCTGCTGCAAACGAGGGCTCCGTTGCTCCGGCGGGCGAGGTTGTGGCAGAGTCGGTTCGAAAGGAGGAAGCAGACGCAGGTGGGCAAGAGGGGGCGGCGGTCCTGGAGGGTGCCCCGGAGATCGTCTTGTCTGAAATCACTGGAGAAGTTGCTGGGCTTGGGCCTGCGACTCCGTTGAACGCCGAGGTGGATGAGGCAAAGCCATTGGAAGGTCCCGCGACGGCGGAGCCTGCGACGATGGCGGCGCAGGTACCGGCACTGGCGCAAAGCCAGCCGGTCGAGGCAGCCCCTGCGCAGGATTGCGATGCGGTTGTTGAGACTCAAACCATTGCTGCAGAAGGAGTTAGAGATCAGGCCGACCCTGCGGTAGTGACTGAAAAGGTGGTCCCGGTCGAGGGTCGTTGCCCAGTGTCGGACACCGTCTCCCCCGATTCGTTCGTCGATATGTCCGCCAAGGCTGGCGGCGAAGCCCTCGCGCCCTCCGGCGGTATGCCCGGACAGGACGTTGTGGGAGCTGCCGGTCTTTCTACTTCGGAAGGGCCGGTGGACGGCGTCAAACCGCTGGACGAGCCGCCATTGGCGGACGGTGAGGCCGGGACGCACCGCCTGGGGAACGTGCCCTCGCAGGAGGAGGCATTGACGGTCGAGTCGAAACCCGGGGAAACCTCGCGGCCGGCGGAGCCCCAGGCAGGCGACCCGGGGCTTGAGGCATGGCGCGACATTGAGAAGACTGCCGGCGATCGACGGGGGGAGAATCGTGGGCGCGATGGAGCCGACGATGCGGCCCTGTTCGCCCAGCGTACGGGCGCTGCTGCTTCGCAGCCGAGCGATGGGCAGGCGGGGGCGTCCAATTTCAGTGCGACTTCGAATGAGGTGGTTTCGCCGGGCGGGTTGATGGAGCCGGACTCTCCGGCTGCTCCCCAGCAAATCGCGGCTCAGACTCTCGCACCGGGAAATGCCGAGGAGGCGAAACTCGCAGACGCAACGCCGAGCATTCGCGAACAAATGCTCGATTCCATGCAGGTTTCGCTGGCCCGAGGCGACCGACAACTCGTGGTTCGGCTGCATCCGCCGGAACTCGGAAACGTTGTCGTACGTTTTCAAGGCGGCGATGACCAAATTGACGCCACGTTGGTGGTGAGCAGGGCGGAAACGAGGTACGAAGTAGAGCAAGCTTTGCCGGAGGTGGTGAACGGCCTGCGGGATTCCGGAGTCCACCTCACGCGGTTTGAGGTAGTCGTTGGCGATGAATCGGAGAGGGATCTGGCCAAGGAACAGACGCAACAGGAGGCGTGGTCCGAGCGACAGAACTCCGACCCCGACGCGAATCAAATGGGACGTCCCGGTGGCCCGGGCCGGCCCGCCGGGGATGCCGGACACCGCAGGCACGTCGAGTACGCCGGAACCGGTCTGCCTGCCCTCGGGCAGGCCACGGATCGTATCGACCTGCTTATGTGAACCGGAATCGGTGTCGCACGGATCTCACTTTGCGGCAACAGCCAGTCGCAAGGGGTCGAGAGGCAGCGACGAGGGGTTCACTTTTCGCGTGTACCACTTGCGCCGGGCGATCTCAATGGAACGAAGGAATGCCTGTCTGAAGCGTCTGAGCGAGAACTGTTCCCGCGCTGTCTTGCGGGCTCTTTGCCCCATGAGGCGGGCCAGCCCACGATCTTCGAGAAGGATTTGGGCGTAGTGCCGCAGCTCATCGGGGTGGTCGCTCAGGAAGCCGCTGGCCCCATGCTTGATTGGAGAGGTCGGGTGGCGATTGCCCAGGATCGGCAGCCCGGCGGCCATGGCCTCGGCGGTGGCCATATTGTATCCTGCCTCGAGTTGCGGATCGGCCGTGTGAATGTAGAAGCGGTGGGCCTGTAAGATGCGTTTGAGGTGGTTCCAGTCGCGGGCCGCCTCGACGCCGGGGATATCGGGATTGTGACCGACGAGTGTCACAGGCAGGCCGGAAAACGCCTTGTCGTGGAAATCCCAGAGCAGGATTCGACGCCGGCTGTTGATGAAGTTGCAGATGCGAAGACCCGCCGCTTTCTCGCCTGAATACGGGAGGTAGTCGTCCACGTCGATCCCGAAGTGTACGACGTCGTCGGTGAACCCCCAGGATTCACCTTTGTACATGGACGTCGCGACGGCATGGCCGCCGACGAGCTCGAGATACGTCCTGAGCAAGTCCTTCATCTTCTTCGGGTCGATGCTGGAGTGTTCCTCCCGGCGTCGTCCTTCGAGCGTGCTGTGCAAGACGAGAAGCCGCGGCTCGGGGCGAGATCGGACGTCCAGCAGGTCGGTCGTGTTGTGGGTGATGATACAGTAGTAGGTCGTCGGCGATTGGAGGGCCTGGGGCAGTGTGATGAGCCGAGCGTGGGCCGGGAGAGGACGCATCCGCTCGTCCCACCCTTGATTGTACCGCCCCTTCAAAGCGACGATCACGTCCAGGCGATACCCTAGGCTGCCGAGTTGGTGTACCCAGGGTTCATGGCAGTTGAAAACCAGGAGCGTCTTGCCGCTCGCGGTTCCTTCTCTCGTCATTGTCTTGCCGAAGGCGGTACGCCTTTCTTGTTGAGGCATGAAAGATCTTCTTCCCACAGCCGCATGCATCATTTTCCTCACCGGCGCCTTGCCAGCGTGCCAATGTTTCCGCCAGGCCAAAGGTCTGCGAGACGCCGACTCAAGGATTATCGGCACTTGAGGGAGATTGTTGTGAGAAAAATCTTCTCCGGCGCCGGTGACGGATTCGTTTGAAAGCCAGAGCGTTCAAAACCGGGAAATTCGCGTTTTTGGCCAGGAGCACCCTTCCGAAGGAAGTTTTTTTTCGTTTTATGCGACCGTCTCTCTCGGGCGGAGCCGCCATATCAGCAACACCAGCGGCCATATTAGAGGGCCGTTCCCTGGGTCTCGATTTCGCCGCTGCAACAGCCTTAAGTCCTAAGGGGATTGGTCGATAATTGAGCATGAAAGGCCGAGAGGCCGTTTCTAATGGTATAGACAGGCACATGCTTTAGCAAGGGGCCAAATTGGGGTCTTTTTTAAGGAGTTGCGAAGATGTTGGCAATCAAGAATAACATGATGGCGGCAAATGCAGCCCGGTATCTCGGGCAGAGCTATGATGCCTTGGCCACGTCGGTCGAGCGTCTGTCGTCGGGCTTGCGCATCAACAGTGCCAGTGATGACGCAGCCGGTATGGCGGTTCGTGAATTGATGCGTGCCGATATCGCCGTGCTGGAGCAGGGCACGCGAAACGCCCAGGACGGCGTGAGCATGCTGCAGACCATGGAAGGGGCCATGCAGGTTATCGATAATCTGCTGGTGCGCATGCAGGAGTTGGCCGAACAGGCGGCGACGGGTTCCTATTCCTCGGCGCAGCGGGTCATCATGGACAATGAGTTCGATGAAATGGCCAATGAGATCGATCGCATCGCGACCGCGACCGATTTCAACGGAATCAAAATGCTCGACAACTCGGCCAGTGTCTCGATTCACTTCGGCGGTTCGAGTGACCTGATCAGCGTTGAAGGCAGCAAGATGACCAAGGCCGGTCTGGGGATTACCTCTCTGTCCATCACGACCGCCGCCAGCGCCCGCGCGGCCCTGGGGACCCTGGACAGTGCCATCAACACCAAGGATACCGCCCGGGCCAAGTTCGGTTATATGATCAATCGTCTCGAGTCCACCGGCGAGGTGCTCGGGATTCAGACGGAGAACCTCAGTACCGCCGAGTCTCGCATTTCGGACGTGGACGTCGCAACGGAGATGGCGACGTTGACCCGGAATCAGGTGTTGTCGCAGGCCGGTACCGCGATGTTGGCGCAGGCCAACTCGATTCCGCAGATGGCATTGACGCTGCTGGGCTAAGCCTCGCAGCCGTGCTGAGTTAGACAATAGACGGGGAGATGACTGCGGTGCACCCCCCGGCAGTCATCTCCCTATCGTTGACGGTTATCGGGTGATATGCCATCTCTGGAGCCGGTGAGCAGCGGAGGCTGCGGTGGCAACGGCAAGGCTCGTGTTTATCAGAGGAACGGAATCATGAATGGAATCGGAGCATATCAGCAGACGGCCATCGGCACGCAAAGCAAGGGACGCTTGATCGTCATGCTTTACGACGGCGCCATCAAGTTCATGAAGCTGGCCATCAAGGAGTTGGAAGCGGGCGACTACGCCGCCAAAGGGCAGTATATCAACCGCGCCCAGGATATCATCAGCGAGCTCAACGCCGTGCTGGATATGGATGGCGGTGGGGAAATCGCGCAAAACCTGCGAAAGCTCTACCTCTTCATGAACGGGCGTTTGCGCCAGGCGAATGCGAGCCGCGATCCCGAAATGATCCGGGAAGTCATTACTCTGATGGAAGAGCTCGGTCAGAGTTGGAAGGCGATCACCGGGTAGAGTCCGTCCCTCGGCGTGAGACAGAGGATGTCGCGCCGACGTGGAGCGACCGGCGCCGATCCCACCTTATGTCCTGCGGAGGGCTGTGTTTTTCTTAAAATTCCCGGATCAGTTGAAGCTGAAAAATGTGGTTGTCCTCTTCGGTGGCGCTGCCGTCTTCATACCGATACCCCGTTCTGACCTGCCAGTCCGCCGACGCGAAGAGCGTCAGGTCGCACTCGAATGCGTTCAACCGGCTCTGTGTATGCGTTGACTGATCGTAAATCCGCCGGTCGAATCCCACGTCCACGACCATGTCATCAGTGACGTAATGCGAGACCTGACAGCGCACGTTGCGAGAGTCGGGGCCGATGTAATGGCCCATCACGCGGCCCTTGTAGGTGTAACCCGAGGTGTACAGGCTGTGTACGTAGAAGAGCCTGTGCGTGTCGGCGTAC
This sequence comes from uncultured Pirellulales bacterium, assembly GCA_964415045.1. Taxonomy (GTDB): domain Bacteria; phylum Planctomycetota; class Phycisphaerae; order Sedimentisphaerales; family Anaerobacaceae; genus CAYPZL01. Next base: position 6,311 of record CAYPZL010000023.1, on the reverse strand, counting down.
TCGATGCGCAGGTCGGTTCGTCCCGTGCGCAGCAGATCGTTGAACTGCGCGCCGAGAAGATAGCCCCATTTGCTGGGGTAGCCGCCAGCCTCGTCTTCGCCGGCGGCGTCGGCATAGAGCTTGATGGATCGCAGGGGTATGTTTTGGCCCAGGGGCAGGAGAAACGATACATCGAAACCGGCAAGCTGGTTGTTCTCCGATTGTTCGCTCAAAGCAAAGAAGGCTTTGATGTAGTCGAAGAGGTCCACCCTGGATACGCCTCTGCCGCCGAACATCACCAGCCGTGACAGGCCCAGCTCGACCAGGGGATGGGGCCGGGCGTTGAGCCGGATGCCGGAGAGCCTGGCCTCGGGGATGTCCCTGTCGTCCTCCAGCTCGGTCAGGAACCATTCTCCCTTGAAAGGACCCAGACAACCGAAGATCCACGGCAGTTGGATAGGTTGTGGGGTGCTGAGCTTGACCATTCTGAGCGGTTGGGCGTTGTTGCTCATGAGAATAGAGCCGTGATAGCCCGGTCCCCACCAGAGCGAGTCCTTGCCCATCTGAAGCTCGTAGTTGCCGACGGCCACCTTGCCGTAGCCTTCGATCAGGTCGACGTCACCGTCGCCGGCGGATGAAGCGTCCACGTACTCCGGATGCAGATAATAGGCGAACGTGTCGAAGAACTTGCCCCGCGAGGCAAAGCCCGCCCGGTAGTTGGACCCGTCCTCGAATCTATCGCCCCGCAGATTCTCCAGGTCCGGATCGCTCCTGGCGTAGAGGTACTTGACGTAAGGGTCTTCCACGGGCTTGACGAATGAATCGCCTTGCCAGCCATCGATGGCGCCGATGAGAATCAGTTCCGCCTTGAATTCCCTTGTCAGCCTGTCAAGCAGGCTCGACAGGATTGCGGAAGGCTCCTCCTCCCGTTCGAACTGGTGTTTGGCCTGACTGATATGCCTGGCCATCTCGACTCGCGTGACCGGCTTGATAGCCAGCATGGCGCTGTCGATGTAGCCGTAGTTCGCGAGCTTCTCGACCGCGTCATAACTCCAGTGATCGAGCGGTACGTTGGTCGAGACCAGGGCATGACACGGCAAGGTCAGTGCGATTGGTACAAGTAGCGAAACCGCGATCCTTCGCATAGCCCGGTTAGCAAAATAGTTTCTGTAGCCATCCATGTAAAACGGCCAGAGGGTAAGGCATCGACGCCGTTGGGTCAAGCGGAATGTGCGCCGCCGGTCAGATTGATGGCATGGGCGAATTAAGATGTGAAGATTTTTAGCTTGGTTGTCCGATAAGAAAGGACAGGCCGACATTGTTTCGCCTTTGTGGCGGCCAGTGGTTTGGCGGCCATGATGATGCGCGGTGCGCCGGGCGTTCCGACGAGCCAGAAATGCCTTGACAGGGGGGGCGTTTGCGGTACCATGTGCGGGTTGTCAAACGGGTGGGGGCGAATGGGAAAGGTGGGTCCGCAGGGCAACTGATGTGAGTGCCCCCTGCTTGTTGACTGAAGGCGGGCACAGGTTGGCCGTGCGAATCAGACTGTAGAATGGAATTGGTTGAAGCGCAAAGGAGTGTGGAATGAAATCCTGCATACCTCCGCAGAACTTGGACGGTATAGGGGGGCGGTCGGTTTTCCCGGCGGGCAGGCGAATCCGCTCGCAGCGCGTTCCACAAAGCAATTGTGTCCGACACGTAGTTGCGCCTGTGGTCTTCCTCACATGCGTGGTTCTTTTTCCGGCGTTGGAAGCCCGGGCACAATCGTTGCTCCGGGCCGGCGGCTTGCGCTCGGCCGAGTCGCAATCGTTGTCGCGGGAATCTCTCGATCGGCTGTCGCAGCGACTGGCGGAGCAGGGACCCAACGAGCCCAATCTTCCCGCGGGCGAGGAGGAGGTTCCGAGCAGAGATCTTGAGGAAGAACCCTCCAGAATTGAGCTGCTTCTTTCTCAGCAACTTCCTCCCGACGTCTGCGATGTGTCCCTCGATTTGATCCAGTTTGGGTATGCGACGTTTCGCCAGCCCGTCACAACGTTTGCGCCGGTAAACAATGTTCCGGTCGGCCCGAACTATGTGATTGGGCCGGGCGATAGTTTCACGCTGACGTTATGGGGCCGGGTCGACGCCCAATACCCGTTGCGCGTCGATCGAAACGGCCAGGTCGTCCTGCCGGAAGTGGGGGCGCTGAAAGTCTGGGGAATGAAGTTCGCCGAGCTGGAGAGCTATCTTCAGAACGAACTCTCCCGCAAGTATACCGACTTCAAGATGGTCGTTACCATGGATCGCCTGCGGTCCATTCGCGTTTTTGTGGTGGGGGAGGCGTCGGCCCCCGGCAGTTACACCATCAGTTCGCTTTCGACGGTGATCAATGCTCTCTTTGCCGCCGGCGGACCCTCCAAGAACGGAAGCCTCAGAAAGATCCGCGTGCTCAGAAACGGTGCGGACCCTGTACAGATCGATCTCTACGATTTTCTCCTCGGCGGCGACAAGAGCGGGGATCTGCGTTTGCAGGATGGGGATACGATCTTCATCCCTTTGATCGGCCCCGTCGCGGGCGTGGCGGGCAACGTTAAACGGCCGGCGATATATGAAATGGCGGGGACGATGACCCTGGGAGAGGTTCTGGACCTGGCGGGCGGAGTCACGTTCACGGGATGGCTTCAGCGCGTGCAGGTCGAGAGAATCGAGAATCACCAGAGGCGCATCGTCGTCGATTTTGACATATCGCGAAACGGGGACGTGCAAGGAGATCAGGCGGCGAATGTGACCTTGCAGGACGGCGACGTCGTGAAGGTTTTTTCCGTGCCGTCGCGGAAGGAGAAAGTCGTTCATCTCGTCGGCCACGTGGTCCGCCCGGGCACGTATGAATGGACGCCGGGTATGCGGCTGCGGGACGTTCTTAGTTCCTACGATGTTTTGCAGGACCAACCGAATCTCACCTACGGTGAAGTGGAACGGCTCATTCCTCCCGACCTCCATCCCGTCACGATTCCGTTCAACACGGGCGACCTGCTTGCCGGCGAGGCGTCGGAGAACCTTGAGCTGAAACAGTACGACACGATCCGTGTGTTTCGTTGGGATGAAAGAATCAGCGAGGCCGTCAGAATCTCGGGTCTGGTCTTCGATCCCAACCAATATCGTCTGATTCCGCACATGCGTGTCAGCGACCTGATTGACAAGGCCGGCGGGCTGCGCAAGAACGCCTATCTCCGGAACGCCGAGATCACTCGCAGGCACGTCACCCAGCAGGGGATGACAAGTGAGACCATCGACGTCGATCTGGAAAAGGCGCTGGCGGGCGATCCCAAGCACAACCTGCTGCTGAGAGATTACGATCACGTCGTCATCCGTCCGATTCCTGAGCTCGAATTCGACCGCAGCGTCGAAATCCTCGGCGAAGTTCGGTTTCCCGGCACGTACCCCGTGCGAAGAGGCGAGACGCTGAGCTCGGTCATCGAGCGAGCGGGCGGCTTTACCGAGCGGGCCTATTTGCGCGGGGCGGTCTTCACCCGCGAAAGCGCCAGAGAGATCCAGCGGCGGCGCCTCGACCAATTGATTCAGGAGATTGAGGAATCCGTGCTGGCCGGCAGCGAGGCCCGCATCAGCGGCGCGCTCGACGCCGAGACGGTCAGGAGCCAGCAGGCGGCTCTGGAGGCCAAGAAGGAGCTCCTTGCCAAATTGCGGTCCGCCGAACTCACGGGTCGCGTGGTGGTGAAGTTGGAGCCCCTGGAGCAGTTGAGGGGGTCCCGGCACGATGTGGAGATCGAAGACGGCGATACGCTGACCGTTCCACAGATGCCCGGCGTGGTGCACGTCGTGGGGGAGGTGTTCAACGCCACCTCGCTGTTGTACGAGGAAGGCCGTACCGTGGGGTACTATCTCCGCCGCGTGGGAGGGATGACCAAGGAGGCGGACAAGAAGCAGGTCAGCGTGATCAAGGCCGACGGCTCCGTGGTCAGCATGGAGCAGGGCAGCCGGGGCAAGCTGGTGTCCTGGAATTCCGAATACAATTCCTGGTTCTTCGGCGGGTTCATGAGCATGCGGATGGAGCCGGGAGATACCATTGTGGTCCCCAGGAAGCTGGACCGCTTCCTTTGGATCAAAACCACGAAAGACATTACGCAAATCATCTTCCAGATCGCCGTCGCCGCCGGCGTGGCATTTGCGATATGACGCATTCGTAGCGGGGTGATTGAGCATGGCACGTGAAGAAGGAATACCGCACGAGCGAGCGGACGGTCCGGGCGAGGAAATCGACCTGTTCGATTATATCCGCGTGGTGTACCGGTATCGGCGCATGATTCTGGCGATTTGCATTCTCGCTGCCGCCACGACCGGTGTGGTGTCTTTCCTGTCGCCGATCTCCTATGTTGCCAGGACGTCCATTATGCCGCCTCTGGAGTCGCTGGAGGGCAGCTCGCGTCTGGGTGCCGGTATGCTGGGCGGCGCGGAATCGGCTTTGCTGCGCAACGTTATGGATGTCACCAGCGTGGCGGACGTGTACGTGGGTATACTGGAGAGCCGGACCGTGTCGGACGCTATCGTCGAGAGGTTCGACTTGACCCGTGTCTATGAGGTGGAAGGGGCGGGGTATGAAGCCCGAAAGAAGCTGCGCGAGAATACGAAGATCGACGCCTCGGACGAAGGCATCGTCTACATTACGGTCGAGGACCGCGATCCCAACCGGGCGGCCGCCATCGCCAATGCATACGTGGAAGAGCTCGACGAGCAGAACAAACGGCTCTCCTCCGGCCAGGCGACGAGCAAGAGGGTTTTTCTTGAGAACCGTCTGAAGGAAATCGAACAGAAACTCAGCCGGATCGAGAGCATCCCCAGCCACGAGGCGCAGGTGCAGGAGATGCTGTACGAACTGCTCATTCGCGAATCGGAGATCGCCAAGATCGAAGAGGCCAAGAGCATGCCGACGATCCAGGTGCTCGACCCCGCTACGCCCCCGGAGCGACGCAAGGCCAGGGGGACGGTTCGCAAGACGATGCTGGCAGGTATCGTCGCGCTTGTTTTTGGCGTCTTTCTGGCATTCGCCCGCGAATACTGCGAGCAGTGCCGTCTCTCTGAAAAGCGATTGGCCACATTGGAATCGGATTCGTCATCCTTGCCGCATGCACCGCCGGACAAGGGGCGCGTGGGGGACTCGGCCCTGCCGGTCGAAAGCCACGCCCGTGCCGGCCACCGGGACCCGGACGCTGCCGAAACGATTCGAACGTAAGGTGATATTCTGACAGGCTCAGCGGCTGTTGCTCCCACAGAACCCCACGCGGAATCGCTGATGGGACGCGACAAAGCCGCAAGAACCTGTGATGTCGGTACAGCGCAACCGAGGGGGACGGAGTCCGCCCGGACCTGCCCAACGCGGCAGGCAAGGTCAACGGCAAGCCACGTCGGTGCGGCGAGAAGAGACATACGGTATAACGGTCATGCCGTCAGGTCGGCGTACCGCAGCGATGGCTGGAGGGGCTCAAACATTGACTTCGAGGTCTCGGTGGGGTATGGTCGCCAAAAAGGGCGCGCCAATCGCGGTCGCACGAGAAGGAGCAACCCACCTTTTTTTGAGCCTGGAAACGGCTTTTGAGGAGCTTTGCGAGCGTGCGGAAATGCAAGAGAAACGCATTGTTGGGAGGCATTGAGCTATGGCACGTTTCCCCGACCGAGAGGCACAGATCAAGGCACTGGCCCAGAACATCGTAACCGGCCTGACGGAGAATGTGGCGGATTTTCCGGCCCCGCCGGTGGCGGCGCTGGATTTGCAGGCGCTGCTGGATTCGTTCATCCAAGTTGACCGCCCTGGGCTGGGGCGGCAAGGCCGCGCCGACGGCCCTGCAGGTCCCCGGCTAGCCCCGCGCGCTGGAGGCCCCGCAGCAGGGCGAAGGCTGGGTCTTCCTCGATTGGAAGAAGCCCGCCGACGGCGGCGCGGTGGCCGCCTACAAGATCGAACGTCGCGAGCGGCCTACGGGTGCCTGGTCGCTGGTGAACATGGCCATCGAGTCCGAGGCGACGCTGAACAACCAGCAGCGCGGCACCGACTGGGAGTATCGCATCATCGCCACCAACAAAGCCGGCGAAAGCGTCCCCTGCAACACCGTCGCGGCTGTGCTGTGAGAACGATCCACTGCGAAAGGCTTAACCGCAGAGGACGCGAAGGGACGCAGAGGATTTACGTCTAATGAAGGTCCATCGATTGACTCTCTGAGATCTCTGTGCGTTCAGTGACACTGTGGTTGAGAACTTGTGAACCGTGAACTGTATCTCATGCATCAGCGTTCATCCGTACTACAATCCTTCAGGTTCTTGTTTTTTATGCGTGATTTTCATGC
>CAYPZL010000022.1:0-43941 GCA_964415045.1 uncultured Pirellulales bacterium | reverse complement strand
CAATGGACGACCTACTGGCCCAAAGCCAACGTGCCCTAAAATCTGCACAGACACAGAAATGAACCGATGGAGAATAGTCCTTGACAACCGGCAGCCTTTCATGAATAGGATTGGGCCTTGCTGTGGCGAATCAGCGTGCAATGAAGGCCGATTGGAAGGGAAAACGACGATGCTGAGCAATTGTGCAAGAATTTCGGTGCTGGCGGGGTTGTTGATGGTTTTCGGGCCGGCCGGGCCGGCTCAGGGTGAGATTGTGCCGTTAGGGAAGCTCGATCTGTCGAAAATGTCCAGCGGGTGGGGCAAGCCGCTCGTGGATAAGAGCGTTACGGGCAAGACGCTTTCCATCGCCGGCCGGACGTTCGATTCCGGCGTCGGCACGCACGCCGGCTCGATCCTGCACGTTAAGCTCGACGGCAAGACCGAGCGGTTCCGCGCCCGGGTCGGCGTCGACGACGGGGCCGGCGGAAACGGCAGTATTCGCTTCCGCCTCTACGGCGACGGCAAGAAGCTTTTCGACAGCGGCCTGATGAAAGGCGGCCAGAAGGCCCGGGCGGTCGACGTGGCCCTGACGGGCGTGACGCACCTGATGCTGCTGGTGACCTCGGGCGACGACGGAATCGGTTACGATCACGCCAACTGGGCCGAGGCGGAATTCGTCACTACCGGCGCGGCTCCCGAGGCGGTCGATCCGCCGGAGCTGCCGGCCGAAGAGAAGGTAATTCTCACGCCCAAGCCGGGGCCCGAGCCGAGGATCAACGGTCCGAAAGTCTACGGCTGCCGCCCGGGGAGGCCGTTCATTTACCGCATCCCCTGCACGGGCGAGCGGCCGATCCGCTTCGCGGCCCGGAACCTGCCGCAAAGCCTGAAACTCGACCGCGACACCGGCATCATCACCGGCCACGCCCCGAAGCAACCCGGCGAGTACATCGTGACATTGCAGGCCCGCAACGGCGCCGGGCACGACAGCCGCATCTTCCGCATCGTCGTCGGTGACACGCTGGCGCTGACCCCGCCGATGGGCTGGAACAGTTGGTACATCCACTATCACCACGTCACCGAGCAGCACATGCGCAACGCCGCCGACGTGATGATCGAATCGGGCATGGCCGACTACGGGTACGCCTACGTCAACATCGACGACTGCTGGATGAAGAAGCGCGGCGACGAACCCTACCGCGACGAGCAGAAGGCCATCCTGCCCAACGCCAAGTTCCCCGATATCAAGGGCATGGTGGACTACATCCACAGCAAGGGACTCAAGGCGGGTCTCTACACCGGCCCCGGCCCCTGGACGTGCGCCGGCTACGTCGCCAGCTACGAGCACGAGCGCATCGACGCCGAGAAATTCGCCGAGTGGGGCTTCGACTTCCTCAAGTATGACTGGTGCTCCTACGGAGGCGTGGCCGGCGGTAAGGAGCTGGAGCACTACAAGAGGCCGTATCAAAAGATGGGTGACATCCTCAGGACGCTCGACCGCGACATCCTGCTGAACCTGTGCCAGTACGGCATGGCGGACGTCTGGACCTGGGGCGCCGAGGTCGGCGGACACTGCTCGCGAACGACCGGCGACCTCGGCCTGGCGCGCGGGAGCCTGCTGCCCGGCTTCTATCACATCGGCCTGAGCAACGCCCGGCACTACGAGTACGCCCACCCGGGCTACTGGAACGACCCGGACTATATCCTCATCGGCTCGGTCGGCAACGCCCGCAACCAGAACGCTCCGCCACAGCCAACGACCCTGACGCCGAGCGAGCAGTACAGCTACATGTCGATGTGGTGCCTGATGGCCGCCCCGCTGTTCTTCTCGGGCGATATGCGCTACCTGGACGAGTTCACGCTGAACGTGCTGTGCAACGCCGAGGTGATCGAGGTCGATCAGGATCCGCTCGGGCAGCAGGCCAAGCCGCTGGTGCAGAACGACGAGACGCTGATCATGGCCAAGCTCATGGAAGACAGCTCCTGGGCGGTCGGGCTGTTCAACCTCGCCGAGATGCCGCGCGAGATCGCGGTCGATTGGCCGCTGCTGGGCATCGCGGGCAAATGGCGCGTTCGAGACCTGTGGCGGCAGAAGGACCTCGGCACGTTCGACGAGCGGTTCGGCACGAAGATCGGCCGGCACGACGTGAGCCTGATCCGCCTGTCCGCCGTGCGGTAACGCCGGCGCCGCCGAACCGGACTCGAACGCCGCCGCGCGTGCGCCTGCGACGGAATTCCGTTGCCGCGGACGCCTGCGTATGGGAAACACTTCTCGTTCTCAGGCCGGGTCCTTCGCCTCCGGCTCAGGATGACAGAGGTTTGTCGTCGGTGGTCGCCCCTGTCACGGGGCGCCGGGTGACGGCGTCGAGGCGATCCAGTTGACGGGGTCGTTGCCGTACGCGGCCGGGTCGAGCCGGCGAAGCGACGCGCCCTGTCCGTCCGCTTCGGTGGGCCACGGGTCGACGCCGGCGGCAAAGTCGTCGGGATGCGAGCCGTCGCTGTAGACGACGCGGTCGACGCGGAGCCAGTGACGCTCGTCGTCGTCCTCGTCGCCCGGCTTGCTGAGCTGGATCTTCTCGCTGCCGTTGGACAGACTGCCCGCGCCCCAGGCCAGGATCTGGACAGCGGCCGGGACCGCGTATTTGGAGATGAGCAAATCGGCGTCTTTGGTCAGGACGAGGTACTCGCCCGGCGCCAATGTCACGGGTGGGTCGCTCGGGAAGAAAAACTCGATGCCCGGATCGTCGGGGTCGTCGGTGAAGCGCCACGGCGCGTCCCGGAGTGCATCGTACAGTGTCACGGGGGCGTCGGTGATGTTGAGCAGTTCGACGTACTCCGCGTCAGCGATAGCGGGTGGATGGTACATGATCTCGGTAATCACCACCGGTCCGACCTGCGGGGCGGCGTTGGCAGCGCCCGGCGTCGGCGCGCTTAAGCGCACGAAGTTGTACGTGCCCGTGCTCTTGAGGTGCCGGCCGAGCGACACGCCGGGATCGGAGGCGTCGAAGCGCTCTTGCTCGCTGTAGCCCGTCAGCTTGCCCTGCGCGCCGGAATGGAGATACACCGTCTCGCCGTCGGCGCTCAGGGCGAAACGCTCGTGACATCCGGGATCGTTGCGATTGTCGAAGTGGTGGTCCTGGTCGAAGACGAGATACCCGCCCGCCGGTAGCACGGTGCCGGCGGCAATCTCGTACTTGGTCAGGATGTCGGCGTCGTCGCTGAGGAACCAGCCGCCGAGGTCGATGGGCTGGCTCGTGGTGTTGTGCAGCTCGATCCAGTCGGGCTCGCCGCCGACGGAATTGGCCAACAGCTCGTTGATGACGACGGCGCCGAGCTCGACAATGTCACTGGCATCGTCAAGACCGGGCGAGCCGTCGATATTGGCGCTGGGCCGCCAGGCGCTCTTGCTGTCGAGGTTTCCAGGCTCAATCGTGACCGGGTCTTTGACCGTCAGCGAGAAGCCCTGGCCGTCGGTGATGTCGAACCAGTTGTCTTCGAAGCGGAAGTCGTGAATCACGGCGCCGACGGCGTCGCGCAGCTCGACGCGTTCGCCGGCGTTGTTGAGACTGCCCGAATACCGGCCGGCGATATTGAGGCCGGCCCCGTACTTGCCCTCGAAGGCGGTGACATCCTTGACGACGAGACAGTAGTCACCCGGCGCCAGCTCGAAGCTGCCGAACGTAAAATCGATCCCGTTGGTGAACTGGACGAGATTGAGATCGATTGCCTCTGTTCCGACATTAACCAACTCGACGTACTCGGTATTCGGATCGTCAGGACTGCCGGTATCGGCTGGATGATACATGACCTCGCTGATCCGCAAATTCTCGGCCACAGGGCCCACGGCAAAGACCGCCTCGCTCAGCGCGCTCCAGCGCCCGTCAAAGGCCCGGGCCTTGACGGGCGTACTCTGGGCCAGGGCAAAGGAGCCGGTATAGGCAATCGCAGTGGGAGAGACCGCTCCCTGACTGATCTCACCGGCGACGAGCTCGGCCGAGATCAGGAAGTCGGAACTGCTCACTGACGTGTTCAAGCCGTGGATGGCCAGGAGATTCGTGCCCTCCCACAGCAGGCCGGCGTGGTCGGAGATGTCGATGGTCGCGAGTGTCACGGCCGCGTCGTCGGAATTCGACCCGCTGGCGGTCGAGTCCCAGGCGGGATCGCCGGTGAAGTTGCGCCGGGCCACCTCGGCTCCGTTGATGTACGCGACGAATCCGTCGTCGTAGCGGATCTTCAACATCATGTTGGCGAATTCCGCGCCGGAGACGGTGAAGGGGATGCGAATGTAGCAGGAGCCGTTGAGGTTGTGCATCTGATCGAGCACGTCGATATCGAAGTAATCGGGATAGGCGCCGCCGCTCGCTTCGTAGCCGACACCACCGGTGCCGGCCGTCCACGAGCTGTCGTCAAAGTAGTTGGTGAACCAGACGTTGCCCTCTCCCACCTGGAGTCCGCCGGAGGCGATGTCACCGACGAGATGGAAGACACCGGCACTAAAGCTCGTGCGGCTCCCCCGGGCGGCGAAGAGCTCCAGCTCCGACCCGCCGCCGCGCTCGTAGAAGATCAGCCGCAGGTCGTACTGTCCCGCCTCGACGATCTGGAAGGTCTCGAGCGTGTCCCCCGGGCCCCGGGGATTCGGGTACGAGCTGGAATAGGTCTGGCGACCGTTCGTCAGCGTCAGGCGAAAGCCGTCGTCGCTGTTGACGCCGAAGGTCCATGCGCCGGCCTCCGGAATCAGGACCTTGGCGGTGGCCAGGATCACGAAGTCCTCGACGTCGGCGCCGATAGCGGTTCCGGGGAAGGGCCGGTCGTCGTCGAAATGACCGGGGCCGCCCGTATTGAAATAGTTGATCGTCGAGGCCTGCTCCCGCGCGCTGCTCGCTCGGTACAAAGGACTGGCGACGACCATCTCGGCGGTATCCAGATCGCCGACGCTGACGCTGGCCTTGTAGAACGTCACGTCAAAGCCGGCCGGCGTGTTGCCCAAAGCGTCGCCCCCGTTGGCCGGACTGGGCACGAGCACGCGCTTCGGCGCGTCTTCGGTCAGCAGCGTCACGATCTTGTTGTCGTCCGACATCCACGCGGGCAGGCGCGGATCGGTCCCGTCGGTGGTGTAGTACACGGCGCCCTTGGGTGCGCTCATCGTCAGGAGGCTGTGCGAGCCGATCTGTCCCCCGTGTTGGGCAGCACCGTCGACGAAAAATGCGGGCGCATCGACGGTGGGATACAACCCGGCGTCACGCAACTGTTCGAGCACGTTGCCCGCGCGCTGCGGCATGTAGGTGTTGAGGACCCAGTCCCGCTGGCTCCGCCACTGCTCGATGCGATACGGGGAGCCGCCCCGGATGTCGCCCCAGCGGGCCGACTCGCCCAGCATGGCCGGCTCCACCCAGTCGGCCAGCGCCGCGTAGAGCGCCGCCGGGCGGTTGCGCTCGGGATGGCTCGGGTCCCACTGCGGATTCGCACCATCGACGTAGAACGGACCGTCATGGAAGAAGGTGCGGTGGACCTGATCGCCGAATTTCAAACAAAACTCGGGATTGGTCCGCAATCTGGCGTAGGGCTCGCAAAGACTGTTGTTCACGCTCGTTCGGTTCTCGTTGACGCCCGAATTCATGCCGACGACCCACTCGGCGTCCCAGGAGAAGGACTTCCAGCCGGTGGGGTCGGTGTGATTCATGGCGGCGTACCAGTTGTGGCCGGGCCAGTCCCGGTTGCCCACGAAGAAGTTGAGGATCATGTAATTGATGTAGTTGTCGATGTCCAGGTAGTCCACGTAGTCGGGATTGGGCGTGCCGTCGGGATTGTTGCCCTGGAGCCGCTGGTAGCCGGCGTTGGTCTCGACGCCCTGGCGCACCTGGCTGAGCATGGCATTCCAGGTCGCGGTGGTGCTGTCGCCCAGGGGCCGGCCCGAGTTCAGGGCGTCCCAGTCCTCCTTGTCGCCTCCAAAGTAGGTGGCGGCAAAAGCGGATTCCGGGCGCTCGGTCGGGTTGTAGAGCCCCCAGTAGACGCCGTTGATGTACAGGTGAACGAACGTCCCGTGCGGAGACGGATCGCCCAGGGCCAACTGCAAGCGCCGCACGTACTCGTCGCGAATGTACTGCGAGCGGTCGCCGCCCCAGACGTAGGCGTCGTTGAAATTAGCCCGCAGGATGAGCTGGTCGAAGGAGTCGGCCGCATCCGGGCCGAACAGCGGATAGCGCAGCTTGGTCGGGCCATACTCCCGCTTGAACATCAGGCGGAACGACTTCTTCTTCTCGCGCCGTCCGACCCCACCGTAGATGCGGATGCCGCAATCCACGTCGAAGCCCTCCGTGCCGTCGGGATGGATCAGCTCCACGGCGCAGGGCCGTTCCCAGTTCGCGCCGCTGCTGTTCCAGTTGGCGTAGATGCCGTTGGAGCCGAACAGATCGTCCAGGTCCATGACGATCGACATCGTGGGCAGGGCTTTCAACGCTTCCTTGACTTGGCCGCGGTATGCGCCGCTGGCGACGATATCGGGGTCCATTTCGTAGTCGGCGTCGGTGTCACCCCAGGAGGCCGGGAAGCCCGGCGGGTTGCTCGACTGCCGCACGACCTGGTCGGGGAATATGTAGGTGTGGGTCTGCAAGGGACTGGGCATCCAGCCCGGCTTGAACGCGGCGATCCGCAGGCACATGGTAGAGGCCATGGTGAACGGGCCGGTGTAGATTATCCCGGTGCTCGCCGTCGGGGCGGTCCCATCGACCGTATAACGAATGGCGGCGCCGGGCGTATCGCAGCTCATGCTCAGCAGGAACGGGGCCTCGTAGAGACCGCGCTCGTGGCTGAGCTCGGGTCGGGCCACGATATCGAGGGCGCCGGAGACGTTGGCCCGGCCCGGCGTGGGCGTCACGAAGTACTGGGGCACCCGCACTTGCCCGGCCGCGACCAGCTCCGGCGCGATCAGGAAGGTTTCGTCGCCAATGTTATCGTTGAGACCGTGGACGGCCAGGACGTTGCGGCCCTCGCGCATCAGGGCTTTGCGGTCCGAAATGTCGAAGACGACCGGCTGGCCCATAAGTGTATCGGGACGGTCAACCTCGGCGGTTGAATCCCATCGAGGCGCACCGGCGCAGTTATCCCGCGCGACCTCCACACCGTTGAGGTAGGCGACGAAACCGTCTTCGTAGCGCATCTGCAATCGCAGCGTGTCAAAAAACGCGGGCTCCTCGGCCACGAACTCGGTGCGGGCCCAGAGCGACGCGTTGACGCCCCACATGCGCTCCTTGAGCAGATTGTTCGTCTGACTGCCGAAGGAAATGTTCTGAAAGACCGCGGCCCCCAGCTTGCCCGGCGCGTGCGAGGTCAGGCACAGGCCGATATAGGCGTCGGACGCCATGTCCACCGCTTCGGTGCCGTGCTGCGTCCAGTTGACGCCGTCGGCGGAATAGTACCCGCTGAACGTGCTGCCCCTCCTGACGATGCGCAGCCACCGCGGGACGCCGAACCCGTTGCCATGGTTCGAGACAGACGAGCCGCCGGTCGTGGTGCGGCGCTGGAAGGCGGTGCCGTTGCCAGGGGTGACGACTTCCATGACATGCCTGGATCCGGGGGCGAGTGTCTCGCGAATCATGACGCCGGCCTTGGCCCAGGAATCCGTACCGACCATGCCCATTACGAACACGGTCAGCTCACCGTCGCCCCGGAGCGGCATGTAGAAGTAGTAAAACGAGTCGGCCGTGCCCCAGATATCCGTGCCTTCAGCGTGGAGCATGTACCCGGCCCCCTGCGGCGTGTATCCACCGGGCAGGGAGGGATTGCCGATGTCCTGGCCCAGCAACTGCGCGGTCGGGGAGAAGCCCAGGCTGGCGGTGCCGGTGTGCCAGCCGTCGTCGTCGAACCCGACGGCGGTCCAGTCCCGCCCGGCGTCCTCGGCCTCGGGCACGCGATAGGAGGCGTCGGAGCCCGAGGTGACACACTCGACGGCGTACTGTCCCAGGCCGTACGAAATGTCACTTATCTGCTCGGGGTAGGCGGGCTCGTACTCATGGGCGACCGTCCGCCCGTCGGGCCTGACCAAAGCGAGGTAGCCGCCTCCGGCGCCAAGTTTGAAATTGGTGTGCAGCTCCCCGCTCGAGCGGTCCTTGCCCGAGGCGAATACGATCAGGAAACCGCCTGCATCGAGTGTCACCGCCTCCGGGAACCGCCATCGGGTCAGATCGTCGGCGTCGTCGGTGAAATACCAGCCGTCCAGGGCCAGCGCCGCGTCGGTCGGATTGTACAGTTCGATCCAGTCGGAGGAATCACCGTCGGCGTCCAGCATCTCGCCCTCTTCGAGCGGCAACTGACTGCCGTTGCTGGCCATGAACTCGTTGATCACCGGCGTGCGGGCATCGGTATTCCAGCTCTCCGCCAGCCAGGCGAAGTCGCGCAGGTCCACGTCCCCGGCGCCGTCCAGGTCCGCTTCGCAGCCGCCGCCCTGACAGCCCTCGGCCAGCCAGCTTCCGGAGAAAATCCGCAAGTCCGCGAAATCGACGCGGTAATCTCCGTTCAGATCGCCCACGGGGTGCGTCTGAGCCCCAGCGCCGACGGCCCGGAGAACGATAACCAATACGAGCAACAATTGAATTCTCATGCAATCAGACCTCTTCCGTATGGAGTTGCGTAGGCCGAACGACGGACCCCCGCCGGCGACCGCCGGCGGCGATGCGGGCTATTTCGCTGCCTGCTGTCGCAGAATCCCTTCCTCACAATATCGGCTGGACAACGGTGACGAAGCAACAAATACTTTGTCCTGATATGAGTATACCATTTTTGTGGGGGCATAAGCAAGCCATTATCGGGCTCGTTGTCACGCAGTCCCGCCTGGCGCGCGGCGGCCTTGACAGATTCAGAGTTTCCTGGTACAATAAGTTTTTTGGTTGACTGATTTTTCCCAGAGGAACCAACACATGCAAATGAAACTCAGCTTCCTCGGCGCGGCGCAGAACGTCACCGGGTCGCGTCACCTTCTGGAGGTCGACGGCACACGCCTTCTCGTGGACTGCGGTCTGTATCAGGAACGTCAATTCAAGGCACGGAACTGGGAGCCGTTTCACTTCCCGGCGGCCAGCATCGACGCGGTGCTGTTGACCCACGCGCACCTGGATCATTGCGGTCTGCTGCCGAAGCTGGTGAAGGACGGTTTCAAGGGACGGATCTACTGCACGGCCGCCACGGCGGAGATCGCGCGAATCATCATGCTGGATTCGGCCAAGATCCAGGAAGAGGACGCCGAGTACAAGCGCAAGCGTCACGAGCGCGAGGGGCGCAAAGGCCCGTATCCGGAAGTCCCGCTGTACACGGCCGAAGACGCGGAGGCGACGTTCCCTCTGTTCACGCCGGTCGAGTACGGCCAGGTCGTGCAGATCGCCAAAGACATCGACGCCATGTTCTGCGAGGCCGGCCACGTCCTGGGCTCGTCGATCATCGGTGTCAGCGCCCGCGTCGACGGCGAAAGGCGCTGCGTGCTCTTTTCCGGCGACGTGGGCCGGCCCCACCGCCCTATCATTCGCGACCCGGCCCACGTCAGGCAAGCGGATTACATCCTCGTGGAATCCACCTACGGTGATCGCGTACATCGCGGCCGCGAAGACATAAAGAGTGAGATCGCAGAGATCATCAACGCCACGCACGCCGCCGGCGGCAATCTCATCGTCCCCAGCTTTGCGCTCGAGCGCTCTCAGGAGATGCTGTATTACATCAACGAGCTGCTGGTCGACGACGTCATTCCACACCTGATGGTCTTCCTGGACAGCCCCATGGCCGGCTCGATCACGAAAGTGTTCCGACGTCATTCCGAGCTGTTCGACAGCGAGATGCGCGAGTTCGTCCAGAACGGGGAATCGCCCTTCGAGTTTCCCGGGCTCAAGGTCACCGAGAACTCGAAGGAATCCAAGGCGATCAACCATATCAAAGGCACGGTGATGGTCATCGCCGGCTCGGGGATGTGCACGGGCGGACGCATCAAGCACCACCTCGTCAACAACATCACCCGCCCTGAGAGCACCATCATGTTCGTGGGTTACCAGGCGATCGGCACGCTGGGCCGGCGCATCATCGAGGGCGAAGAAGAAGTGCGCATTCTCGGGCAGAATTACCCCGTCAAGGCGCGGATCGCTCAGATCCACGGTTTCTCGGCCCACGCCGACAAGGAAGAGCTGCTGGAATGGCTCAGCTCGCTCAAGCGTCCGCCGCGTCGGCTCTTCGTCGTGCACGGCGAAGCCGAAAGCGCCAAGCACTTCGGCGCCTTCGTCCACGAGAAGACCGGTTGGGACGTCGTCGTGCCCGAATTTCGCGACGAGGTCATCCTGGACTGACGCAAGCTCGGCCGGCGAACACACGATGTGGCTCGCGTAGAGCCAGGGCACTGTAAGGAGTAACCTGACTTCAGCAAGGAGGCTAAGGTGAAACCGCATCCGCACAAGAAGCGTAGCGTGAAAATCATTGCGACGGTCATCGCGCTTGCCATGGGCTGCGGCGCAACGGCCGTTGGAAACAACATACCGAGAAATTCCTTTCCGGGCGATCTCAAAGCTGATTTTGCCGCTCCGCCGATTCCGTATTGGCCCCGCCCGCTGTGGTTCTGGAACAACACGGAGGTCACCGCCGCAGCGGTCCGCGAACAGATGCAGAAATCGAAGCATCTCAGCAAGTACGGGGGCTTCGGGATTCTTCCTTTCGGCAAGGCGTTCCGGCCGGGGTATCTGACGGACGAATATCTTTTGCTCTACGGCGTCGCTTTGCAGCAGGCCCGTCGACTCGGGATGACCATGTCACTGTACGATGAATACGGCTTTCCCAGCGGCTCGGCCGGCGCACCCAACTCGCGCGACGTCAGCCTGTTCCAGCAGAATCACCCCGAGGCAACGCTCAAGCGGCTCGACAAACACGAGCAGATCGTCAGTGGGCCGGCGCCGTACGAGACGGCCATCCCCCCGGGCACCCTGATGAGCGCGGTGGCGATGGAAACGACCAGCCTTCGGAGGGTGGACCTTAGCGGAGAAGTGCATAATCGCCGGCTCCGCTGGAACGTCCCCTCAGGCACGTGGCGCATCATGATCTTCATCTGCGTCCTTGACGGCTATCCCTGCTGCGATTACCTCGACCCCGACGCGGTCGACAAGTTCATCGAGATGACGCATCAGGCCTACTACGAGCGTTTCGGCGACCATTTCGGGACGACCATCGATTCAACGTTCTTCGATGAGCCGACGCTCTACCGCGGCAACGGACGGACCTGGACGGGCAAATTCAATGAGAAATTCGAGCGCAAGTACGGGTTCGACCCACGGCCCTACTATCCGGCCCTGTGGTATGACATCGGCCCCGAGACCGAAGCCGCCCGCAACTACCTGTTCGGCTTTCGGTCCGAGCTGTACGCCCTCGGTTTTCCGAAGCGGATTCAGGATTGGTGCGATGCGCACGGGATTGTCGCGACGGGCCACCAGGACCAGGAAGAAGTCATTAACCCGGTGAGCGTCTCGGGCGACCTCATGAAGTGCTTCAAGCATCAGGCCATTCCCGGCGTGGACAAGATCGGGGGCAACCGTCCCGCCGAGAGAATCTACAAGGTCATCAGCTCCGCCGCCTACAACTGGGACAAGACGCTGGTGATGTCCGAGACGTACGGCGCCATGGGCAACCTGAGCTGGGACAGCATCTACGCGGTGGCCATGGAGCAGTACACCAAGGGCATCAATGTGCTCATCCCGCACGCCGTCTGGTATGACGACGCTCACGTGACGTTCAAGCCGGAGCTGTCCTACCGCAGCCCGATTTATGCACAGCGGTTGCCCGAGTTCAACACGTACCTGGCCCGGCTCAACCTTCTGCTCCAGAACGACGCCCGGCACGTCTGCGACATTGCGGTGCTCTATCCCATCGCGACGCTTCAAGGCAGTCACCACTTAGACGGGCCGCTCGGTCACTACAGAGGGGGCGTCGCCGTCCCGGAAGCCGACTACGTCGACGTGGGCGAGACACTGATCGCCGGCGCAGGGCGCGATTATGCCTTCGTCCACCCGGAAGTGCTCGACGAAAAGTGCTTCGTGGAGAACGACGAGCTGGTCCTGCCAAACAGGATCCACGCCGAACGGTTCAAGGTTCTCGTGCTGCCCGGACACAAGACGATTTGCTGGAGCAATCTCCGCAAGATCAAGGAGTTCTACGACCGGGGCGGCAAGATCGTCGCCACCGGCTGCCTGCCGTCCAAATCTGCAGAATTCGGACACGACGAGGACGTGGCTCGCACCATCGAGGCATTATTCGGTCCCGGCGCCGCGGACGCCGGGATCAAGAGAAACGACAAAGGCGGTATGGCCGTCGGCCTCAAGTCGCTCAACGCCAGATCCCTGCGCAACGCTCTCGACGAAGCTCTTGCCGTCTACGACGTCGAGTATGAGAGCAACGCACCGCTACGCTACATGCACAGGATCAAGGATAACGTGCATATCTACCTGTTCGCCAACCTCGGCGCGGCGCAAATAGATGCGCAGGTGCGACTGCGCGGACGCATGCAGTTAGAAGCATGGGACCCACACACCGGTGGAATCGAGACGGCCTCCTGCTCTCACGAAGTCGAAGCGGGCGACGATGTCACCCGAATCAAACTGACACTGCCGGCCCGGCGCTCGGTTTTCCTCCTCGGCAAGAGCTGCGCAGCGACGCCGAAGACCTGATGCCGGTGGCCCTCCCGGGCGCTGCTTGCGTTTCCGCGTCGCCGATGAGGACTCAGAGATCGAAGGGCTCGCAGTGGCCTCCGGTTTCGGAGTCGCCGTCTTTGCGAAGCATGATGCGGTAGCGTGAGCCGGTGTACGCGGAAAGATCGACCGTCGCGGTCCGCGAATCGAAGGGGATCGCCCGGGCCAGGCGTGCGACATCCGCCGCTTTGTTTGTGGAGCCGGCGACGCGCTGCAGGTAGATCGAGACGGTAGCCTGCGGGTCCCTGTGCCAGGCGCCCTGGGGTTTCCAGGTCACTATCGTTCGGTCCTTCGGTCCGGACACCGCCACCTCTTCGATAGAGCACACGTTCGTCACGAAGATGCGGTGCCGGGCCAGCTTCCATAATTCGGGTTTGTCAAACCGGCCTTGCAGGTTGTACCGCTGGTCCCCACCACAGTTGTTGTCGATGGCCAGCTTCTCGTCGTACTCGAAATCCCGGTAGAGCGGACGGAACAGCCGATCCCCCACATTGAATACGATCCGGTTGTCCTTCAGATGTCCCCGGGCCGCGCGGTTCATATAGCGCCACTGGGACTTGATGGGCGGAACGGGATCATAGTCCATGAAGTCCGGCCGCGTCGGCGTGGCATCGAAGCAGATCCAGCCGTAGTGGCTGCCCAGCCAGACTTGCGTGTAGCGATGACCGCTGGAAACGGGAGCCGATTCGCCCTCGTCGAGGAGGCCGTCGTCGTCCTTGTCCCAGAGCGAGTGGTCCTTCTCGTTGCCCGTGCCCAGCCACCGGGCTTCGAATCCCAGGTAGCGCATCGCCCCGGCCAGCATGACGCTGGTGCCCGAGCAGGCCGTGATCTGGGTCTTGTCGTAGGGCCGGCGCGAAAGGTTGATCTTGAGGTTGCCGGGGTTGGCGTCGTAATGGTGGTTGTCGTAATCGACGGTGGCGGGCTTGCGCTGCGCCCGGCCGGGGTAGTAGTAATGGTCCTGGATGTACTCCAGCGCGTTGCGCGCGACCCAGTAGGGGTTCTCCATGCCGGCCGGGACGCCGTACTTCTTCTGTATGTGGGCTTTCACCCTCTCGAAGAAACCGCCGTAGGCCTCGGCATCTGTAAGGTTGAAGAGATCGGGGTCATCGGCTAAGTAATCCGTGCCCGCCAGTGCCTCGGTGTTTCGGTTGACCCGGTGCGGATAGACGTACTTGCGATACGAGCCCATCCACAGATCGATCTCGTACCGGGACGAATACGTCCGCGCCGGCGCATCGGCGTATTCAACGAGAGCCATGTGCTGCCGGCTGGACGAATCATTGGCGGGATCGTACGTGAAAGACTTGATCTTGCCGTTGGGGACCTCGGAGACATCCACGACCTTCTCCGTCTCCGGCCACGTGCCTTGATTGGGCATAACCTCGTGCGGATACGGCCGGGAGAAATAGTGATACACGGCCCCCGGATGCGGATGGTCCTTCTCCGGCGTCGTCTCGATCGTCATCGTGAGGTGGCGCAGCTTTCGCGGGCCTACACAGGAGGCATCCAGGTTTCGGGTGACATTGACCCGGTGTACGCGGTCGGGCCCGGGGGCGCTTTCGGGCACCCAGAGCGACCCGTCACCGAACGCCAGCCCCCAGAGCGGCCCGGCCTCGTCCGTCGAGCGCGGCCGGTCGAAGTGGAAAATTCCGCGCCCGGTCTCAGCGTCGGCCGAGTAGATAGTGTCGCTGCCGGCGCTGGCCCAGAGATAGCGGGCCCCCTCGAACTCCATGCAGCAGACACCGCGCGACGTGAACTCGCCCGAATCGGGCATGTGCTTGACGAACTCGAGCTTCCCGTCGCAGGCTTGGTTCCACCGCAGGTGGATGATCCCGCGAGAGACGCGCAAGTCGTTGTCCCTGTACCCGGAAGCGTCGAAGCAGATCAGGATATTGCCCTTGTCGTACGCGAGATCGAGGACCTCTCTTTGCCCGATCCGGAACGGATACCAGGTCAAATTCGTCTGCGTGTGAACGTTGCTCTCGAAATCGCAGCGCCAGAGCTGCGATTTGACCTCCGCGGCGGACCGGTCCCAGTTAAGAAAGTAAAGGATGCTCCGGTCGTCATCCAGCGCAAACGCCAACCCGCGCGGACCGGCAAGAGCTGCACTTCCATCGGTCGGCAAATCGTACGTATCGAGCAGCTTCAGCTCGTCGATTCCTTCGGCCGGCTTGCGGTGAAGCTTGTAGACGAAGATCTTGCCCGCGCGGTCCAGCACGAACAGACGAGGCGCCTCGGGAGAGATTTCATCGAAGGCCAGCCCGCGAATGTCCGCGTTCCCGGCAGCCAGGGTATATACCTTCTCACTCTCGCCGATGAGCGGGGCCGTCTGTCCCCCGAGCACCGCACCGAGTCGTACCGAGGACAGCAACGCAACGCAGAGAGACCATCGAAGCGTTCTACTCATTTTCTTTCTCCGTGTCCTTCGCCGGGCCGGCGGGCGGGGCCGAAGGGAAGCTTACGCAGCGAGAGCACGTCGGCCGAGAGATTGTACCGCAGCTTGCCCGTCTCGGGATGCGCCGACAGCGGGTTGGAGCCCACGCAGACCAGACGTAGCGTATGCGTGCCCGGATCAAAACGGAACAGCCCGATCTTTCTCTCGCGGCGCTGGCCGTAGATGTAATCTTCGTGTTCGTTCTTGCGATAGACGTTGAAGAAATCCAGCGTCTTGTTGATCTTCTCGGGAGGCAGTTGATTCACCAGGCTCACCCGGTACCCGCCGGCAATCTGCGACTCTCCCGCCTCGTGAATTTCCTTGCCGTCGATGTAGACCTTCCATATCCCGTTGTCTTCCCGCAGGTGCTGAAAGAGCGACATCGAGTAGCGGCCCTCGTCCTTGACCTCGAAGGGAATCTCGATCCAGGCACCGACCCTGTCGTTGGCGACCCGAAACCAGGGCTTCGTGTAGGTGGCGCGGTTGTATTCGTTGACCTCCAGCTTCACGCCTTCCGAATGCCTGATCGTATCGACGACTCGCGGCAGATGGAGCACGATCTCCGGATTCACGCGGTCTTTGTAGGGCGGGAACTCGCACCAGGGCTGTGCGATGGAGTCCTGGTACCAGAACGAGACCGAGGACCAAAAGTCGGGGCGGGGCCCGGACGGCTCGATCACGTTGCCGTTGGCATCGACGACGTAGCCCCGGCGTTCGAGCTCGAACTTCAGCGATGTCTTGAACAGAATCGGATCGGCGATGTGCCAGCGGTACGCGGTGACGCGGGCGTCGGGGGCGCGGGGCTCGAAGATCGTACAGCCCGTGTACAGGCTCGAATGGACCCGCATGTTCCAGGCCTCGCTGAAGTAGTCCTCCGTTCCCGTCCCGCACAGCGACGGCCTGGCTTCCCCGTCGATGTAAAAGAAATCGTCGCCCTCTCCGAACCAGTGGCCGATAGCGTTCTGGGAGGAAAGCACGGTGCCGACGTAGTGTCCCCGCCCTTTGCCGACGAACGCGGTATACGGCTTGCCCACCTCCGGCGGGTACTCCTGATGGTAGCGGGCGTGGAAGTACATCGTCGTCTCGGGCTCGCGATCCAGCTTCGTCCAGTCAATCTGATAGTAGCAGGAGGCAGGCTCGGTGTCCGATTCGTTCGAAAGTGTCACCCTGGCTTCCTTCTTGAAGGGCATCTGCCAGTAACAGTTGAGCCCCCTGCCGTAGGAGCTGACCTTCACGGGCAGGGAATTGACCGTGGCCCGCATGCCGTTGCCGGCGGCGAAGAAGTCACCGAGCGGTGTCTCCACGGAAGGAACGCTTGCCCCGTCCCAGTAGATGCGCAGCACCAGGGCCCGCGGGTAGCGAATATCCATCGAGTAGGGAACCAGCCAGATGTGTCTGATCTGTCCCGGCCCCTTCAGGTGCGCCAGCGTCCTGGTCTCACCGATGGCGAACTTTGCCGAATCGGCGTTGTTGGCCGGATTGCCGCTGGAAGCCCTCATGGACCGCCCCTCCTGCGGGCGAGTGATGGCATCCAGCGACTGACAGAAGCCCGGCGCAATCAGGACCGGTAGAGACAATACGAGAGTCAGAGGAACCGTTTTTCTCATGGTCTATTTCTCCCTGATCCGGTCATTGCGATCCTGGAGGTGCAGCCGGAACACAGATCGGCTGCCTCGTGACGCCTGCGCCACGGCGCGGGCGCCGCCGCCGATGAGTATCCCACGCCCTCCGTAACGTGTCAAGGCCGCCCGAGAGGTCAGCGACTGGCCTTTCGCGGACCGCGCGCCACCGCCAGCACCAGGCCGGCAAGCAGGCCGGCGAGACACACGATCCCGCTGAGTTCCGCGCGGCTGTCTACCGTCGATTCCAGTTCCGCCGGATAGGCGATGGAAACCCGGCCCCGCCTGTCAGGCTGCATCTCCATTTCGCGCTTGCGACGAGCGACCTGCTCGTACAGTTGCCGGTCCAGATCCAAGTCCAGTTGCAGACGCTGGAAATCCGCTGAGGCCAGGCCAACCCGGCGGGGTTCAAGCTCCTCTCCATTAAGGACTTCTCGCAACCGATCCTCATTGGCCTGGATCTGTTCGAGCTCAGCTTTCGCCGCCGCCAACACGTCCTCGGTCATGTTGCTATCGCCGCCTCGTTCCAGGACCGCCGTCTTTGCTTCGAGGTGGAGACGCTCGATCTCCAGGCGGGTCAGCTCGGCGGTCAGGGTCTTCTGTCGCTGCTGCGCCATCTCCTGCCGGCTGTCAGCGGCGGTCGTCCCATGCTCTCGCGCAATTTGGAGCAATGCGTCCTGCTGTCGCCGCATCTTGTGCTCTAATTCCCGCTTCTGGTCTGCGAGTTGTGCCAGGGCAGTACTTGTATCCTTCGCAGCCTGCGCCCCGTGGCTATTCTCGAACTGCTGCAAGAACGAATTGATGACCACCCCGGCCTCGCGTTCGTCCGGGTACTTCATGGTAACGCCGATGTATTCGCTATGGGGTATGGGCTCGGCGGAAATGGTCCCCGCCACGATAGCCGCTTTGAGTGTATCGACCGGCCCTTCTGGGATCGGTTGGAGTCCCAGCTTCTGTTTGAGGCGCGTCATCACGCCGACTGGCCTTTCCGGTGTGAAAAAGGCGAGGCTGCGACGGGCTACATCATCAGCCACGTCCTGAAGAATCGGGCCACTGGTCATCCTTATCGCCTGCGTGTTCATATATTGGCCGTAATCGGCTATTTGCCCGGACGGCTCGCCGGTCAGCATATTGGGAATGAAGGGAGCCACGTGAATCGCCCCCCCAACCACGCAATACGGCTTGACCAGAAGCCAGATCACCGGCAGCCCCGCCCCGACGACGAGAACACAAGTTACCAGAACGGTGATCCAGCGGTGCACGATGGATTTGGGAACGTACAACAAAGCGTGGCCACTCATGTCAAGCCTCCCTTGCAGAATGATATTTTGGACGTCTTCCACACACATTCCATTATCGGCCTTCCAGAGCTTCCGTCTTCACAATTTGTCGATGATCCCACCTCAATTTTAGAGTTTTCCCATAATTCCTCGCAGCGCAACAGACGGTCGCTTGAACGCGGCGCCGGCCCAGAGTAAGATAGCGGCAGAACATTGCGACCGAGGCGCCGGCCGGAGTCAGCGACTCGCGTCGAGAAGTCACGGCAACCAGAACACGTCAGGAGAGAGCTTATGAGCGGTGGAAACATCCATTCCAGGCGGACGAGAACAGCAATGACGCGCAGGAACTTCCTCGGCTCCGTGGCGGCAGCCGGCGCCGTCAGCATAGTGCCCCGGCACGTCCTCGGCGGCCGCGGCGGCGCAGCGCCGAGCGAGAGAATCAACGTCGCCATCATCGGCACGGGCGGCCAGGGCATCGTCAACATGAAGCAGCTCTTTCAAGAGCCCGACGTGCGGATCGCGGCCCTGTGCGACGTCAACGATGAGAGCGACTACAGCATGTTCTACTACGGCAACACCGCCGGCCTCAAGCCCGCCCGCGCGCTGGTGCAACAGCGCTACGGACAAGCCTGTCCCACGTACCGCGACTACAACGAAATGCTCGAAAAGGAGGATATCGACGCGGTCCTGCTGGCCACGCCCGACCATTCGCACGCGGTCATTTCGCTGGCGGTTATCGCCAAGGGCAAGCACCTTTACTGCGAAAAGCCGCTGTGTCGCACGGTGCACGAGACGCGCGTCGTCACCGAGGCCGCACGCAAAGCCGGAGTCGCCACGCAGCTCGGCAACTTCGGACACTCCAACGAGGACCTGCGGCTCTGCTGCGAGTGGATCTGGGACGGCGCCATCGGCGAGATCGAGGAGGTCCACTCCTGGACGGATACCGGCGCCCGGCGCTGGACGTCCCTGACGGATCGGCCGAAAGAGAAACCGCCCGTCCCGGAAGGCTTCGACTGGCGGACCTGGTGCGATCCCGTGCCGTATCGTCCCTATCATCCGGACTACGCGCCGGTGCGCTGGCGCGCCTGGTGGCAGTTCGGCTCAGGCACGATCGGCGACTTCGCCTGTCACCACCTGGACCCGGCCTTCTGGGCGCTCAAGCTGGACGCAGCGGACCGCTTCACCGTCGAGGCCAGCTCCTACGGGACCACGAAGGAGACCTGCCCAGCCGCCTCGCTGATCCACTACCATTTCCCCGCCCGCGCGGGCATGAAGCCGGTCCGCATCAGTTGGTACGAGGGCGGATTGATGCCGCCGCGACCGCAGGAGCTGGAACCGGGTCGGAGCATGGGCGGACACGGCATCCTCTTCCTCGGCACCAAGGGCGCCATCCTGGGCGGCGGCTGGTCCAAGTCGCCCCGCATCATCCCCGAGAGCAAGATGCGCGCCTACAAGCGACCGCCCAAGACCCTGCCCCGCGTCAAGGGCCACCACCGCAACTGGCTCGACGCCTGCAAAGGCCAGGGCCGGCCCAGCACGCACTTCGACTACGGCGGTCCGCTCACTGAATTCACCCTCATGGGCAACGTGGCCCTCCGCACCGGCAAAAGACTCGAATTCGACTGGAAGAACATGAAGATAACCAACGCCCCCGAGGCCAACGAATTCCTCAAGCCCGGCTACCGCGAAGGATGGACCATATAGCAACTCGGAGAACGAGAGGCTTCATTGTCAGCGGTTCGGCGCCGCAACGGAAAAACCGGTAGCACTCGAAAAACCCGATGTTCGAAGCAATTACAGGCGCTTGCAGCGCCGCGTCCTTCAGGAGAACGAAGCCATGAAGCAACGCTGGAGCCGTCGCCAGTTCATGAAGGCCATCGCGGGGGGAGTTGTCGGAGTGACCGCCGCCAGGACCGTGGCTTACGGCGGCGCTCGAAAACCGCCCAATCTGGTCTTCGTTTTTCCCGATCAGATGCGCGGGCAGGCACTGGGGTTCATGAAAGAGGACCCGGTTCTGACTCCCAACCTCGACGCGTTCGCGCGCGAGAGCCTGGTATTGACGCAGGCGGTCAGCAACTACCCGGTTTGCAGCCCGTTCCGGGCCATGCTGATGACCGGGCGATTCTCGCACGCCAACGGCGTTCTGAGCAACTGCAACAGCCGCAGTGCTCCGCACGGCTGCGAGCTGCGACGGTCGGATCGCTGCTGGTCGGATGTCCTCAAGAGCCGCGGCTACAGTCTGGGCTACATCGGCAAGTGGCACCTGGATGCGCCGCACAAACCCTACGTCAAATGTGAGAACAACAGCGAGAAGTTTGCCTGGAATGAATGGTGCCCTCCGGACCGTCGACACGGCTTCGATTTCTGGTATGCCTACGGGACGTACGACTATCATCTCACGCCCATGTACTGGGCCACCGACTCCACGCGCGAGACACCGATCCGGGTCAGGCAGTGGGGGCCCGAACACGAAGCCGATCTTGCCATCGACTACATCCGCAACACGGACGGCAAGTACCGCGATCCGCGGCGGCCGTTCGCGCTGGTCGTCGCCATGAATCCGCCGCACACACCGTACCATCTCGTCCCAGAGAAATATCTGGATCGATACGAGGGCAAGACGCCGGAGGACCTGATCAATCGACCCAACGTCAATCTCGAGGGCAACACCGCCGGCGGCCGGCTGGCGCGGAGGCACATCAAGAACTACTTTGCCATGGTCACCGGCGTGGACGATCAGTTCGGCCGGATTCTCCGAGCACTGAATGAAGCCGGGTTGGAGGAGGACACGATCGTCGTATTCACTTCCGACCACGGAAACTGCCTTGGATCTCACGACCATCCGACGAAAAACGTTCACTACGAAGAGTCCATGCGCGTCCCCTTCCTGATTCGCTGGCCCGGGAAGATCGCGCCGCGGCACGATGATCTGTTGTTGTCGTCCCCGGATATCTGCCCGACTCTGCTGGACCTGATGGGCTATGGCCGTGACATCCCGGCGTCGGTACAGGGAGTCAGCCATGCTTCCCTGTTTCTGACAGGCACAGGCAACCGTCCCGCATCGCAGCTCTACATGTGGGTGCCGGTCGGACAGCCTGCCTGGGGACGTCGAGGCGTCCGCACGCATCGCTATACCCTGACGATCAGCAAAACGCCCGACAAACCGGCGTAATCCGTGCTGCACGACAACCGGGAAGACCCGTACCAGTTGAAGAACGTGGCGGCGGAGCGACCGGACGTCGTTGCCGAACTCACCGAAGAGCTGAATCGCTGGCTTCGCAAAAACAACGACCCGTGGCTGCACTCATGACGAAGGCACTGCGCGTCCCTCGCGTTGAAGCGCGTCCCCGCAGGAATGTCGCACGGACGGCCGGACTGCTCTCTACCCGCCGCGTAGATCGTGGAGGAGGTCCCAGTAGGCGCCGCGGGCGCCGTTGCGAATGGCCTCGACCAGGTCGGTGTTGTCGTTGTAGTTGTGGTCGGTGGCGTCGGCGCCGGCCTTCTCCTCCATGGGCTCGAAGAAGCGCTCGTCGCCGGCGATCAGGTCCTTGACGAGGCCGGCCGGGTTGGGCCCCAACGCGCTGGAGATGTAGAACGTCGGCCGAAAGAAATCGAACTGCCCCATGTACTTGCGCCGCAGGGCGGGATTGCTCTCCAGCGGCCCCTCCCGCCTGACGGCCTCGACCATCCCGGTACCGGGATAGATGCGAACCCCCAGCGACGCGCCGACGCAGTTCGGATCGATCTTCTTCATAAACTCAATCGTGGCCGCGACCGTTTCGGGCGTTTCGCCGGGCCCGCCGAGCAGCAGATCGATCATGACCCGGATGCCGTTGCCGCGACAGATGCGGACCGCCGCAGCTAAGTCCGCGCGGCGGTGCGGCTGGCGATACGTCCCGAGCATCGCATCGCTGGCCGAATCGCCCGTGAAGTTGATGCCCACGCAGCCCGCCTTCCGCATCGCGCTCGCCAGCTCGGCATCGAACGGCGTCACCGCCAGGTAGGCGTACCACCGTGCTCGGTCACCGACCGAGCGCCGCGCAAATTCCTCACAGACCGCCAGCGCGTGACTGCGCGGAATGTTGAACTCGGCGTCGCACGTGTGGAACACATCGACCCCCTGGACCAGCAGCGACTCGATCTCGTCGGCCACCTCGGCCGGCGCGCGGGTTCGCAGCGCGGGGCCCTTGGACAGCGGATCGGCACAGTACAGGCACTGCCGGTTGCAGCCGCGTTTGGTCTCGAAGCCGCACTGCCCGCCCCGCTCGAAGTACGCGACATTGTCGAAAACGCGCCGCCGCGACGGCAGCGAAAGCTCGGCAGGCCAAGCCGGCCGATTGCTGACGATCTCCCCGTCACGGCGCCAGACCAGCCCTTCCACGCCCTCGAAATCGCGCCCATTCTCCAACTGTCGATACAGGGAGACGATGGCCTGCTCCCCGTCGCCCCGGATGCCGAAGTCGGCGCCCGTGTGATCCACGATGCGATCGGCGAAGATGGAGAAACCCACGCCGCCCAGGACCACCGGCGCGTCGCTGAGCGTCCGGATCCGCTGCACCAGCTCGGCCAGGTCCGGCACGAACCATTGCGCGCTGGGCCAGAAGCAATCGTCCACGTTGCGAAACGACAGACCGATCAGCGTCGGACCGTGCTCGGACAAATAGTCGGTCAGTGACGTCTCGGGCTCGTCGCTAAGCGCCAGATCCAGGACGTCCACGTCGATACCCAGCCGTTGCGCCGCTTCGGCCACGTACTCCAGGCCGATCGGCCCGATGGCGGGCGTCATCCGATTTGTATTGATCAGCGTCAGCATGGACGGTATCCTATCGGCATCACGTGGCCGATTCAAGCCAACAGCGGTAACGGAGTGATTGCATGCGAGCAACGAGCATCCTGCACAGAAAGGCGTGGTGCCTTGTCACTGTCGCTGCCCTCTGGCTGGCGCCGGCCGGTGCGGGCCGGACGCCGGCGCAGAGGATCGATCTCGACATCCTGTACGCGGGCAATCCCGCCAGCGAGCGAACGGGTGATTTTGCCGAGTTCCTGACCCGGCATTTTGCCGGCGTGGAAACGACCAACCTGGCGGCGCTGACCGAAGAGCAGGCCCGTCGTTTTGACGTCGTCGTGCTGGATCATGATGCCCGCCGGCCCCCCCGACCGGCGTTTTCGCAGGGCTACGGCGAGCCCCCTTCGAAGATGACCGAAGACGGCCGCAACCTCTTTCTTAACTGCATCTGCTACATCAGAAGGTTCGCGGGCCAGCCGCCCCTCGTGCGAAACCACGCGATGAACCGGCGCTGCGCGTTCCACTACAAGGCTTTCGCGCCAGACCTCGTGAAGAAGTACGAGGGCCGCGAAGGCGAGCTGTATCAGCTTTGCAAGGACAATATCGAACTGCTGCGCTACGAGCAGAAGCAAATAAGCGCGAACACATTCGAGTTCATGTTCCCCATCGATTCCGAGCTCAAGGACCTGGGAATCGAGTCCAACCGTCGAATCGAGACGTTGGAGAAGTTGATCGCCCTGCTCGCTTCGAGTCAGGCATCTCCGCAGGCGAAGCCGGGATTCTTCGACCGGCTCAAGGCCAAACGCGCCAATCAGAAACGAATCAAGACCGCCCGGCGGCTGCTGACGCGCTACACCGGCCTGGACTTCAGGACGCAGGAGCGGTGGCGACGGTGGCTCGACGAGTATCGCGACCGCCTCTTCTTCAGCGACTTCGGCGGCTACAAGTTCTACGTCATCCCCGAAGGATACCCGGCCGCAGCCGCCCCGGACGCTGCCAGGGAGCCGTTCTGGTTCCCGCGATAGCCCCGCCCGTCTCGCGCTGGCTTGACTTTTCTGCCAACTCTGTTGTACAATGCCCGTGTGATTCTCGGGAGATGGTTATGGCGTACGAACGCACTTTTCGCCGGCTTGTATGTCCTCAGTGGGATCGGCGTAACGGCTTTACGCTCATCGAGCTGCTGGTTGTGATCTCGATTATCGCGTTGCTGATGGCGATTCTGATCCCGACGTTGAGCCGCGTCAAGAAGCAGGCCGCCGCGGGCGTGTGCCTGTCCAACCAGCGTCATCTTGTGCTGGCCTGGATCATGTATGCCCAGGACAACGACGACAACCTCATCGGCGGCCACGACGGGCATGCCGCTTCGCCCAGCCAGGGTTATGATTGGGTCGAACTCCCGCAAACGGAAGACGGCACGGTCGTTTCCGGAGCAAGCGCCACGCTGGAAGACAAGAAACGCGGCTGCGAGCGCGGGGCCTTGTTCCCCTATGCCAGAGACGTCGATCTCTACCACTGCCCGGGCGACCGAAGGCATCGGACCGAGATGACCCATCGCAGCTACGGCATCCCCGGCAGCATGAACGGAGACGTCGGCACCGGCGCCGACAGTTGGCTCACCCAGCAATGGGGCTGCCCTTCCTATAAGAAACTCACGGGCATCAAGAATCCCGGCATCAAGTACGTCTTCCTCGAGGAAAAGACCGACGTGGGCGGCTGGAACTGGGGGTCCTGGAACCTGGAGCGTCAGGGAGATCGCTGGTGGGACCCGATCGTCGTGCGTCACGGGCAGCTCAGCGTGCTGGCCTTCGCCGACGGCCACTCCGAGAAGCACAACTGGAAACAGAAGAGCACGCTGGAAATGACATACGTCCCCTATCCCGACTGCATCCGCTGGCCGGTCACCGACGGCACGGACGACCTGGAATACATGCGTCGCGGCTACAACCCTGCCCGCTGAGCTTCGCCGCGGGTCCGGGACTTCCGACTACGTCTCCTGCACTTTCCGCCGCAATTCGGCCAGGCAATCGCGGCAGAGCCACTGGCCCGAATCGATTCGGTGCACTTCGCTGGGTAGAAGGTGGTTTCGACTGCAGCACTCGCAGACGGCGTTCGCCACCACCGGGGCGGGCGCCTCGCTATGATCCGGCTCGACCGGCATCCCCGCCGGAGATTCTTCCACCGCCTCCACCAGCGGAGCAACGTCCTGCCGCGCCGCTTCGGCGGGCGGCTCGGCCTTCGCCGGCTCGACAGCAGGCGCCGGCATCCCGCCCGCGTCCCCGGGCGCCTCGGCCTTCGCTGGCACGGCCGCCTGCCACAGTTCCGCGGCGATCTCGGCGGCCTCCTGCTTGTCCGTCGCCGTTTCCCGAGAACCCGCCCGGCGCAAAGGTCGCGATTTCGGCTTGTCTTCGCCCGGCAATTGCACGCGCCACCACCAGCGACGGCCTCGTTGGTAAAAGGTTCCGGGCAACGTTGTTTCCAGCGATTCGTCTGTCATTTGTTTTCGTCCTACATGGTTCCGGGCCGGCCCTCCCTCGGACACTCCCATTATACCATCAAAATGGGGCTTCGCCAACGATGGCGGCGTCGCCCGGCCCTCGATGATGGCCGTCAGGTTCCGCCACACGCCGCGATCCTCCAGTTCCCTCCAGACTATCACCAGCTCGCAGAACAGCTCCTGGCGGTGTGCGACCCGCTCATCGCGGAGAAACTCCAGCCCCGGCCGCAGACGGTGGAAGTTCCGGCCGTGGCCGAAGTACTCCACCGTTCTCCGGCGTTCGTCTGCGATGAAAGCCTCAATCATCTCGGCCCACACGTCGCAGTCGCGAATGTCACCCAGCAGACTTTGCAGCCCTTTGGCGCCCTCGATCGCGTCACCGAGCCGGTTTCCGCAGGCGGGATTGCAGATCTCCAGGGTGTAGCGTAGCCGCTTGGCGGCGATGCGCATCCGGTGGTGCTGCTCCTGTGCCTCGGGATCGTCCAGACACGGCTGCAGCTTGCGGAGGTCTCTGCGCCACGTGCGAACCTTCTTCGCGGGAAAACAACTCGCGAACACGCATAACGCCGCCCGCAGCCGCCGTGACGCCACCCGCGCCTGATGCACGCACTCGACGTCGTCGTTACGCCGAATCCCCGCCACCTGCCCGAACAGCCTGGTCAACTGCTTCCGCATGTAGCGGCAAGCCAGAAGTTGGAAACCTGCGTCAGGATTCACCATCCCACCTGCGCGAAACTCCTCGAATCACGTCGGCCGGGTGGCGTACGCCTGTCACCACCCTGCCACATCACACACCATCCCAGCACCCGACCATACCGGCCGGTTTTTGTCAACCTTCCAGGGTCGATTTTCCCGCCGATTCGGCCCCTAACGCCGCACACGGCTCAGATCCACCACGTCGGCGCGGCGGGCCTCCGGTGTGACCTTGAGCCGGCGGAGCCGCCCGTCCCGATACTCGCCTTCAATTACAGTTTGCAAAGGGGCATGGAGCTTGAAATCCACATCCCACGGCCTCGGCCAGGCAGGCAGGAGAAGGATCCGCCGGCCCTCGGTTTGCAGCAGCATCGACTGAAACGTCTTGAGCAATACGCCGCCGTGACATTGATCGGGCGTCCAGTCGTAGTTCGGCCCCCAGAAGGCGGGGAATCGCTCGCGGGCGTCGTGATGGCGGGCGCGCTCGACGAGGCCCTTGCGGGCATCGTCCGTCAGGCCCAGGTAGGCCATGAAGATGTCGTCCTGCCGCCAGCCGCGATGTCCCCTGTCCCAGCGATGCGTCAGGGCCGCGATGCCCCATTCCAGATTCGGCCGGCCCACCGCGATCAGGCGGAAGGGAAACACGGCGTAGAGTTCCGGATTCTCGATGTTTCGCTTCATGTCGAACCGCTCGGCCGGCGCGAGGGCCTTGCCGCCTTCGACGTCGCGCAGCGGCAGCGGCGGCAGCTTGTCCCGTAACCGTTGCCAGAGCGCGCGCTCGGCTGCGGGAGTAGCGTCCGGAGACAGCGCGAGCAAGCGCTGCGTGACCGCCATGCACCCGGCCAACTCCGGCATCGGGTTGGTGCACTCCCACCAGGTCTCCACCGCCTGCGACGGGTGCATGACCAGCTTGCCTTCGGCGTTCGTAGGGTAGTGCTGATCGAAGAAGGTCAGGATCTCGTGGGCGAACGGAATGGCGGTGTTTCGCAGGAATTGGCCGTCCAGCGTGTGCTCGTAGTAATCGAGCATCAGCCAGCACAATTCGAGCCCGCCGACCCACTCCCACTTGTGCCAGCGGCTCTCCTGGAGCTTGTCGGTCCGCTGCTCGAAAGGCGTCCAGCCGTAGGTCTCGCTGAAAATCGCGCCCCAGAAATAGATACACTCGGGCAGGAACGCGCCCTCGTGGCCACAGTAGAGCTTCGTGCGGTACTTCGACAGCTCCAGCACGTCGCCGGCATACATCCGCCACAGCGGCGCCATCAGGTCGAAGTCGCCCGAGGTGCACATGCTGAAATACGGCAGACGCGTGTTCTGCCACCAGTACCCGGGGCCCCAGCGGCGGTAGTCCGGGTCGTCCCTGTCACCGGCGGGCGCGGTGAAGATGCTGCCGTTGAACTTGATCGGATACGCCCCCCGGCCGGCACAGGCGCTGATGAACCGCTGGAGATGATACATCTGGCTGATGTAGGCGGCCTTGTCACGAGGCGCCTCTCCGGAATCGGTAGCGGCAAGCTTGCCGTTGACATAGATTCGGCAGCCACCGGCGTTTGGGTCGGCTACGGCCGCCACGTGGGTCCAGCGCCCGGCGGGCACGGCGTCTTTGACGTTGAGCTGAAGTTCCCCGCAGATCAGGCGCAGGCTATTGCCCGGGAAAGTGTCGAACAGGAATCCGTCGCTACCGCCCGGCGTAATCTTGTCCACGATCCGCGCCCCGCCGCCGGGCAGCTTCCGAGGCTTGAGCCACGCCTCGATCGCAAAGCCGGCGCTGAAATCCCACGATTCCGAATCCGCAATGGGCCCGGTGGCCTCGCCGGTCCACAACAGATCGGCCGCTCGCGCGGGCGCCGCGCCGCGATCGAGCTTCGCCAGCTTTCGTACCTCGGCATCGGTCAGCGGCTTGTTGAAGATGCTCACGCGGGCCACCTCGCCGGCATACCGATTGCCACCGCCCTGGTCAAGACCGATTCGCACGGAATGGCGGTTGGCCGGGACGATGGAATCGGCCGGTATCGCATCTGCCTTGGGATTCGTGCCGGCGCGAATCCAACTGCGGTCCCAAAAGCGAGCCCACCATCGCTCGTGCTCCTGCCTGCGAGCGGCGAAGTCCTGCGATTCGACACGACGGATCGTCCGGTCCATCTCCGCCAGCCACTGCTGCGGTTTGGCGGGGTGCCGCGTGAGGACGAACACGTTGAACCGGTGCGAGGTCCCGCGCGGCGAGCGAAGGCGCAGATCGTCCAGCCGCTCCCCGTTGACGGCGGTGACGAAGGCTCCGAACGTACGGTCGAGCAAAGGATCGGCTTGGTTGAAACCGGTCAGGCCCTGGATTTCGGCAAGCAGTTGCGGGCCGACGGATTTGGCGTTGTGGTGATACCAGCCGACGCGGTCTCGCTGACCGGTCAGAACAGTATCCGGTTCGAGGATCATCGGGCCCTGTCGCCGGTCCGCAAGACGGCGATTGAGAAGGACATCGCTGGTTTGCAATTGCGTCTCTTCGTAGCGGCTCTTGCGCCACAACTCGACGGCGGCCGTGGCTTCGACAGGCGATACACTCTCGACGGCCACATGAACGGCCGGATGATGGGCGTCGACCCAGACCTGCACGCTCACCCGGCCGGGGCCCTCGCCGGCCTCGACCTTCAACGTGGCGTCGCGCAGGCTGAGCGTCTGACGAAACGGCGGGTTCTCCGCGAACGGATTCGGCTCCAAATGAACGCGTACGGCCCCGACCTTGACCAGTCGCCCGTAGTCGTCCCAGGCGTCGGTCTTGCTGATGAAAAACTG
Organism: uncultured Pirellulales bacterium; assembly: GCA_964415045.1. Lineage (GTDB taxonomy): Bacteria > Planctomycetota > Phycisphaerae > Sedimentisphaerales > Anaerobacaceae > CAYPZL01. Next base: position 15,174 of record CAYPZL010000022.1, on the reverse strand, counting down.
CACGTCGCCCTCCGGCGTGACCCGGGCGTTGAGGCCGATGTCCCCGTTGCCCAGGGGCATCGAGCCGTGATGGTCGGCGCTCGGCGAATCCCAGGTCACGTTGTAGTCGTCGAGTCGCGGCCGGGACGCCGGCGACACCGTCGCCGACTGGTCCGGTTCAAAGAGCAGGAATTCCCAGACCGTCGGACCGTCCGTCGCTTTGAGGACGTTCAGACGGACCTTCTGCACCTGAATCGGTGCGAACTTCAACTCCAGACCTGTGCCAATTTTGCCGCCGCGGGCGAACGTTTCCCATCGTCCATCGCGGTCCGCCTGCAACTCGAATTGCTTGATGCGATTATACGCTTCGCAGAGAAAGGCCCGATCGACGGTGCATTTCCGGCCGAGGTCCACGACCAGCCAGGCCTGCTTGAGCCCGGCATCCGAGGCCCAGCGAGTTCGCGGATCGCCATCGAACGCCAATTCCGGCCGACAGTCGTCGCGATTCTGGTACACGTTCGAGGCGGTCGCCGGCTTGCCTCTGGCTACGGACCTCGCCGCGTCCGCCGGCAGTTGCGGCGGAGTTCCGCCGGCCTGGCCGCCGGCGGGCGGGTGGCCCTTCTTGTCGAGCTTCGTGTTGAGCGCGACGCGCTTGGCCTGCGGCACAAGCGGCTCCCAGCTCGTCAGCGGCTCGACATCCGCTACGGCCGCGTCCGTGCGGCAACGCAGCGTGACGATCTCCTGGGGCCGAACGGGGAAGCGGTACCCCGGTCCTCCGGTCAGCGGTCGGCGGCGGCCACCGACCAGGTCGGTCAGCGCCGCTTCGCGGTGCGGCAGGTTCAGCGCGACCTCCGCGGTCCCGGCTATACCCAGGCATTCGGCCAGACGCAGCTCGATCTCATCCCCCTCGCGCCGCATCGCCTGGACGATTACGTTGTCGGATGTCTGCACGAAAGACTGCGGCGCAGCGCCGGCTGCGTCTGCGAGCACCACCGGCGGGCAGTTGAACTCCCATGCCATCTGCGGGATGCGAGCGTCTCGCCAGTCGCCGTCATGCGCTACGAGGGCGAAGGAGAAATTGTGCCGGCCGTCTCCGCTCAGCCAGGCGCACGGATACCCCATGTAGATGTCCTGGGCGTTGAGGAGAAAGAGCGCGGGCGTTCGGCCGGTAAGCTCCCGTCCGGGCAGGCCGCGATCGAGTATGGCCACGCCGCCCCGCTCGCACTGGTAATGCGACCAGCGAATCGCCGCCACGATCCCGTCGGCGTATCCGGCCAGGTTCGGGTCCTTCGCCTCCCAGGTGCCATGCGAGAGGCCATACGGAATGCCGCGCCGCGTTTCCCGGATGGCCTGGGCCAGCGGAAACTCGGCCAGGACAACGGTTTTGTCCGGGACATCGTTCAACTCGACATCGAAGTCGATGCGCGGATACCTCTTGTGGAAATGCAGCGTCTGCCGGGCGGTCCCGCCGCCGAAGAAGACCGAGTCGGTCTGCACAACGGTCGCCAGCGGACCGTCGCTGACGCGGATGCGAGGCTTGAACTCGGGGGAGTCGGCCAGGCGTTTCCGCTGCTCCCGACGCGGCGTGTGGTGGAAATCGCCCGCCTGCTCGGCCACGAGCAGCACGGGCCCGGCCAGCATCTCGCGGCCGGAGGGCTTGAGCTTGAGACTGCACAACGCGCCGGTGTTCGGATCGATTCGCACGCGGTAATGGGCCGTCTCGATCACCGCAGGCAGCTCAATTGCCTTCGGGGCCGATGCCGCTTCGGACGACGTCTGCATGGTGAGAATACCGGTCGAGGGCAGCGTGGCACAACACAGCACCTTGCCATCCTCTTCGGCCTGGCACTTCGTGCCCGCCGGCAAATCCAGACGCAACGGATCCATGCGCGGCCAGTTCAAAGGATTGAATAGAGCAACGGATCGACCTTGCCCCACCACATGTCGAAGCGCAGTCTCCGCCGTGACGGCGGAGATCGTCTCCACCGATTCAAAACGGTCGCGGACGTCCCACGATTTCTCGTGCTCGAAGACCATGCCGCCGGCTGCGCCCCAGAGCGTGTTGCGATCCATGTTCAGCAGCATCTGGAGCCATGCGTGATAGAGCGGCTCGACGGGATAGGCGAACCCGCCGTCGTGACTGGCTATCGTGGCCAACATCTCCGCCGCTTGCAGGCCGTGCTCGGCGCGGCGATACCAGGCCTTGACCCGGGGATTCTCAATCCAGAAGGACATCCAGCTCAGCCTGGCGCCGCTGCGGTTGACCGGCAGCTCGATTTCCCCGGACCGAATGCCGGGAAGAACCGCATCCACATAGGCGCCCAGCCCGGTGAAGTGCATCTTGGTCTGTGGGGCAATCTTCTTCATTTGCGAAAGGAATGCCGAGGGATAATCCTGGCAGGCGGGAGCCAGGGAGTAGTCGCCGTGGCCGCCGAGCACGAGCACCGGCGCCCCGGCGGGCGTGCGAGCCAACCGGGCCGTTGCATCATCAAGCAGCTTCGTCAGTACCGCCCTGTCCAGCGGGACCGGCGTGCGGAACACCTGTCCCCAGTCGGAGTAGTGGCCGGGCGAGATCGCCAGGCAACGCGAGCCGTCCGGGCCTTCGAGCCAGTGCATCGTCTTGCCCGTCGGGTTGTCGCGCGTGTAGACCATGGCATCGAGCCCCAGGCCCGAGGTGATCTGCGCCATCTGCTCGTGCACGCCGGTGACATCAATGGTCCAGGCGAAACGGGGACGCACGCCGAAGACCTTCTCCTGCCAGCGCAGGCCCTCCACGCCCATCTTCACCAGGGCCTCGCCGCCGGAGAGGTTGATCGTCGGCTCGAGAAAGAAAGCGTTGACCAGCTCCACGCGGCCCTCGCGAATCCGCTGCTTGAGTTCCGCCACGCGATCCGGATGAAACTTCAGCATCGCGATCATCGTGTTGCACTCCGACAGCGCGAAGGCGTAGTTCGGGTCGTCGCGCACGCGGTCGAGGTGATCGAAATAGCTGTTGGCGCAGTAGTTTCGCTCGGTGGAGAAGTCGGTGAGCCAGCCGCAACTCGCCGGGTGGAAGTTCGGAACGATGAAAACCTCCGCCGGCGCGGGGGCATCCGCACGAGTGGCAGAACCGGCAAACAACAGCACGACGGCGAATATCAGAATCCTCGCGTTCATGACCTTTTCTCCATTGACAGAGCAGCATTGGCAGGGTGGGTCCTCGACCCATGCGTTTACATCCGGGGCGTTTTCCCGCGTGGGTTGAGAACCCACCGTACGACTGTGAATCATCGTCGCGACGACCAAAGGTCAGTCGCAGTGAAAGACCTCTTCCATATCCGCCCACCATTCGCCTTCGGCGCGATCGGGCAGCGGCTCCTGGCAGGGCATGCAGACCTCCCACCACTTCTGCGTCGTCGGGTCGGCCGCCATTTTGGCCATGTCCGCGGCAAAATCCGCGCCCGTATACTCGAAATAGCTGAAAAGGTAATGCTTGCCGTCCGGCAGACGGCGAAGATAGATCGAGTAGTTGCGGATGTTGCACTCCGCGATCATCTTCAGCACGTCGGGCCAGACGGCCGCGTGCAGCTTCTTATACTCCTCGATTTTCTCCGGCTTGAGGCCGATGACCATCCCATATCTGTTCATAGCATCCACCTGAAAATCACGCGTCGTTGCACGATGTTTTGGGACGAGCGGGACGCCCGCTCAGCTTCGTGTTATACGCTCGTCTGCTGCCCCAGGTAGTTTCCATAGGTCAGGGCCAGCACCGCGGCACCGACGATCAGCAGCGCCACGACCATCACCGCCTTGGTGCGCGAGCTGCGTCCGTGCCATTCCCGCAGGACGACGCCCGCCAGAGAGCTGAACAGAATCAGCATGAGCATGTGAATCGCCCAGCTTGAGAACTCGAACTGACCCATGCGAACGTGGGCGATGCCGTAGAAGAGGAACTGCCCGTACCACATGCAGCCGGTCAGCAGAGCCAGCAGGTAATTGACCGGCAAGGCGCTGCCGGCCGCATCTTTCGGCTGGCGGAACTCACCGAACGTCTTCTCGGCCCGGGCCAGGTACACGCAATAAAGGGCCGTCGTGACGAACGCGCCGGTATTGGCGAAGATGTAGACGACGTTGGTCTGCCAGTAGCCGGCCCCGAACTCTGCGGCAACCTCTGCAATCGGCGCCCCGGCGTCATTGACGGCGATCCCGTAGACGGCGGAGAAGATCCCGGCGATGCCGCACAGGAACAGGCCCTTGCCCAGGACAAACGGCTGGGCGCCGGTACCCTCATTCCGTTGCAGTTCGATCTCCTTGAGCCGCCCCGCCAGGCCGCATATCAAGGTGCCGAGCAAGCCGATGAATACACCGCTCATAACCCAGCCGGAGCCAGGTTTACCCAGGATGCCTGCGAGCGACCCTTTCAGAATCGGCCCCGTCAGCGTCCCCAGCACGCATGAGATGCCGATGGCAATGGCGTAAGTCAGCGAATAGCCGATGTAGCGAATGGCCATGCCGAACGCGGTGCCGCCGATTCCGTAGATCATGCCCAGAACGAACGTTCCCAACATGGCACCGCGGGGTGCCGCGCGCAGGACCGCCGGCAGGTCCGGAATGGTCCACCAAGCCCCCACGATCGGCGCCAGGAGCCAGCAGATCGACGCCTGAGCCAGCCAATAGGTCTGCCAGGACCAGCCGCGCAGCTTCTGTTGCGGCGTGTAGCACAGCGCCGCGAAACTCGCTCCGACCGCGTGCAGCACGGTTCCAAGAATGGGATCGACGACAATGTTGGCCATGGAGATCTCCTTGACTGCCCCGCGACGACGGGTCCATTACACAGTTGCGCTACCATGTTCCTCGAATTCGTCCAGATCGAGCGGGTAGGTCCCATGCTCGCGAATCAGCTTGACGACGTAATCGTAGGTGGGGCCGGAGACGCCGCTGGTGACGGAATGGTCGGACTGGAAAATCAGCCCGCCGCCCCGGGCCGCGCTGAGCTTGCGCAGGATCTCGGCGCGAATCTCGGCGCGGTCGCCCCGCTCCCATTTCTGCACGTCGAGGTTGCCACAGAAACCGATGCGGTGCCCGTATCGACGGCGCAACTCCACCACGTCCATGCCGGCCTTCACCTCCAACGGATTGTACGCATCGACGCCGATCTCGATGTAGTCCTCGAAAATCGCATTCACATTGCCGCAGCCGTGATAGATCACGGGCAGACCGCAGGCGTGACAGTGCTCGACCATAACCTTGACCCAGGGCTTGCAGTACTGCCGCCAGTAGTCCGGGGAGTAGAACATGGCCTTGCGATACGCGACATCGCCCCAGATGACGAAACCATCGAGGTATCCGGCGGCCGCGTCAATGGCCGCCTTGCAACAGTTGAGGTAAAACTCGCCGATGCGGTTGATACAGGCCCCCAGTCGCTCGGGGTACAATCCCATCCAGAGCAGCGTATTGGCCTGGCCCACGAGCCGCGTCAGGCACTCGTTCACCTCGATCATGCTGCCGAAGACGGGAAAATCGACCCACAGCTTCTTAACCGTCTCGACCCACGCGGGACTGTTGCGCTGAAAGCCGTCCCCGACGCCGGCGATCTGGTTGTCCCCGGCCTCGAAGAAGCGACGCGGATCGCAGGGATCGTCGAACTCGAAGGCTTCGAGCTTCTCGATACTGTCGGTGTCCCAGGACATCTGCTCCGGCATCGGCAGATCCAGACGCTTGCGCAGGACGGTCTCGAAGCCCGTCTTGACCCACACCTCGTTTTCGCTCTCGCGAATCGTATCGAAGGGTTTGATGTGCGGGTCCATGTTGGGAATAGTGACGATCCAGTCGAGGTCATAGTAGTAGTAGGGATCGGCATCGTCCGGCAGCCCCAGTTCCCGCCGCCAGCGATTCAGGAAGCCGCCCCAAAAGAAATCGCTGATCGGCACGCGATCCGGCTCCTGGTGCGTCAACGTCTGGCGCAACCGTTCGAGCTTGGCTTGCGCCGCAGCAGACCGTTGTATCACAGCCATACGAAGTCTCTCTTCCTGCCCGTCGGCCCTTCAACCACTTTCTCCACGCGCCCCACCGCCCTGCCGGCGACCGGGCCCCACAATGACCCGTCTTGCCACCATGACGAGACGAATCACGAGCAGTCTAACGGACACGCACGACTTGTTCCACGATGAATTTCTCTTCCGGGAGGAACGGGCGTTTTCGGCCCGAAGACGAGGACAAAAAGAGGGCTGCGACCGTCGGGTCGCAGCCCTTCCTCTTGCGGCGGCTCCCGTTTGCATGACTTGCGTCACTGCGCCGTACCTTTGCCCGGCTTGTCCCGGGTCCGGTCAGTTGCGGCATCGCAACGGGAACCTGACGTCATTACCCGATCTAAAACGGCGCGATGACGATATCGTCGTAGTAGATCGACGAGGCCCCGGCGCCGTACAGATCAACGGCACCGATGGTCGGATGCGCGGTATCATCCCAGTCCTGGTCGCCAACCAGCGCGCCATTGTAGTACCCCTCGGCGCTGTTGTTGTCCAGATCGATGATGAACATCAGCTCGACCCACTCGTCGTACACGATGTTCGCGGTCCCGCCACTCTCCTGAGAGGTGACAGTACCGGCCGCCAAATCGAACACATACTGGAGTGACCAGTCCTTGTCCGGACCGCCGCTGCCGGCATCACTGTACTGGTTGAGCAGGATGAACCAGTTCTGCCCGGTCGTGCCGGAGGGGATGTACTGCATCACAGAGAACACCCATTTCCCATCGGTCACATCGAACTCGTGCACGAGGTCGGCATCACCGCCGATCTCGGCCGAGATGGCGCCGCTGAAGGCAACCAGATCGGACGCGGGGGCGCCGGCGCCGGGCGTGTTATCCCAGCCTTTCCAGCCACCCTGGCCGTGCAGATCACTGCCGGCCGCGTAGGCCTCGAAATCCTCGACAAACACAGGCTCCTTCACCGGCGTGAAATAAGCGTCCGAGTGTGCCTGGATCTCTTCATCGGACAGGGCTCCGCTGTAGATCGCCACGCCGAAGATCGTGCCATCGAACGGATCGATGAAGTCACTGCCCTCTTCGTCGCGGGTGGCGTAGCCGATACCGACAATGCCCGACAACGTAATGGGGCCGTCGACACTGGCTTGATAGACGCCGTTGACGTACAGCGCGGTCGTGCCGGCAGCTTCGCTGGACACAAAGACCAGATGGGTGTACTCGCCCAGTTCGTTGGCCACGCCGAAATCATAGTCCATTACACCGAAGTGGGTCGCGCCGTAGTTACCGGTGTTGTTCCACTGCTCGTACTTGAGGGCGGCCGTCGTATCGCCGAAGCCGATCCTGCCGATCAGGGCCATGCTGACCTCCTGCTCGTCAGGATTGGCACGCACAACGAATTCGTAGGTGATCTCGCCGCCCAGCGCGCCGATATCGTAGACCCCGGCCTCCACATGGGTGGCGACGAAGTTCGGCTCGGCGGCGGCTACGGCCGCGGCCCAACTCTCCGTATTGACGTCGGTCAGCGTGAAGCTCCAGACACGGCCAGCGACGACCGAAGCGTCGGCCGCCATCTCATCGACTTTCCAGTAGTACGTGGCGCCTCTGACGAGGGGTTCGGCCAGGTCTATGCTGGTCTCGGCCGACAGGCCCAGTTGCACATTCGGGTCGCTGGCTGCCACAAGGTCCGCATCCGTTCCCAGATAGACGTAGTGCATCATGGCCCCTTCGCCGGCAACCCAGCTCAGGGTCATCGCATCTTCCGGCGCGACCGTTGTTCTGTTGCCGGGAGACGGAGCCTGCGCCTGCGCTGGATCCAGGACCATAACGTCAAGAATCTCTTCGTCGGTCAGGGTCCTGTCATAGAATCTGACTTCGTCGATCAGACACGTCATGATTCTGTCGTCATTATGGTCTCTGGCGACTCGAATCTCGCTGTCAAATGTCACGGGAATGTGTTCGGCTACATTCGTGTACGTCGCGCCGACACCGTCCAGGTACAGCTTCGCCTGATCGGGTGCGACGGCCAGAGCGGCAAAGTACCACTCGCCGTTGGGGATCTGCAATCCGGAGGAGACCCACCAGTACGAATCGGCGCCCCACATATAGCGGAGCTCGTTGCCGTCGTGCTGCAGACCCAGGTTGCCATTGCTTCTCCTGTGCGTCAGAATGCCGGACCACGGCTGGGGCGATGCATCGTGTTTGACCCAACCGGTAACGGTCACGGTGTTGCTGACGATGCCCAGAGGCACAGCCGTCCCGATGTAGTCGCCGTCACTTCTTTCAATGGCCAGGCAACCGCCGGCAATGCCTGTGGCCCATTCCGGAGTTCGCCTGAACGTGGCGTGATTGCCGTGTCCCGATCGATCGAGCACGGTGGTGTGTTCGCCGGCTTCGAAGTTGTAGTAGATCAGAAGGTTCGGATCGGCTACCTCATCCAGGACCGGAGCCGTGGTGAAGCTCCAGAGCGGCCCTTCGTTGGTCGCTATGCCGGTGAACTCATCGACCCGCCAGTAGTACGTCGTACCCATCTCCAGGGCGCCCGGATCGAATGTCGTTTCGGAGAGATACATGGTCGGCGTGAGGGCGTCCGGATCGGTGCCGAAGTAGACGTTGTGCAGCAGGACACCCTTGCCGGCCGTCCAGCTCAGTTGCACGCCGCTCAGCACGTTGCCCTGGTCCTCATACGGACTCGGGAAGTGCGCCTCCAGCGGCAGCGTATCGAAGCTCCAGAGGTCACCCTCGGAGACCACGCCGTCGGCATCGACGGCATCGACGCGCCAGAAGTACGTCACGCCCGGTTCCAGCGTCACGGTGGCCTGGCTCGCGGCTCCATCGCCCTCGAGAAGCAAATCCATCGCATCGGGATCGGTGCCCAGATACACGTTGTGGGCAACTGCGGCGTCGGCCGGGATCCATTGCAGCAGCGTCGTGTCCACATCGACGGCTCCGTCGGCCGGGTCCGGACCGTAGGCATACGGCCAGTACGGAAAGGCCTGCAGCTCTCCAATGGACAGGAAATCCGTGCCGCCTTCCAGGCGGATGTAACGGACCGCGGCAAAACCCGCGCCGTCGTTGTCGAAGACGTGGACATCGGCCGTGACCGCGTCGGCGACCGGAGCGCTGGCATAAATCTCGTTCCGATCAGCGTCCAGCGCCTTGACAACCACGCCGTTCAGGCGCTCCCCGCAACAGCTCGCCCGGTTGTAAACGACGATCTGCTTCAGTTCGTAGATGTCACCCAGGTCCAGCTCCCACCACTTGTCCGGATCGTCGGCGGCCGTGTGCGTGAAGTCGCCCAGGTCGCCGTTGATGCCATTTTCGGCGACGCCGCCCCAACCCATGGTGCTTTGCGTGGCGGTGCCGTTCAGGGCATAGTTCGGGGGGTCGCCCGCCTGGGCGGTCAGCCCCACACAGAATGCAGCTAAGAAAATCGCAAGAATCACTCTTGTTCTAAACATAAGCTAACTCTCCTCATTCACAAAAACACTGTCTGCAACGCTACGTTACCGAAATTGACGGAAATCAAATTGCCTTACCAATCCTCTGTCATAGGCGTTCCTCCATCTCTGTTGCAAAGCCCGAAGTGTGCCCTTCCTGAGGAAGGACGTTGTGCCCGCATCGCCTTTGGGCTCTGCCAAGTCAATCACATCTTATGTGGCGTTCCTTCACCGGTGTAATCGTTCGTAGGGAAGGCCCCGGCGGTCCGGAACAGAGCTTCCTTATCCCGGAAGAACTGCCGAGACTGTTTCACCCATTCTGGCATGCGTGTTGATGTGCACCCGGCTCCGATCTCCTCACATGATATTCTCCCGCCAGAGCCATCCACGCCTGCGCAGACATCGCGTGGAACCGCCCAGCCGGGAATACCCGTCCTGCGCTTCGCTACCGATCCTCCTTCGACGACGAAAAATGCCAATGCGCGGCCATCGTGGGAATGACAGACCACGCTTTTAGTATATCATGATGTGGCCCGGATCGCACGTGAATTATTGGAACTTCGCAGTTTTTGCCGGTCTTTGAGATGCCCACCCGGGGGGCGCTTGCACCCTCAAGCGGCCGAAACATGGAAGAAGGCCCGGGAACGCACATGCGTTTCCCGGGCCTTGTTTTGCGTAACGTTGCCAGGCTGAACGGCTCAGCCTGATCGGGTTTTCCAGTGCCTACTGGGCCGGGATGGCTCCGATAGTGTAGAAGTTCTTGCCCGAAGGCTGCGCGCCGAAGACATACGTCCCGGCGGGCAGCTCGGCCGCGAACACACTCATCGCACGGTCCCGAGTACCGTCGCTCTTCTCACGGACGAAGATGTCAATGCCCGTGTCGACGAAGGTGCCGGGATCTGCGAAGGCCGCGGTGACCGCGTCAGCGGCATCCTGCTGCGACAGGATGGTGCCGTCCCCGTCCCATTCGGCCGGGATGCGGTCGTCAACGGTGATCCACACGATCGCCGGGGCCGAAATGGTCACTTCGTACGCGACATCGATCCCGCCGTTCTTGTCGTTGTTGAACGTGCGGATGTACTCGCTGCCGACGTACTCTTCCGGGATACCCGCCCAGGGGTAGGTCCGATCGGAGAAGACCATGTTCCCGTCCATCAAGCCGCCTTCCTCGGTGGGCAGCGGCGCCGTGCTGCCATCGTACGCGCCGATCGGGTCGCGATCCCCGTCATCGCCATTCGACCGGACGACGGACGCGATGAGCGGAACCGCTTCGGGCACCGGCTCCAGGGCCAGATCGTCGTAGTAGATCGACGAGGCTCCGGCTCCGTAGAGGTCAATGGCGCCGATGGTCCCGTGGTCATTGTCATCCCACTGGTCGGTGACAATGAACTCGCCGTTGTAGTACTTGTCGACGGTGTTGTTGTCCAGATCGATCACGTACTTCAATTCGACCCACTGGTCGTACACGATGGCGGCCTCGCCACCATGCCAGTAAGCGATCGTTCCGGCGGCCAGATCGAACGTCGTCTGAAGGGACCAGTCCTTGTCACCACCGTCGTTGTAGGTGTTCAGCACGATAAACCAGTTCTGACCGGTCGTGCCGGAGGGGATGTACTGCATGACGGAGAGCTCCCAGACCCCGCCGGCGGCCTGGAACTCACGCACCAGGTCGGCGTCGCCGCCGATCTCTGCCGAGATCGCTCCACTGACAGCAACCGCATCGGACGCGGGGGCGCCCCAGGCCGGATCGTTGTCCCAGCCCTTCCAGCCGCCCTGACCGTGCAGGCCACTGCCTGCCTCGTAGGCCTCGAAATCCTCGACAAACATAGGAGCAAAAACGGCCGAACCGCCGTTGGCCACGTCGTTCAACAGAAGACGTGTTCCGTCGGCAAGAATCTCATGCAACTCGACCGAGGCTCCGCCGCCGCCTTCCATCGTGCGCGCTTTCAGGCTGTAATAGCCATCTTCCAGGACCTCGAAGGGAGGCAGGTCCACGTTGGAGGCTCCCTTCCACTCACCGGTCCTGCCGATTTCGACTCCGCCGATCCAGACAATCGTGCCGTCATCGCTGTTGGCGCCGATCTGGTGCATGCCGGCGGTCAGGTGGATGCAGCCGCGAATCTCTGTCGCGAAGTCGTCGTCGTCATCGCCGGCGGCCGGATCTTGTGCCGGAACTTCGAGCGGATCAATGCCCGGGAACGACTTGTCGGGGTAGCCATTGGCTTCGCTGAAGGCACCGTTACCGGTATCACGCAGGTTGACGAACTCGTCGATTCGAGACCCATCGTTATTCGGGTCAGGGCCAAGGCCCTTCCACAACCCTGTGTCGAAGATCTCGTTCATCCCAGCATAACCCATGCGATCGGGCGACTGCGTCTTGAGCGAACGAATGAGGAATCCGGGGACACCGGTCAGGCATGCGCCAAGGTTCGCCTCAACCGGGATCCCAAGCGCAACCTTAAAGTCCCAGACTTTGCCGATTACGACATTTCCGTCGGCATCAACCTCGTCCACACGCCAGTAGTAGGTCGTATCACTGGCCAGGGCGTCGGGGGCGTAAGCAGTCTCGGCCTGACGGCCGCGATAGACGCCCGTGGTATCGGTTGCATTTGCATCGGCAACCGCAGCCGCGTCGGTGCCAAGATAGACATCGTGCTCGACCGCGCCGTCACCGGCCATCCACGACAGGACCGCACCGGCAGACACTCCGCTCGCACCGACGCTCGGATCAGCCAGGTAGGCCTGCAACGGGTTGCCGAAGGTCTGGCGGATTTCCTCGGCAGTCATGGCGTAGTCGTAGATACGACAATCGTCCACCAGGCCGGGGAAGGAGCTGCCTTGGGTCACGCGGCTGCCGATGTGCACGCGGTCGCCGCGAATGGCCAGATCCCGCACGTTGGATTTGCCGGGATCGGTATCCATCGGCGTGGCGTCGCCGTAGTAGGCGATGGTCGTCCCATCATACGTCATGGCATAATGGTGCCATTCCAGAGCCTCCTGATCCGAGAAGATCGTTTCTTCCCAGCACCAGGCGTGAGCGCCGACACCGCCGGGTCCGCCCAGGCTGCCGATGTTGAAGTGGCTGCCACAGCCGCCCTGACCTTCCGCCGTCCCGGTGAAACCGAAGATCAGCGTCCAGTCGGGAATGCTGGTGTGGTCGGCCTTGGCCCAGCAGCCGATCGTGGTCGGATCGTTGCCGCTGATACCGACGGAGCCGATGTCCACAAACTGGTCCGTGCCGCCCGGCAGGTCGAGAACCTGACCCATGTCCGCATCAGCCACAACGCTGATGGCACCGACGAGCACGCCGTGGTTGCCGTTGCCCGACATGTCCAGGACCGAGGCAGTGGTGGCGCCTTCGGTGTCGAACGTCCACCAGCCTACCAGATTCGGATCATCAACGGGCTCGATCACGGGCACCGTCGAGAAGCTCCACGTGTCGCCGACATGTGTCGCATCAGCCGCGTCGTGCTCGTCCACCTTCCAGTAGTAGGTGCTGTCGGTTTCGAGACCCTCGATGGTATACGACGCGGCATCGACCGTCTCGAGCAACGTCAGGGCGTCGGGATCGGTGCCGAAGTAGACATCGTGGGTCTGAGCGCTCAGTCCGGCCTTCCAACTGAGCTCGACGGCCGTGAGGAGATTCGTGGCCCCGTCGGCCGGGCTCGGCTCGGTGGCCTTGACCGGGAATGTTGTGAAGCTCCAGACGTTACCCGTCGTCTTGGCCCCGGTCGCATCGACCTCATCGACACGCCAGTAATAGGTCACGCCCGGCTCCATGGGCTCGGCGTGGAAGTACATCAAGGCAGGCGTTGTCGTTCTGAGCGTCAGGGTATCCGGGCTGTCGCCGAAATACACCTCGTGCATCGCCGCGCTGTGTCCGGCGATCCACTCGAACAACGGCATGGTCACGTCCTCCTCACCATCGGCTGGAGTCGGACTTGAAGCCAGGTTGGGAACCGGACCGGCTGTGAGATACCAGTTGTTAATCCATTCACTGATCACTTCGCCCCGAGGTTCATCGTCCTTACCGGCTGTCTGGTAGAAAATGCCTAACCGTCCGCCAGTGGTCGTATCGGCAACGATAACCGGGTCAGCTCTTGTTCCAGCAGCGTTTTGAGCAAGAATCAGCTCGGGATACCAACCGCCTTCGAGTTCATCAAGATGGAAAGGCCGATTAGCGTAAAAACTCTCTGCTAAAGATGGGGTGAGCGCAAGACCATCGGCTGTGACGACTACAGTAGGATCGTCATTGTCCCACATGCCGATGCCGCCGATATCCATCATGTTCCCCAATCCCGCGTCACCATTGTTTCCGGCAGAGCAGACGTAGAACATGTAGTCGCCGGTGTTGACAATGATGTTACCATCATCGAGGAACAGCTCGGCTATTGAGCCGTCAGGCTGTGCATTGCCAGCGGGATAGATCGAGTTTGGGAATTGCCCGCAGAGAATCAAAAGGTCCGCTACACCGTCGCCCGTGTGGGCAACCACCCAGTCCGCAAGGGCATCTTGCTGATCTGCTGCGAATAGCTCAACAGCAACTGCCGTTACGTTGTCCACGATTTCCTGTGCTTCACGGTCAGCCGCACCTTGCGAAAACCAGCCCGCTTGCGTCGAAATCGCTATGTCGCCGGCCATAGCCATCGGGCAAGATGCAAGTGCGACGACACATGCCAATACTAAATTCTTCATCTTTTTGCCTCCTTCTTCTAACTCAAAGCTGAAGGAAAATTCCGCTCTGGCTACACACCAGAACGCTGGTTCCTCCACCCGTGCCTTCTCGGGTCCGTCCCCCGGCACGGCCTTGTCTTCAGTACTACTTTCAGAATTTCCTCGCAGGTCAAATCATGCTTGAATCAGCCTACACCTCCTTCCTTCGCGAAACGACGTCAATATCGGATGCCCAGAACATACGGTCCTACCGCCGCCACGCGGATCCACAATGTCCTCCTCTTGTGGATTCACGCCACAGCACGTGCGCCCCGCTTCCAGCGCACTTGGCAAACCGAAAGACGGGCCGCGCTCCGCTACACCCTATGCCACAAACACGGCTGCCCCAACAACCGCCCGCGGCACGCCCGGAGTGGCGGAGATGTCACAAAAGAAACTTCCTGCACATGTTCTTCCTCCTTTCCCGTTGCGACTTGCGACACGCCGCACGGCAACGTCACACGCACACACTTTCGACCTCACGCCGATGTGCCCGTCTGCGGCACGGCCCCGCCCTGCGGCAGCCAAGCCGACAGACCCGCTACATCTTTCGTGGGTTACCCAACACCGTTCTTGAGATGCTCATACGTGCGGTGATCTGCACCCAGCTCCAACCCTTACGACACATGATTCTCCCGTCGGGGCCATCCGGCGTCTGCACACCTCGCGCGGGACCGCCCCATCGGAAATACCCATCCTGTGTTCCGCAACCAATCCTCCTTACGCGATGACAGCGAAATGCCACTGCGTGGCCACCGCGGGAGCAAACAACCACTTTCCTTTAGTATACCATGTTGTGGCCGCCAACGCACGGCAATTATTGGAACTACACACTTTTCGTCGTCGTTTCCAAGGCCCGTCCGGGGGTCGCCCGCCGCCCGGTCGCGAACCGGCCACATACGCGGCGAAACGCCGAAAAGGGCTGTAAGCGATGCCTACAGCCCTTTTCCGCTCTCTTCGTCAGACGGGCACTGGAGGCATCATTCAGCCGCATCAGATCAAGGTCGGGTCAGAATGATGTCATCAATATACACGACGCCCGTTCCGCCGCCTTCGATGCCGATGGTCAGGGTCGTGATG
>CAYPZL010000021.1:0-44088 GCA_964415045.1 uncultured Pirellulales bacterium | reverse complement strand
GAGCCTTTTCAATTCTCACCGGCATAGCCGGTGGATTACAGATTTATGTTTAGCTCTTGTTTCTCCCCGCTGCCCGGCCCAATTGGCTTTGTTTGACACGATGGCTCCCGGGGGCCGGAGGCGCCAAATTGGCTTCGTTTCGCACGGTTGCTCCCGAGAGCCGCAGGCCGCAAATTGGCTTTGTTTGGCGCGACGGCTCCCGAGGCCCGGCCACGCAAAATTGGGTTCGTTTCGCACAACGGACCCCATTTTCGGGCCAAAAAGTCGGCCAATTGGCTTTGTTTGGCATCGTGCCTCCCATCTCCCCGGCCGACGGAACCGGCGAATTGGGTTCGTTTGGCATGATAGACTCTCGCCCGTCCGGCAACAAGGGCAGAAATTGGGTTTCTTTGGCGCGGCCGCTCCTGAGCCTCCGCGCCGGCGCGGGGATCTCCGACGGGTGAGCCGGGATGTCTGCGGGGCCGATCATGATCTGCTTTGGCCTGCTTCCTATGGCGATCTCGCCAAGTGCGTTCACTGTGTATCATACAGGGGGCATCCTTCGGCGTCAAGCAAAAAAGTTCGGATTCGCGCCGGTCGCAAAAAGCCCGAGGACAGCCAGGCGTCGTGCAGGAAGCGGTCGGGTCGGCCCTACATCCCCCCATTTGCGTTGCCGTCCCGCCTCGCCCGCCACCGGGCGGCTTCCTCGGGTTTGCCCCACGCTTCGTAGAGGCGCACCAACTCGTTCAGCGAGTCGAGGGTGTGGGCGTGCTCAGGGCCGAGCCTGGCCTCGCGGCCGTGGGAGGCGTCCAGCAGCAGGGGCTCGGCCTCATCATAGCGGGATTGGACCAGATAAAGCACACCGAGTTCGTGGATGGATTCGAGCGTTTCAGGATGATCGTGGCCTAACTCGTCTTGCCTGCCCTTCAAGGCCTCATTGAACAGTCCCTCAGCTTCATTGTACTGTTTCTGCTTTGTGCGCAGCACGGCAAGAGCGTTCACCAACTGCAGCGTTACAGGGTGTCTCTTGCGGAGACGTCGGCGGGCGATGGGCAGCGCTTCGCCAAGTAGCTTCTCCGCCTCCTCATATCGGTCCCGATCCAGGTAGAGTCGGACAAGGCCGCACATGGTTCCCAGCGTGTGGACGTGCGCATCGCCGATATCCAGGCGTTGTGTCTCCAGGGTCTTGTCGAAGAGTTGCTCGGCCTCCACGTACCGGCCCTGCTCTCTGTACATATCGGCCAGGGCACTTGAGTACACGCGTTTCCAGTTACCGGCGTCCTCCGGCCACTTCCCGGCGAGCATTTCGAGAAAGAGCCGTTCCGCCTCTTCGTAGCGTGCCAGAGCGGCATATGCGCGGGCAAGGTTGCATGCCGTGAAGGGACGCGCGTTTTCCTTCGCCGTCGGAAGGCGTCGTGGGCTGGAAATCGGCATGTAAAAGGGACCCACCTCGGCGGCGAATTTGGACCCACCTGAGGCGTACTATATCCCCTTGTGTCGTGGCGTCAAGGGGGTCATTTCTGTATCTGTTTGCTTTTCTTGACCGACTCGCGGAAGCGATAGCTTTTGCCGATTCGCCGAGTTCCCGGTATGTACTGGCCAGCGTCCACCGGATCGAGGCCTCGACGAGCGGACGATCCGCAAATTTGTTGTCGAGACGCTCGGCTGCCGCATCGAGGACAAAACTCACGGTTGCTTCACCAACCTTTGCCCGGGAGACGGAGCCCAAGACATCGGTTTCGAGAAAGTCAGCGATTATCTGCGCATCGTTGCGGGCACGGCCTGCTTTGATCGCGTAGACCACTGACACCGACGCCCCGATGGCAGAGACGACGAGTACCGTCGCGATTCCAGCGATGAGCGCCTTGTGTCGCCGCACGGCCTTCTTCAACCGGTACCAGGGGCTCAGCGGACCGGCGATCAGGGGAGCACCGTTCAGGTAGTTGCTGATGTCATCTGCCAATTCGACGGCCGAGCGGTACCGTTCGGACCGGTCCTTACGCATGGCCTTCAGGGGGATCCACTCCAGCTCACGGTGCAGGCATCTGGCCAACGCGGCCAGTTCGGTGCGACGGCTCTCGGCAAGCTTCTTCGCTTGTTCCCCCAGCTTGGTCAGGCGCGTACTGGGCGTTTTGGGGTCCGTCTCGCGGATGATCTTGCGGATGTGCTCCACGCCGCCTTGGCGAAACGTCTGGGAATCGTAGGGCAGGATACCGGCCAACAGGACGTACAGCAGCACGCCCAGCGAGTAGATGTCCGAGCGGGCATCGATATCTTCACCGCCCAGGTCCGCCTGCTCGGGGCTCATGTACTCGGGCGTGCCGAGCAGTTGCGTGTCTTCGGTGAACAGAGTCCGTTCCGTTAAGGGTGTTGCCACCGCCTTGGCCACGCCGAAGTCGATGATCTTCGGGACCGCGCTGTCCCCTTCGGTCGATATCAGGATGTTCGAGGGCTTGATGTCTCGATGAATGATGCCTTTCTGGTGAGCATGGTGCACGGCATGGCAGATCTGTTGGAACAAGGCAAGCCGATCCTCGATACTGAGCTTGTGGCGGTCACAGTAGTCCGTGATGGGCGAACCTTTGACGTGTTCCATGACAAAGTAAGGCCTGCCGCCCTTGGTCATCCCGGCGTCATAGACCTGAGCGATGTTGGGATGATCCAATAGGGCCAGGGCCTGTCGTTCATTCTCGAAGCGGGCGATCACACGCTTTGAGTCCATGCCCGGTTTGATCACCTTCAGGGCAACTTTGCGTCGGATCTGGCCTTCCTGCTCGGCCAAGTAGACCATTCCCATGCCGCCTTCACCTAGGACGCGAAGGAGCTTGTAGCGCCCGATCCGGTCGCCGGGGCGTTCGACCCCGCCCACGGAGGCCGTGGGTCGGTTCCTTATCGCTTCTGCGTCGGCGGCCCGCTGGGACTTCTCATCAGCGTCAGAATCTGGCCGATTGTCTTCGGGTAGGCCTTCCGCGTCGGCTCCCAGAGACATGAGTTCGTTCAGTTGATCAGGTTCCAGCCCAAAGAATGATCGCTTACCCATGTTAAGCCCCCTTCGTGGCAACGGTGGCATTCGTCGCAGTCACACTAGCAAATGATTGGGAAATCACTGGGAATCTTGCGCGATTTTCGGGAAGAATCGTCTCATTTGCTCCCATTCGCTGGCCACTTCGTCGTCCGACGTCACAGATTCGCGCAGGCGCTGCCGCAGAGCGGTCTGCAGGCGCCGCTTGACCGTGACGATCATATTGGAGGCCTTGCTCTCGTCCTGGAGACCATATTGGGACACGATCTCGCTGAGAGCCGGAGGTGTGCCGCAGTCCATAATCGGATTGAGGACACGATCGCGAAAGATGCACCAGTGAACGGTCTTGCCGTCGTGGTGGCAGGAACGCTCGACCTCTTCAAACACCTGCTCCAGCAGGGCCGAGACCCAGGCATAGTGGAACGTGTTCTGCGGGTCGGAATCGGCGATGCTGGCGGGCACTTCAGGGGGTTCAGCTACATCGAGTGAAACAAGCCGGCCTTTGGGCCTGCGCTTCTGGGCGTTTTGACGGTCGCGCACGTCCCCGAGATAGCGGTCCAGGGCCACGAGGAGCAACGTGCGAAAGCGCCCTTTGGCTGCATCAGCCTTCTCAATGAGATGATGTTCAAGCACCGCCTCGTGGAAGAAGCCTTGGGTTAGGTCCTTGGCTTCCTCGTTGGGGCATCCTTTACGCCGCAGGTAACAGTAAACAGGTTTCCAGTACCGTTGAAGCAGCAGGCTGATCACGGCTTGGTTCTTGTCTTGGTCATTGGAGCCCGCCCCTTCGACCAGAGACCAATGCGTGGTCAGGAATGCCTGGCCTGTCCCGCCCATGTCGGTGTAATCTCTTTCACTCATGCCTGACCGCCCACTGATGACCTCCAGAAGGTGCTGCAGCAAGCATCTTCCTATCAAGAATTTACCAACAGATGGCAAGAAAATCCAGAATTTCGCGCAAGATCGGCCGGGTCTTCCCAAGAAGCCTACGGAGACAACGGAAACCTCTTTGAAAGGATCGAACAATGAAACGACAAAGCAATTACGCAGTGCCAACGGTGTGGTTGGAGGTTATCGTGAGCATCATGGCATGCGCAGGGACTGCCAATGCAGATTTCACGTTTGGCGACCCCGTGAATTTGGGGCCTGTAGCAAACAGCGAGTACGACGACCAGCTCCCGTGCATTTCAGCTGACGGATTGGAACTCTACTTTATGTCGAGGCGCCCCGGCGGCGTAGGTGACTGGGACATTTGGGTTGCGAGACGCGAAACAACCCACGATCCTTGGGAAGAACCGGCAAATCTCGGCCCGGTCGTCAACAGCAGTGGCGAGGATTGGGCTCCCTGCATCTCGGCCGACGGATTGGAACTGTATTTCGAGGCCAATCGGCCCGGGGGCCACGGTGGCACAGACATACTGGTAACGGTTCGCGCAACAACAGACGAACCGTGGGGCGAGCCGGTGAATCTCAGGCCGTTTGTCAACAGTTCGTCACGCGATGGGGGCCCGAGCATTTCCAGTGATGGACTGGAGCTATACTTCAAGTCCACTCGGCCGGGTGGGTACGGCGGTGAAGATCTCTGGGTTAGTCAGCGTCCGACGAAAGGTGAGCCTTGGAGCAGTCCCGTGAACCTCGGCTCGACTGTTAATGGCCCGGCTTGGGATCGCGGCCCAAGCATTTCGGCCGACGGCTTGCTGCTCTTCTTCGGCTCCCCTCGGGCGGATGGGTACGGCGGTGAAGATCTCTGGCTGACAAGCCGCGCGACGAAGGACGCCGCCTGGGGCGAGCCGATCAACCTGGGTCCGAGCATCAACACTGCCTACCACGAGGATGGCCCGAGTATTCCAGGCGACGGCCGGACGCTCTATTTCTCCGACTATCACACCGATCCCCGCCCTGGCGGGAACGGCGGCTCGGACCTCTGGCAGGTGTCAATCCAGCCGGTCGTTGACTTCAATGGCGACGGTAGGGTCGAAGGCGAAGAGGTCCTTACACTGGCGGACCGCTGGGGTACGGATGACTCCCTGTGTGATATTGGCCTGATGCCCTGGGGGGATGGTATTGTGGACCTACAGGACGTGATCGCCCTGGCTGGATTCACAGGTCCGACGGTCATCGACCCGACCCTTATTGCCCACTGGGCCTTCGACGAAACGGAGGGCATAATCGCCTCTGACAGTGCAGGAGACAACGACGGTACGGTGATTGGTACGCCTTTATGGCAACCTGCCGGCGGCCAGGTGAACGGCGCATTGGAGTTTGACGGGGGCACGTATATTGCTGCGGATCAAATCCTGAGTCCGTCGGAGGGCCCCTTCAGCGTTCTGGCCTGGATTAGGGGCGGTATTGCCGGGCAGGTTGTCGTGTCGCAGACCGGCGGCAGTGACTGGCTGACGGCTGATGCATTGGAGGGAACTCTCGCGACCGGTTTAGCTCCTTCCGCTCGCAATCCCCTACCGCCACTCGTTTCGGATACGATCATCACCGACGGCGACTGGCATCGCATCGCCTTCACCTGGGATGGCGCCTATCGCAGGCTCTATGTAGACGACGTTCTTGTCGCCGAAAGAGAAGATGTTGGTTTGGCCGAATGCTACGGCGACCTGAACATCGGCTGCGGCAAGCTGATGGCCCCCAACACCTTCTTCACCGGCCTGATCGACGACGTCCGTATCTACGACCGGGCGGTTGGGCCGTAGGGGTAGCCCCCTGTGGCTACCCTATGACCGGGCACACCCCCCGGTACGCCGGGGCCCCTACGCGAACAAGGGCCGGCGGGGCACTTCAGCCGCCGGCCTTTGCCTTTGCTGCGCGGCGAGAGGCCATTTCTTAAAGACGCCCCTGTTTTTGAGCCGATGTTTGGGGTATGGACCGGCTTTTTTGATTCGAGCGAGTGGTACGTAATGTCGCTGGCGCAGAGACAATCGGTGATTTGGGAGCTTCGCTCCATGCCGTTGGGCGGGCCCGCGGTCGAATTCCTCGATTATCTCGTGGTGGAGGCGGGCCTGGCCGAGAATACGGTTCTGGCGTACGGGCGGGACCTGAGGGATTTCCTTGAATTTTGTGAAGTCCAGCGGATCGACGAGATCAAAGAAGTCACACCGCGTTGGGTGCAGAAGTATCTCTGCGAGGTCGCGCAAGGGCCCAAGAGCGAGAATTCCGCCCGGCGGGCCCTCGTGGCCATTCGGATGTTCCTGCGATTCGCCAAGCTCCGCGGCCTGATCGCCGACGACGGCGCCAATATCCTGGAGACGCCCAAGACCTGGCAGCGTCTGCCGATCGTGTGCAACAAGCGGCAGGTGATGAAGCTGCTGGAGGCGCCGTCGGCGGAGGAGCCGTACTATCTGCGGGACAAGGCGATGCTCGAGCTGCTCTACGCCACGGGGCTGCGGGCCAGCGAGCTGGCCGGGCTCAAGACGACGGACCTGAATTTCGACATCGGCTACCTGCGGTGTCTGGGCAAGGGCAACAAGGAGCGCGTCATCCCCGTCGGGCGGGCGGCGATCGCGGCTTGCCAGGCCTATCTGCAGGATCTTCGGCCCCGGCTGGTCCGGCCCGCCAGCGACGCCTCCCTGCTGCTGTCACGAACCGGCCGGCCCCTGACGCGTATTGAAATATGGAGACTGGTCAAGAAATATGCCGTCCGTGCAGGGATGGACCGCAGACTCACCGTTCATACGTTGAGGCACTGTTTCGCGACGCACCTGCTCAGCGGAGGAGCCGATTTGAGGAGCGTGCAGGAGATGCTCGGACATGCCGATATAGGCACAACACAAATCTATACCCACGTTGACCATGAGAGGCTCAGGAAGATCCACAAGAAATATCATCCAAGACCGTAAGGGCGCTGAACTGGCAGGAGACAGACGGATGGGACGAGTTGACCGCAGAAGCATACGAGTTTCTCGTGCAAAATCCGCCGGAAGTGCCAAAAATCGCCGTAAGAGGATTGACTTTCCCGCTGTCGTTGCATTAGGATGTCTGTTGAATTAGTCGGTAGGGGTCCGCTGAGGGTTATCCGAATGAGTACTCCACGCTGTTATGTCCTTCTTGCGGTTTTTCTGCTTGGGGCATGGGTCTGCGCGGCGCCGACGATGGAGAACGCGGCGCCGCCGGCCCAGGAGGAGACCCGCAGCGCGGAGATCGACCAGGAACTGGCCCTGTTTCGGGATCACCTGCTCAATAACAAGGATTTTGCCACGCGGGTCAGCGCCGCGACGGTCCTGCTGTTCAAGGAGGCCCCGGCCGCCCGGGAGCTGGTTATCGAGGCGCTGACGCAATCGGACAACGCCACCGCACGGGCGGCGGTCTGCAAGGCCCTGGACGCCTCGCGTACCGACCCCCGGCAGCTCAAGAACGCCGAGGATTTTCTCCTGCCTCTGATCGGCGTGCTTCGGACATCCGAGGACGGCAACATCGCCACGCTGGCGGCGGAAGCGACGCTGATGTTCTCCTACGATCAGGTGCAGAGCGAGTTGGAGAAGATCGTCGATGACGGCCAGCTCCCCGCCACGATCCGGTCGAACGCCGTGTACGCCCTGCAGTTGCATCCGGACAAGAGAGCGGCCTTGAAGCTGATCAGTTTGCTCGACAGCCCCGACGGCACTCTGGGGCAGGCAGCGAAGAACGCACTGACTTCGCTGGGTATATCGGTTGGGCAAGATGCGGAAGGACGACGCCAGGCCATCAGCGAGCTTCAGCAGCAGGGGCCCGAAGCGTACCTGCGCAAGCGGCTGGTCCGCAGCGAGGCCGACATTCGCGAACTCCGCGCCGAGCTGGGCTCGTGGCAGCAGTATTATTTTGCCTCGCTTCGCGACCGGTACGACTCGTTTGGCGACGAGGCGGCCCGCAGCGACTTTCTGGCCGAGCGTCTCAAGGCCGGCGAGCCGGCGATCAAGCTCTGGGCCCTCGACCGGCTGGAGGAATTGAAAAAGGGCACAGGCAAACCCAAGCTCTCCGATGCGTTGAAAGCCACGCTGCTGGATCTGGTATCGAACAAGAACCGGCAGGTGCGGCTCAAGACGGCGCAGCTTCTGGCGCTGATGTGGGAGTTGAACTCGGCCCAGCGTCTGCTGGGACAATTGGAAATCGAGACGGATGCGGCGGTCAAGCAGGAGCTGTTCGTGGCGCTGGGAGGGGCCTGTTACTTTGCCTCCCTGCCGACCTCCGACGTGAAGGTCCCTGATGAGGTGCGAAAGCAGACGCTGGAGTGGGCCGTGCGGTTCCTGAAGGAGCCCGTTGCCGTCAGGGCGCGGAGCGGCGCCGATGTGATTCGCAAGCTCCTCGAGCAGGATGGATTGACGCCCGACGAGGTGGATAAGTACCTCAAGGCGCTGGCCGAGAGGTATCGTCAGGCCGAGGCCGGCGGCGGGGCCGACCAGAGCCTCCAGGGCGAACTGCTCAACGCCATGGCGGGGCTCTGTGCCCAGCGGAGCGTTTGCCGTTCCCAGGCGATCGCGATGTACAGCCCGTTGTTCGAGCAGGCGCTGAAGAAGGAGGCGGACACGGTTCGCCAGGCCGCCGTTGAGGGTTTCATCAATATTGACAAAGCCGCGGCCCTGAAACGGGCCAAGAAGGACCTGGCCAACGACCGCAGCGCGTCGATCCGGGCCAAGCTGGTCGATCTGGCCGGCGAGGTGGGGACGCCGGAGGATCTTGACTGGCTGGCCAAGAAGATCGGTCTGGCCGGGGAAAGCGAGCCCGCCTGGCAGGCTATGCTCAAGATATTCAGACGCTCGGGGGTGGACGTGATGCGGCAGTGGATGGACCCGGTCAAGGCTTTGCCGCCCGAGAAGCTTCCCGCCGAACAGAAGCTGTCTTTCCTGGCGATGGTGGAACAGAAGGCCCAGGCCGAGAACGAGGCGGCCCTGCTCAAAGACGCACGGAAGGCGCTGGCCGAGTTGCACGCGGCCAACGGGAGCTACAAGCAGGCCGTCCAATACCTGGACATGCTGGAAAAGGAAACCACCGATCAGGCGGAGAAAGACGGGTTGATGTTGGATCGTCTGGCCGTCTGTCTGCAATGGCCAAATTTCGAGCTGGTCGGCGAAATCATTCAGAACTACCTGCTGAAAAGGGATTTACGCGCTGACGGCCCCATGGTAAAATCGCTCGATGGATTTCTGAAGGAGCCGCCGGCCGGGGCCGATCCGAACGCACTGCTCGAACGGCTGACGGAGATAAAGGTGCCGCAGCCGGAGTCGCGGCCCGTTTGGCGAAAGCTGGTCCAGGATTGGAGCAAGCCGGTGGCGAAGGCCCGGAAGCCCGACGAGGTGAAACAGACGAACAATTGATTCTCGACGGTGCGTCGTCGTCGGGGACCCGCCCGGGGCGGGGCCAGACGGGCACAACGATGGGGTGGCCGGCCGGAAGGTGTGTCGGCACTTAGTTTTTTTCATTTTTTCCATTTTTCTCATTGCAGCAAGGGGGCTACTGGTTTATAGTCACTGGTTTACTATTAGTACATACGTCCGTTAGATTGTGAACCTTGTTTTCAGCGCACGGCAAGAGTGCGAAGGGCAGGGTTTGTCTCTATCTGTAAGTGCTATTGTGCAGCGTCCACGGGCAGGTGTCGTCGTTGCGGCCCCGGGCGCGGCGCAACATGGCGTCGCTGCTGTAGCTCAGTCGGTAGAGCGCGTCCTTGGTAAGGACGAGGTCATGGGTTCAAGTCCCATCAGCAGCTAAATGTAATTAGGCCAAGCGAAGCACGCTTGCGTGAATACGAAAGGACTCAGGCGGCGGCAGGAGAGTCGCAGACCAGCAAAGCGTTGGGCAAGAGAATTGGAGCATTTTTCAGGCAAATAACTGCTAACCAAGCGTATTGGAGGTTTAAGTTAAGATGGCTAAGGCAGTATTTGAGCGGACCAAACCACATATTAACATCGGGACGATCGGTCATATCGACCACGGCAAGACGACTCTGACCGCGGCCATCACCATGCGTTTGGCACAGAAGGCCGGGGCGGGCAACGTCAAGAAGTTTGAGGAGATCGACAACGCTCCCGAAGAGAAGGAGCGTGGTATCACCATCAACACTGCTCACGTGGAGTACGAGACGGAGAATCGTCACTACGCCCACGTCGATTGCCCGGGGCACGCCGACTACATCAAGAACATGATTACCGGGGCGGCCCAGATGGACGGCGCCATCCTGGTGGTGGCCGCCAGCGACGGGCCGATGCCTCAGACGCGCGAGCACATCCTTCTGGCCCGCCAGGTGAACGTTCCGAGCATCGTGGTGTACCTGAACAAGGTGGACCAGGTCGATGATCCGGAGCTGCTGGATCTCGTGGAGCTTGAAGTCCGCGAGCTGCTGAGTAAGTATGAGTTTCCGGGCGATGAGATTCCGATCATCAAGGGCTCGGCTCTGCAAGCGATGGAGTCCGAAGGCAAGGACGATGAGGCCTGCAAGAGTATCGACGAGTTGATGGCGGCGGTGGACGACTACTTCCCGCTGCCCGAGCGTGACGTGGACAAGCCGTTTTTGATGCCGGTGGAAGACGTTTTCAGCATCAAGGGCCGTGGCACGGTGGGCACGGGTCGTGTGGATCGCGGGCGCGTGCACGTCGGCGACAACGTGGAAGTCGTCGGCCTGTCCAAGGAAATCCGCAAGACGGTGGTCACGGGCGTGGAAATGTTCAACAAGACGCTGGACGAAGGTCAGGCCGGCGACAACATCGGGATTCTGCTGCGGGGCGTGGAGAAGAAGGACCTGGAGCGCGGTCAGGTCGTCGCGGCTCCCGGCAGCATCACGCCGCACACCAAGTTTCACGCGGAAGTGTACGTCCTGACGAAAGAGGAAGGCGGTCGCCATACGCCGTTCTTCCCCGGATACAAACCCCAGTTCTACTTCAGAACAACGGACGTTACCGGGTCGATGCTGGGATTGATGAGTGCCGACGGCAAGCCGGCGGAGATGTGCATGCCCGGCGACAACATCACCATGGAGGTCGAGATCATCGCGCCGATTGCCATGGAAGACGGACTTCGCTTCGCCATCCGTGAGGGCGGTCGGACCGTCGGTGCCGGCGTGGTGACGAAGATCATTGAGTGATCCCGTTGTCGGGACGTGCCGGGGCGTTGGGAAGCCGTCAGGGCCTCCAACGTCCCCCGGGTGCGCAGGGATATATTTTCATGGCCAAAAAGAAGAAAAGTAAACGAGAGTATGTCTGGCTTGAGTGCAAAGAGTGCGGGCAAAGGAACTATCGGACCAACGTGAGTGTGGCCGAAGGCACGCCAAAGCTGTCGCTCAAGAAATTCTGTAGAAGTGAACGAAAGCACACGGATCACAAGATCAGACGCAAGTGATCCGTGCGGGTACGTCGGAAGTATGAAGGCAGATAGGCCAGTAGCTCAATTTGGCAGAGCGTCGGTCTCCAAAACCGAAGGTTGGGGGTTCGATTCCCTCCTGGCCTGATGGTGACGGGGCGGACAGGTGCTGCCGCGTCAGGGTAGTGATTTGGACGGGACCACAGGCTATGCGAATGCACATATACAAACCCGGACAGGGAAAATACACGCGGCTGTGTAGTGGTTTTTCCGTGGCCATTATCGTGGCCCTGGGGTGTTGGCGTCTGTATGAGAAGCTGGGAGCCAGCGATCTGAACCTGTGGATCGTGACCATGGTCCCGGTTGGGGTGTTTGTGGCGTTCGCGGTAGTGATTTTCTGGCTGCTGAACAAGGCGTCGCTGGCGAACTTTCTGATCGCGGCGGAGGGCGAATTGAAGAAGGTCAACTGGTCGAGCCGGAAGGAAATCGCCGTTTCGACGGTGATCGTGATCGTCGTCGTGATCGGGATGGCGGTGCTGCTGGGAACCACGGATCTGGTTTTCCAGCTCGTTTTCAAGCAGTTGCTCGGATAGCGTTTGGACGCTCGCCGCTACGTGCATTCAGGAGGAAAGCACAGGCGGGCCTCGCATGTGGGAGCGGCTCCTGTGGAGAGCCGCTACTGCAGGAAGAACGAACCGTAGGAGATTCTGTCCATAGATCCTTTATTTGACGAGGAGCGTCGTGGTAGTGGTGTAAGCCCGGTGTTTCGGGCAGGGTCGCAGAGTGGAAACCAAGGGCATTGAAATGCATTGGTACGTGTTGAGAGTCGCGGCAAATAAAGAAGCGCAGGTCAAAGAGGCCCTGGAGCGCAAGACGCAACAGGAAGGTCTAACCGACGTGATCGGGCGGATCGAGGTGCCCACGGAGCAGATCAAGCGCATTCGGGGCGGCAAACAGACCGTGCACCGGCGCAAGCTCTACCCCGGGTATGTTTTCATGGAAATGGAAGCCACCGAGGATGGGCGCGTTCCTGAAAAGGCCTGGTTCATGATCAAAGGCACCGGCGGTGTCGGCGATTTTATCGGAACCGAAGGCGTGCCGACGCCGATGCGCGATACGGACGTGGCCAAGATGCTCCGGGAGGCGGAAAAGCCCGAAGAGGCGCCGAGCATCAAGGTCGAGTTCAAGAAGGGCGACCATATAAAGATTCGCGAAGGCGCGTTTGAGAATTTCGAGGGGTTTGTAGACTCGATCGACGCCGAGCGCGGCATTGTGAAAGTGATTGTGACGATCTTCGGCCGGAGCACGCCTCTGGACATCGAGTACTGGCAAATCGAGAAGGTCTGAGTTCGGCCGAAGGCATCGGGCCGGATGTTGTGGACGAAGTGTAGCAGAACAAGGGTTTGAGATGGCGAAGGAAGTAGCAGTTCAAATCAAATTGCAGGCTCCGGGCGGGCAGGCCACTCCGGCGCCGCCTATCGGTCCGGCTCTCGGTCAGCATGGGGTCAATATCGGGCAGTTTGTCTCTCAGTTCAACGAGCGGACAAGGGACCTGAACGGGACGATCGTCCCGGTGGTGATCAACGTATACGGCGACAAGAGCTTTACGTTCGAGGTCAAGAGTCCGCCGGCGGCGGTGCTGCTCAAGCAGGCCGCGCAGGTCGCCAAGGGCAGCGGCGTGCCTAATCGGGAGAAGGTCGGGTCGGTGACGGTCCAACAGGTCCGCCAGATTGCCGAAACCAAGTTCAAGGATCTCAACGCCTACGATCTGGATCAGGCCGAGAAGATCATCCGGGGGACCGCCCGCAGCATGGGGATTGACGTGGAAGGGTAAGGCCCGGTCGCTGTCAGTGATTCTAA
Source organism: uncultured Pirellulales bacterium (assembly GCA_964415045.1). Taxonomy (GTDB): domain Bacteria; phylum Planctomycetota; class Phycisphaerae; order Sedimentisphaerales; family Anaerobacaceae; genus CAYPZL01. The sequence continues at coordinate 30,959 of CAYPZL010000021.1, read as the reverse complement.
GGGTAAAACGAGACATCAAACATGAGAACCAGGAGCAAGAGATACCAGAAAGAGGCCGAGCGCGTGGGCAAAGAGGCGCTGAGCCTGGAAGCGGCCGTGGAGAAGGTCAAGTCGTTCACTTCGGCGAAGTTCGACCAGACGGTCGAATGCGTCCTGCTGCTTGGCATCGATCCGAAACAGGCCGACCAGCTCGTGCGCGGCTCGTTGTCGTTGCCCCACGGCGTTGGCAAGCAGAAAAAGGTCATCGCCTTCTGCGACGACAGTGAAGTTGAAGCGGCCCGGCAGGCCGGCGCCATTGAGGCCGGGTCCGACGAGCTGGTGAAGAAGATCACCGACGGCTGGGCCGATTTCGACGTGGCCATTGCCTCGCCCAAGGTCATGGGCAAGGTGGGCAGGCTGGGGCGCATTCTGGGCCCGCAGGGCAAGATGCCTTCACCCAAGAACGGGACCGTGACCGACGATGTGGCCACCGCGGTCGCTGAGTTTACCGCCGGCAAGATCGAGTACCGCAACGACGCCGGTGGAAACGTGCATGCGGTGGTCGGCAAGCAGAGCTTCGATAAGGAGAAACTGGTCGAGAACATTGAGGCGTTCGTTTCGCATATCAAGAAGGTCAAACCACTGGCCGCCAAGGGAACGTACATCAAGAAGGCATGTTTGTCGGCGACCATGAGTCCGTGTGTCGAGGTCAGCGTCTGACCGTGGAGTGTTTTTTTGCGGCTGTGGTGGACGAGAGAGACCTGTTCCGGGGTGCCGGAAAAGGCCAAAATGACTCGTGATCCTATTCGGCGAGAGTGAATATGAGCAAGTATGTAAAAGAAGTGCTGCGAGCACAACTGGAAAAGAGAATCGCGGATGAGCACATCCAGGAATTCCTGGTTTTGGATACCAAGGGCATCGGGGGGATAGACAACAACCTGATGCGCGGGGCGCTGAAAGAGAAAGGCGTGCACCTTCTTGTGGTGAGAAACTCGCTGTTCAAGAAGGCGCTGCGCGAGAAGGGCATGGAGGCGGCGACGAGCCTGTTTGAGGGGCCGTGCGCCATTGCCTACGGCGGGGACAGCATCGTGGATGTGGCCAAAGAGGTCATCGACTGGGCCAAGAAGCTCTCGGCCGTGGAGGTGAAGGGGGCCTTCGTGGAAGGGACGGTCTACGACCACAGCGGCGTCGAGGTGCTTTCCAAGATGCCGACGCGCGTGGAACTGCAGGGCCGCATCGTCGGTTGCGTCCGCTCGCCGGGCAGCCGGATCGGCGGAGCGCTGATGGGACCGGCCGGGGTGATCGCCGGTTGTGTGAAAAGCCTCATTGAGAAGGCCGAGAAACAGGCGGCCTGAAACGGTACGGGATGTACCCCTCAGATTTGTAGCCAACGATTATGAACGGCCTGGATGGCTGTCCCGAAAGGGTGAAACGAGACGGTGGAGTCTCGGCTACCATCAGGCGTTGAACGTGATAGGAGTTTGTCCAAATGGCAGAAGAACAAGCGACCGAAACCACCCAGGCCGAGCAGCCGAAGGAAGCCAAGGCGTGGAGCAGCGACGTGAAGGATCTGGGCGACAAGATCGTGGCCCTGACTTTGATGCAGGCGAAGGAACTGGCGGATTACCTCAAGGACGAGTACGGGATCGAGCCGGCAGCGGGCGGCGCGGTGATGATGGCAGGGCCCGGACCGGCCGCAGGCGGCGGTGAAGAGGCCGAAGAGAAGACCAACTTCGACGTGATCCTGACCTCGTTCGGGGACAAGAAGATTCAGGTCATCAAGGAAGTCCGGGCAATGACGGGGCTCGGCCTCAAAGAGGCCAAGGAACTCGTGGACGGCTGTCCCAAGCCGGTAAAGGAAGGCGTGAGCAAGGAAGATGCCGAAGCCGCGAAGAAGCAGCTTGAGGACGCCGGCGCCGTGGTCGAGATCAAGTAGATCGGTGGCTTGGCGTGGTAATCGCCGGGGTACGCAGGAAGACGCAGCGGTGGCGATAGTTGATTGAAATGGCCGAGGAGCATCAGATGGTTGGGCGAACGGTTCGCAATTTCGGCAAGATTCAGGACGGCGTGGAAATCCCGAACCTCGTAGCGGTGCAAAAAACCAGCTACGATAAGTTCCTGCAAAAGGACACGCCGCCTTTGAAGAGAGACGACGTGGGGCTCGAGGCCCTGTTTCGGGAGATTTTTCCTATCGAAAGCTACGATAAGAAAATGACCCTGGAGTATCTCTGTTACGAGCTGGAGAAACCCCACTACACGCCGCTCGAATGTCGTCAGTTGCGTTTGACGTATGCGTATCCCATCAAGGTCCATTGCCGCCTGCGATCGGAGACGGGCGCGGATCTGGCCGAGCAGGCCATCTATCTGGGTGAGATTCCCGTGATGATCGGCGGCGGCGAGTTTATCGTCAACGGGGCTGTCCGGGTCATCGTCAACCAGCTTCACCGAAGCCCGGGCGTGGATTTCCTGATCGAGAGCAAGGAAGGCGACCGGGTCCTGCACGGCGGGCGAGTCATTCCGGAACGCGGCAGTTGGATTGAGATCAGCGTCACGCAGAAGGACATCGTGGTTGTCAAGATCGACCAGTCCAGCAAGATTCCGGCCACCGTCTTTCTGCGGGCGATCAGTCCGGATTTCGGGACGACCGAGCAGATTCTGCGGTACTTCTACCCCACCAAGAATGTGGCGGTGAGCAAGCTGACGGCGGACATGTATGCGGTTGGCCCCATCGTGGATACGGAAACCGGCGAGATTCTGGTTGAGGCCGGTGCCCAGATCAGCGACAAGGTCTCCCTGATCCAGCAGAGCGGGATCAAGAAGGTGGAAGTGATCACGGAAGTGCGCGACGCCATCATCTTGAATACGCTTGCCGAGGATGATTGCCCGAGCCACGAGCAGGCGCTGCTGAAATTCTATATGCGGCTGCGGCCGGGCAATCCGCCAAACCCGGAAAAGGCGCAGACGTTCTTCGCCGAGAAGTTCTTTGATTCCAACCGGTACCGGCTGGGCAAGGTCGGCCGGTTCCGTTTGAATCGCAAGTTCGGGCAGAACGTCGACGAAGAGGAAATGACGCTTCGTCCCGAGGATTTCCTCAACACGATGAAATACTTGCTCGCGTTGCGGAACAACGAAGGCGAAGTGGATGACATCGATCACCTGGGCAATCGCCGGCTGCGGACGATCGATGAGCTGGCGGCCGATGAGATCCGCAAAGGCCTGCTGAAGCTGCGCCGCACCGCGCAGGAGCGTATGAGCATCAAGAGGGATGCCGAAGAGCCCCCGCGCGTGGCGGACCTGATCAACTCCAAGAGCGTGGCCAGCAGCATCAACTACTTCTTTGGGCGGGGCGAGCTGAGCCAGGTGGTCGACCAGACCAACGCCCTGAGTCAGCTCACGCACGAGCGGCGTCTGTCGGCGCTGGGGCCCGGCGGTTTGAACCGCAGGCGGGCCGGCTTTGAAGTGCGCGACGTGCACATCAGCCACTACGGGCGGATTTGCCCGATCGAGACGCCGGAGGGGACCAACATCGGCCTGATTTCCTCGCTGGCGATTTTCACCACGGTCGACGAGTACGGATTCCTTCTGACCCCGTATCGCAAGGTCAAGGGCGGGAAGCTCACGGAAGACATCGCTTATCTGCGGGCCGACGAGGAGATGCGTGCGGTGTTTGCGCCTCCCAGTGCGGCCGACCCGAAAACGAAGAAAATTCGGGAAGAAATGGTCCTGGCCCGCAAGGGCGGCGAGCTGGCGCAAACGCCCCGTACCGACGTGGATTACGTGGACGTTTCGCCGAAACAGATCGTGGGCGTCTCGGCCTCGCTGATCCCGTTCCTGGAGCATGACGACGCCAACCGGGCGCTGATGGGCTCGAACATGCAGAGGCAGGCGGTGCCTCTGCTCAAGACGGAGTCGCCGCTGGTGGGCACCGGCATGGAAGATGTCGTGGGGGCCAACTCGAGCATGGTGGTGCGAGCCGGCAGCAGCGGTACGATCACGGCGGTGGACGCCACGCATATCGTCATCAACCATACCGATGAGTACCACCTGGAGAAGTTCGTCGGTCTGAATGAACGCACGTGTCTGAACCAGACGCCGATTGTCAAGCTGGGCGAGAAGGTCAAGGCCGGGCAGATCATCGCCGATGGCGGCGGAACCTCCCAGGGCGTACTGGCGCTGGGCAAGAACGTGCTGGTTGGCTTCGTTTCCTTTGACGGCTTCAATTTTGAAGATGCCATCATCGTCAGCGAGAGGTTGTGCAAGGACGACACCTTCACCAGCATCCACATCGATGAGTTTACGGCCGAGGTCCGCGAGACCCGGCTGGGAAAAGAGGAGTTCACGCGCGACATCCCGAACGTGAGCGAAAAAGCGCTGCGTAATCTCGACGAGCGCGGGGTGGTCCGCGAGGGCACGCGCGTTTGCCCCGGGGACATTCTGGTGGGCAAGGTGGTCCCCAAGAGCAAGGTGGAGCTGACGCCGGAAGAGAAGCTGCTGCACGCCATCTTCGGGCGGGCCGGAGAGGACGTGAAGAATGATTCGCTGGAGCTGCCCAGCGGCTACGAAGGGGTCGTGATAAAGACCGAGGTCTTTACCCGGCGCGGGGCCGGCGGCGACGATCAGAAGAAAGCGTTGGCCGAAGAGATCAAGAAATACGAGGCGGAGGTTCGCGTCAGAGCGTGTACGATCTTCCGGCAGATGATTGACGCCATCCATGCCCAGGTGGAGGTCAACATTGTCGATCCGTCCACGCGGCAGAAGGTCGGCGCCAGCGACGACGACGAGGTGATCTACGAGCAGATCGAGAACTTCGACATCAAGTGGGTCCGTCCCGCGGCGCTGCGTGGCGATGTCAAGAAAATCGTGGACAAGTTCTGGGTCAAGATCGCGGATCTGGAGGAAGAAAGGGCCCGCCGTATCGAGCGCCTGAAACATGGTGATGAGCTGCCCAGCGGCGTGCTGCAAATGGCGAAAATCTACGTGGCAATCAAGCGGACCCTGTCGATCGGCGACAAGATGGCCGGACGTCACGGCAACAAGGGAGTGATCGCCAAGATCATGCCGGAAGAGGATATGCCCTTCCTCGAAGACGGCACGCCCCTCGATATCCTGCTGAACCCGCTGGGGGTGCCCAGTCGTATGAACGTCGGCCAGATCCTGGAGACCCATCTGGGGCTGGTGGCCCGTGTCCTGGGATTCGATGCGGTCACGCCGGTGTTTGACGGCGCTACCGAAGAGGATATCCGGCGGCTCAGTGAAGAGGCCAACGAGGTCATGGCCCGGCGCCACACCGAGCTGCGCCAGCGCGGTGAAGCCCCCCCGGACGATGAGTTGTTCATCCATGTGCCCAAGGTTCTTAAAACGCAATTGTACGATGGAAGAACGGGCGAGCCGTTCGACCAGAAAGGAACGATCGGCTACATCTACATGATGAAACTGCACCATCTGGTGGACGACAAGATTCATGCCCGGGCCACGGGGCCGTACAGTCTGATCACGCAGCAGCCTCTGGGCGGCAAGGCGCGCACGGGCGGGCAGCGCTTCGGTGAAATGGAAGTGTGGGCGCTGGAAGGCTACGGTGCGGCCTACACCCTCCAGGAAATGCTGACCGTCAAGAGCGACGACGTGGAGGGACGCACGAAGATCTATGAGTCGATGGTCAAGGGGCAGAACAGCCTGGAAGCAGGGACGCCGCTGTCCTTCGATGTGTTGTGCAACGAGATCCGCGGGCTGGGCTTGAACATCCAGCTCGAAAAGAAGCGCCTGGGACAGACGGCTCTGTAGATTTGATTGTCGAATGCTGAGTTTATAAGGGGCTTTTGAATGTTAGGGAACATCTACGATCGAATTAATGATTACGGTTCGGTCAAGATCTCACTGGCCAGTCCGAACGATATTCGCAGCTGGTCTTTTGGGGAAGTGCGGAAGCCCGAGACGATTAACTACCGGACCTATCGTCCCGAGAAGGACGGGCTGTTTTGCGAGCGGATCTTCGGGCCGGAGCGGGACTGGGAATGTGCCTGCGGCAAATACAAAGGGACGAAGTTCAAGGGGATCATCTGCGATCGGTGCGGGGTGAAGGTGACCCACAGCCGGGTGCGGCGCAAACGCATGGGGCATATCAACCTGGCGGCGCCGGTGGTGCACATCTGGTTCTTCAAGTCGATTCCCAACCGCCTCGGGACCGTTCTCGGGATGAAGTCTTCCGATCTGGAGAAGGTCGTCTATTTTCAGGATTACGTCGTTGTCGATCCGGGGACCACACCGCTGGAAGCAGGGAAGCTTCTCAGTGAGGAAGAGTACCGGGAAGCGGGCAGTAAGTACGGCAACTCGTTCAAGGCGGCCATGGGGGCCGAGGCGATCAAGACGCTGCTGGAAGGCTTGGACCTCGAGGCGCTGAGCGCCGAGCTGCGCCAGGCCATCACCAAGACCAACAGCAAGCAGAAGATCAAGGACCTGACCAAGCGGCTCAAGATCATCAACGAGATCAAGAACAGCGAGAACAAGCCGGAGTGGATGGTTCTGGATGCGATTCCGGTGATTCCGCCGGATCTCAGGCCGCTGGTGTTGCTGGAGAGGGACAATTTTGCCACGAGCGATTTGAACGATCTCTACCGGCGTATCATCAACCGGAACAACCGTTTGAAGAAGCTGATCGACCTCAACGCCCCGGAGGTCATCATTCGCAACGAGAAGCGCATGCTTCAGCAGGCGGTGGATTCGTTGCTGGACAACGGGCGCTGCCGCCGGCCGGTCCTGGGCAGCAACAACCGACCCTTGAAGTCCCTCACGGACATGATCAAGGGCAAGCAGGGGCGGTTCCGCGAGAATCTGCTGGGCAAACGCGTGGATTATTCGGCCCGCTCGGTGATCGTGGTCGGCCCCGATCTGAAGCTGTACCAGTGCGGGCTTCCCAAGAAAATCGCACTGGAGCTGTATCAGCCGTTTATCATTCGCAAGCTCAAGCAGCACGGGTACGCCGATACGATCAAGAGCGCCAAGCGCATGATCGAGAGGCGGGACGAGCAGGTCTGGGATATTCTCGAGGAAGTCATTCACCAGCATCCGGTCCTGCTGAACCGGGCCCCGACTCTCCACCGCATGGGCATCCAGGCGTTTGAGCCGGTGCTGGTGGAAGGCAACGCGATCATGCTTCACCCGCTGGCTTGCAAGGGCTTCAACGCCGACTTCGACGGGGACCAGATGGCGGTGCATCTGCCGTTGAGCGTCGAGGCGCAGGCCGAGACCCATATCCTGATGATGACGACGAACAATATCTTTTCGCCGGCGAACGGGGCGCCCATGGTGGGACCGTCGCAGGATATGGTGATGGGGAATTATTATCTGACGGTCACGCTGGAGGATTTGAGGCCTGCGAGCGGAGCGGCGGGCGAAGACGGTCCGAAGCTGCCGGTCTTCCGGGATCCCTTTGAGGCCATGATGGCCTACGACATGGGCAAGATCGGTATTCACGAGAAGATCCGTGTCCGCATCCCCCACCGCCTGATCAAAGACAACTCGGGCAAGACGATCGTTTTGGACGAGGAAGGCGATGAGAAGGGCGCGAAAAGATCGCACGTGATCGAAACGACGGTAGGCCGATGTACGTTCAACGATATTCTGCCCGAGGGCATGCCGTTTTACAACCAGACGATGTCGCAGAAGAAGCTCAGTCGCGTCATCAGTGATTGCTTCGAGTATTCCGGCAGTGCCGAAACGGTGGGGCTGCTGGACCGGATCAAGGACATCGGATTTCGGTATGCTACGCTGGCCGGGCTGAGTTTCGGATTGACCGATCTGAAAATACCGGCGAAGAAGGCCGAGATCATCTCGGAGACGGAAAAGCGCGTCAGCAAGATTTACAAGAACTACAACGAGGGCGTTCTGACCGAGCGCGAGCGGTACAATCAGGTGATCGATGCCTGGACCAACGCGCGTGTGGCCGTTACGAATGAAATGATCCGGGGGCTGAGGGAAGATACGAAAGACGACGGGACCCCGTACCTGAATCCGATCTATCTTATGAGTGATTCCGGGGCTCGCGGCAGCATCGACCAGATCCAGCAGCTTGCGGGTATGCGGGCGCTGATGGCCAAGCCCAGCGGCGAGATCATCGAGACGCCGATCAAGGCGAACTTCCGCGAGGGGCTGACCGTGCTGGAGTATTTCAGCTCGACTCACGGGGCGCGCAAGGGTCTGGCCGATACGGCGCTGAAGACGGCCAACTCCGGCTATCTGACCCGGAAACTGATAGACGTGGCGCAGAACGTGATCATCATCGAGCGCGACTGCCAGACGTTGCAGGGTATTACCAAGACGAGTGTCAGCCACGGCGATCAGGTGGATATTCCGCTGTCGCAACTGATCATCGGCAGGACGGCGCGAGATAACATTCGCAATCCGATCACCGACGAGATGATCGTGCACGAGAATGAAGTGATCACGCCGGAGATCGCCGGTAAGATCGAGGCGCTGGGTCTCGATGCGATCCGGGTGCGCAGCCCCCTGACGTGCGACAGCCCGTTCGGGGTGTGCGCCAAGTGTTACGCCTGGGACATGAGCAGCGGACGACTCGTCGAGGAGGGCTCGGCGGTGGGAATCGTGGCCGCCCAGTCGATCGGCGAGCCGGGCACCCAGTTGACGCTGCGGACCTTCCACACCGGTGGTGTGGCTTCGCGTGCGATTCTCGAGCGCGAGCAGAAGGCCACGCAATCCGGTACCGTGCAGTATCGCGATATCAACGCGGTTTCGTTCCAGCGCGATGATGGGACCTGCGTGGTGGTGGCTCTCAAGCGCAACGGGGAAATTGCCCTCCTGGATCAAAAGGAGCGGGAACTGGACAAGTTCAAGGTTCCTTACGGCGGGATCATCACGGTCAAGGACGGCCAGAAGGTCAAGTCCGGGGCGACCCTGTTCCAGTGGGACCCGCACCGTACGCCGATCCTGGCCGAGATTGCCGGTATCATCCGGTTCGTGGACATCGTGGAGGGCGAGACGGTCCAGACCGAAGAGTTGCGGGTCAGGACCTCCGGGCTCAAGGCCAAGGACAGCGAGGTCAAGGTTCTCGAGCGCCCAGTGGTCATCGAGCACAAGGGCGACAAGCACCCGCAGATCATTATCGAGGACGCCAAGGGCAAGATCCTGGATGTGCACTACCTGCCCGCCGGGGCGCGCATCGAGGTGGTCGAAGGCCAGGAGGTGCAGGCCGGGCAGTTGCTTGCCCACCAGCCCCGAGCGACCGGCGGAACGCAGGACATTACCGGTGGCCTGCCCAGAGTGACCGAAGTCTTCGAGGCACGCAAGCCCAAGGGGCCGGCCGCCATGGCCGAAATCAGCGGTCGCGTCGAGTTGAGAAGTGATAAGCGCAAGGGCAAGATGACCATCACCATTCGCAGTGAGAGTGGGATGGAGAAGGAGCACCACGTCCCACGCGATCGCCATTTGAACGTCCACACGGGCGACTACGTCGAGGCGGGAGACGCCCTGACCGATGGGCCGCTGGTGCCGCACGATATTCTGCGCATCAAGGGCGAAGAGGCGGTGCAGAGATATCTCATCGGCGAAATCCAGAACGTGTATCGCTCTCAGAACGTCAATATCAATGACAAGCATATCGAGATCATCATTTCTCAGATGATGCGCAAGGTGGAGATCGATTCCGTGGGTGACAGCTCGTTCCTGCCCGGCGAGGTTGTGGACAAGTTTGTCTTTCGCAAAGAGAACGAACGCCTGAGCAACAGCCTGAAGATTGCCGACGCGGGGGATCTTTCCGATGTGTCGGAAGGGCTGGTCGTGGATAAGAAGGAGCTGGCCCGGATGAACGAGAAGGTCGAGGCGCTGGGCGGGACGCCGGCCAAGGGCCGCAAGCCGCGCCCCGCCACGGCCAAGACCCTGTTGCTGGGAATCACCAAGGCTTCGCTGTGGTCGGACAGCTTCATCGCGGCGGCGAGCTTCCAGGAGACGACAAAGGTATTGACGGAGGCCGCCCTGGCCGGTAAAGTAGACGAATTGCACGGTTTGAAAGAGAACGTCATCTTAGGCCACCTGATCCCGGCCGGGACGGCGTTCAAGCCGCATCTGGAATTGAAAGTCAAGCACCTGGTCGAAGCGCCGCTGCCCAAGGAATTGCTGGGCGTCAGGGAGGAAAAAGAGGCCGAGGCCAAGGCCGAGTCGAAGGTCAAGGAAGCGCTTGGCATCGATTAGTTTATGAATGTTCTGATTTGAGATTTGACTTATGCCGACAATCAACCAGTTAGTCCGGAAACCGAGGGCCAAGTCCAAGGGACGTAAGCGAGTTTCTGACATCAGCGGTTCGCCGCAGAAGCGGGGAGTGTGCCTGATCGTGCGGACGCAGACGCCCAAGAAGCCGAACTCGGCGTTGCGGAAGGTCGCGCGTGTGCGGCTGACCAATGGCAAGGAAGTAACCGCCTACATCCCCGGCATCGACCACAATTTGCAGGAACACAGCACGGTGATCATTCGCGGCGGCCGTGTCCGGGACCTGCCGGGCGTGCGGTACCATATTGTCCGCGGCGTGCTGGATTGTGCCGGCGTTTCCGGTCGCCAGCAGGGCCGCAGCAAGTACGGCGCCAAGAAGGGCAAGTAGCCCTGCCGGGATTGACAACGATTCGAAAACCGTTTTTAGACGATTGAGAGTACTATGGCCAAGAGGTTCACAGCTTCCGCCGAGCAGTTGCAGCCGGATCCGAAGTACAACAGCAAGCTGGTTGCCAAGTTCGTAAATTGCATGATGTGGGGCGGCAAAAAGAGCACCGCCCAGCGGGTCTTCTACGATGCCATGGACATCGTGGAGGGAAAGATCAAAGATGCGTCCCCGCTGGAGGTCTTCGAGACGGCGATCAACAACGTCAAGCCCCTGCTCGAGGTTCGCAGCAAGCGTGTCGGCGGTGCGAGCTACCAGGTCCCGATGCAGGTCAATCCGAAGCGGCAGCAATCGCTGGCGTTCCGGTGGATTCTGGCGTCGGCCCGGGGCAAGAAGGGCAAACCGATGTCGCAACGGCTGGCATCCGAGTTGCTCGACGCCTACAACAAGCAAGGCGGCGCCATGACAACACGCGAAAACGTGCATCGTATGGCGGAGGCGAATAAGGCGTTTGCCCACTTCGCCTGGTAAAGACGTGCGATCATTGCTGCCACGGAGAGTTCGCAAGAACCCGTGGCAGTTTTTTTATGCGTAGACCGGATGCGTGCCGGGAAGCGCGGCAGAAGCAAGACAGGGCTCATCGGTAACCGAGCAAGATTGGCTGTGTAGACAAATGGGAAGTTTAGAGAAAACGCGTAATATTGGGATCATGGCTCACATCGACGCCGGCAAGACCACGGTGACCGAGCGCGTTCTCTACTATGCGGGCAAGACGTACAAGATGGGAGAAGTGCATGACGGTACGGCCGTTATGGACTACATGGAGGAGGAGCAAAAGAGGGGAATCACAATCACTTCGGCGGCGACGAAGTGTCCCTGGAAGGACTTCGAGATCAATCTGATCGACACACCGGGACACATTGACTTCACGGCCGAGGTGGAGCGGTCGTTGCGAGTGCTCGACGGCGCCGTCGCCGTGTTCGACGGCAGTGAAGGGGTGCAGGCCCAGAGTGAAACGGTATGGCGGCAGGGGCGAAAGTACAACCTGTCCTGCCTGTGCTTCATCAACAAGATGGACAAGACCGGCGCCGATTTCGAGATGAGCCTGCAGAGCATTCACGACAAGCTCGTGGCGAACCCGGTTCCGGTGCAAATCCCGATGGGAGCGGAAGATGCGTTCGTGGGGATCATAGACCTGGTTGCCATGAAGGCCGTCTTCTATGAGGCCGAAGAGCTGGGGGCCAAGTTCCGCGAGACCGAGATTCCCGATGAGTACCAGGACAAGGCGCGGCAGTACCGGGCCCGGATGATCGAGCTGGCCGCCGAGCACGATGAAGAATTGATGGAAGCGTTCGTTGAGGACCGGCCGGTCGCCGAGGAGATCATCCGCAGAGCGATTCGAAAGGGCACTCTCGCCAACGAGCTGCACCCGGTCTTTTTGGGGTCGGCCCTGAAGTATGTGGGCGTGCAGCGGCTGCTGGACGGTGTCGTGGCGTATCTGCCTTCTCCTCTGGAGAGGCCGGATATTATCGGGCACAAACCAAAGGACGAGACGAAAGAGGTCGTGGTCAAATGCGACCCGAACGGCAGCCTCGTGGCGCTGGCGTTCAAGATCAGCGGCGACAGCCACGGCGATCTGAGCTTCCTGCGGATTTACCAGGGAACGCTGAAATCCGGCAGCCGGGTGCTGAATGTGAATCGGGACAGGAAGGAGAATATCACTCGAGTCTTCGAGATGCACGCGAACGAGCGCAAAATCCTGGATGTTGCGCGGGCCGGCGACATCGTGGCGGTTGTCGGCTTAAAGCAGACCCTCACCGGCGACACGATCTGCGACGCCAAGAAGCCGGTGATGCTTCCGAGCATCACCTTTCCTCAGACAGTGATTACGATGTCGATCGAGCCGCGCACGGCGGCCGAGAGAGCCAAACTGGCCGATGCGCTGAGCTCGCTGCGCCGCGAGGATCCGACCTTCGAGTGCAAGACCGACAGCGAAACGGGCCAGACGGTGATCAGCGGCATGGGAGAGCTCCATCTCGAAATCCTCCAGCACAAGCTGGTGAGGGAGAAGAAGGTGGATGTGAGGGTGGGCAAACCTCGGGTGGCCTACAAGGAAACCGTTACGCGGCGGGCGGAGGTTGAGGGCAAATTCGTGCATCAGACGGGGGGGCGTGGCCAGTACGGCCATGTGATCTTGGTGATCGAGCCCCTGGTGGTTGAAGGGGGCCAACGCGGCTCGACGATTGAGTTTGTGTCCAGCGCGCCGGCCGATGAAGTGCCGAAGGAATATGTTGCGGGGGTGGAAAGCGGGGTCCGGGATGCCGCCGGCAGCGGCGTGCTGGCCGGGTATCCCGTCGTCGGCGTCAAGGTGACCTTGACAGGCGGGTCGTACCATTCGGTCGATTCCTCCGAGCTGGCCTTTGAGCAGGCGGCCTTGATCGCGATGGACAAGGGGCTGAAAGAAGCCGGGCCCGTTCTCCTGGAGCCGGTCATGCGCGTCGAGGCGGTGGTGCCGGAGTCGGCCTTCGGCGCCGTGCAGGCTGACCTGTTGGCCAAACGCGGGCTGATCACGGACTGCCGCGTTCATGGCGGTATGCGGATTGTGGACGCCAACGTGCCGCTCGTCGAGCTATTCGGCTATTCCAGCGATATCCGCAGTCTGACCGCCGGCCGGGGCAACTTCACCATGGAGCCCTTCAGCTACGAGAGGGTCCCGGAGCAGCTCGCCAGGGACATCGTTTTCTAAAGAAAATTTTGGTTTTTTACGCCTTTTTCCGGATAAGGCGTTGACAGACGCAACAGGCGTTGGTAAATTCATTGTTTTTCAGCTGTAGCGAGCATCGCCATGGATGGCGTTGCGAAAACGTAGTTACGCTGTGGCATATCTTTGATTGCCATCAGGGATGGCACAATGGGTGTTCGGTTTGACTCAGGGTTTGGACAAGCTGACGGAGGTCATGCAAGGGCCTGCGGTCGAGCGAACCTACCCTAAACCCTAAGGAAGGTTGTTGGCTGGCGTCAAGGCCGATAAGGCCAGGCCGGCCGACGAGGCCTTTCCTGCTTTTACCCAACAGGCATGGTTTTGGTCAGAGCGCGGATCGTATCTGCTCTGGGCCGACCGGCGAATTTTGCGTACGTAACGGTGTTTTGTTGTCCATGCGTGTCTGTGTAGTGTGTTGCAGTAGAAACACGTGCATGGGTGTGCTCAAGGGTGGTCCAGAGGGGCGTTATGGCTGCTGAGACCGAGAAGATAAGAATCAGGATGGAGGCGTACGACCATCGTACGCTGGATGCCTCCGCCAAGGAGATTGTGGAACACGCTCGTCGAACGAATGCGCGTGTGAGTGGACCCATTCCGCTGCCGACCCGCATTGAGCGGTACACGGTTTTGCGGAGCCCTCACGTGGACAAGAAATCGCGCGAACAGTTCGAGTTGAGAACGCACAAGCGCCTCATCGATATTCACGAGGCGAATGCGAGGACGGCCGAGGTGTTGAATCGGCTGGTCGTTCCCGCCGGTGTGTTTGTGAAGATCAAGGCGTAGGGGCAAAGGACGTCGGAAATATGGCGATGTTGCTTGGAAAAAAGGTAGGCATGACGCGGGTCTACGACGAATCGGGGGCGTTGATTCCCGTGACGGTGATCCATGCGGGCCCTTGCACGGTGATGCAGGTCAAGACCAGCGAGAATGACGGCTACAGTGCCGTGCAACTGGGTTTCGACGACGTGAAGGCATCCCGGAGGAAGCAGCCCCAGGTGGGGCACGCCGGCAAGGCCGGCACGACGGCGAAGAGATTCACGCGGGAATGGCGTCTGGCCGACAACGCCGAGTGCGAGTATAAGCTGGGCGATTCCCTTACGGTTTCGATTTTCGCCGAGACCAAGTACGTGGACGTCGTGGGAACGAGCAAGGGCAAAGGGTTTGCCGGAGTGATGAAACGACACGGGTTCGGCGGTTTTCCCGCTTCGCACGGTACCGAGCGAAAGCACCGGGCGCCAGGGTCGATATCGAGCTTTGCCAGCAACGCCGGTACCGGCGGTGGTCCGAAAAGGGGCAAGCGCATGGCCGGTCACATGGGGAATCGGCGGATCACGAGCAAGAACCACAGTCTGGTGGCGATTGACGAGGAGAAGAACCTTCTGATTGTCAAGGGCGCTGTCCCTGGTCCGGCTGGCGGGTACTGCATGATAACGACAGCCAAGAGGCCGCAGTAGGCCCGGTGGAATGAAGATGATGGATTTGACCGTATACAACACGAGCGGGGAGCAGGTGGGCACGATCAGTGTCGACGAGTCGGTGCTGGGAGGCTGCGTAAGGCACGCCCTGCTGAAACAGGCCATCGTGATGTACCAGTCCAACAAGCGGGTTGGCACGGCAACCACGAAAGGCCGAGGGCAGGTAGCGGGCTCGACGAAGAAGCTGTATCGCCAGAAGGGCACCGGCAACGCCAGAGTGGGCAATCGCCGGACGGGCAAACGCGTCGGCGGCGGTATGACGTTTGCGAAGGTGCCGCGCGATTTCAGCCAGCGCATGCCGGGCAAGCAGAGAAGGCTCGCCAGAGATTCGGCGATCCTGGCAAAGCTCCGCAGCAAGAATGTGGTCGTCGTGGACGGCCTGGCGTTTGAGAAGCCCCGCACGAAAGAGTTCGTGGGTGTGCTCAAGAGCTTGAAGATTGACCGGAGTTGCTTGGTGGCGACCAGCGATTACGAAGAGAATGTCTACCGGTCGGCCCGCAACGTCAGGAAGGTGGCGGTGATGCCGGTTGCCGATCTGAATGCGGGTGAGATTGTCAAGCATCAGAAGGTGCTGTTTACGAAAGACGCGTTGGTGTCGTTTTTGGACAGGGCAGGAAAGAGCGACAACTGATCCGGCAGGGCCACGGCAGTGTGGCGTTCGTGGGAGCCGTGAGTTTTTGGATTTAGGTTCGGTTTTTCGATGGAAGACTTTAACGTAATAGTCCGGCCTCTGATCACTGAGCAGGGCATGCACTTTGCTAATGTCAAGGGCGCATACTCCTTTGAGGTGAACAAGAGGGCCAACAAGGCCGAGATCCGCAGTGCGGTCGAGAAGATCTACGGTGTGAAAGTCGACAAAGTGCGAACGTCGAACCACAGAGGCAAGCATCGCCGCCGGGGCAGAACGGTCGGCATGACGTCGAGCTGGAAGAAAGCGGTGGTGTACCTGAAGCCGGACTATCACATTGACCTGTTCTGAGCGAACGGTTCTGAGAGAGAGATAGACGTTATGGGCATTCGAGTTTACAGGCCGACAAGTGCAGGGCGACGGAACAGCTCGGTAAATGACTACTCCGAGCTGACCGCGAAGAAGCCCGAGAAGACTTTGTGCCGCAGGATCAAGAAGAGCGGCGGGAGGAACCATCACGGCGTTACCACCAGCCGGTTTCGCGGGGGCGGGGCCCGGAGGATCTACCGGATCATCGACTTCAAGCGTAACAAGGATGGGATGCCCGCCAAGGTCATGACGATCGAATATGACCCGAACCGGAATTGCTTCATTTCGCTGGTGCAGTACGAGGACGGAGAGAAACGATATATCCTGGCGCCGTTGGGTATTCGGGTTGGCGATGTGATCGAGAGCGGGCCGGCGTGTGAGCCGAAGGTGGGCAACGCGATGCCGCTTTCGGCGATTCCGGGCAGCCTGGAGGTGCACAACATCGAGCTGACGGCCGGCCAGGGAGGCAAGCTGGTCAGAGGCGCCGGTAACGCGGCGCGCATCGTCGCCAAGGAAGGAGATTGGGTCACGGTCGTCTTGCCGAGCGGCGAGATGCGCATGGTGCGGAAGGAATGCCGGGCCACGATCGGACGCCTGAGCAATCCGGAGCACCAGAATGTGACTCTGGGCAAGGCCGGACGCAAGCGCCACATGGGACGCAGGCCTCACGTTCGGGGCAAAGCCATGAACCCGGTCGCTCACCCCATGGGTGGTGGCGAAGGGAGGTCCAACGGCGGACGGCACCCGTGCTCCCCGACCGGCAAGCTGGCCAAGGGTGGAAAGACGCGGAACCCGCGCAAGACCAGCAACAGCAGGATCATTCGACGCAGAAAGAACAAAAGGCAAGGGCAGTTGACCCTGTAACCAGTGACGCGGGCCGCGAGCCGGTAAAAGGCTCGCGCAGAGCGCACCAGGTGAGAGAAGAGAGTAAGACATGGGACGATCTCTCAAAAGAGGACCGTTTGTTGACGAGAAGCTGTTCGGGAAGGTGAACAAGCAGACCGAAGAGGGTACGCGAAATCCCATCAAGACCTGGGCCCGGCGCTGCACGATTGTTCCCGAGTTCGTGGGATTCACGTTTATGGTCCATAACGGCAAGATGTTTCACAAAGTGTTCGTGACCGAGGACATGGTAGGCCACAAGCTGGGCGAGTTTTCACCCACGCGGACGTTCAAGGGCCACTCGAGCAAGAAAATCAAGTAGTAGGTGAATTCAGGTTGACTGGCGATCCAGGAGAGACGGGACGTCGTTGATATGCTTAGCCCGACGAAATTAAACGAGTTGTGTGAGAAACAGCAGGTTACCGCCGAAGTGCTGGCCCGGAGCCTTGCGCGGGGCAGCCTTGACATGAAGCAGGCGGTCACGGCAGTGAAGAATTGGCAAAAGGGGCTTTTCAAGCCTCTGCCGGACAACGAAGACGTGCGTCGGCTGGCGGACGCCTTGTCGGTGGAGCCGGCCGAGATCAGCGGGTGGGTTTCGTCCTACCGGTACGCTCCGGTCTCGGCGCGCAAGGCGAGGCTGGTGACGCAGTTGATCGTCGGCCGAGGGGTGCAGGATGCCATGGATATCCTGAAGTTCACGCGGAAACGGACGGCCGCGATGGTGGACAAAGTGCTGAAAGCCGCCGTGGCGGATGCCGACGAGCAGCAGGCGGATGTGGACAATTTATACGTCAGTGAGGCGCGCGTGGACGACGCCGGTGTCCGGATCGGCACCAAACGTTGGATCCCGAAGGATCGAGGACGCGCGCATCCAATCCGAAAAAGAGCGTGTCACATATACGTAACGGTGACGCAAGCGTAAAGGGTGACCGGGAACGCATACTGAGATACCTGAACTATGGGCCAGAAAACATCACCAATAGGTTTTAGAACCGGCGTTACCCTGGGATGGCAAAGCACGTGGTTTGCTCCCAAGGCCAACTACGGCGACTTCCTCGTTGAGGACCAGAAGATCCGGGAATACGTGGACGCCCGTTTCAATCGGCGGATGCCGAAAGGGGCGGTGGCGAAAACGGAGATCATTCGCACCCGCAACGAGGTGAACGTGACGCTTCACAGCGGTCGGCCCGGGGTGGTGATCGGTCCCCGGGGTGGCGAGGTGGACAAGCTGCGGGAGGAGCTGGAAGCGCTGACGGGCCGAAAGGTTACGGTCAACGTGGTGGAGATCAAAGAGCCTGATCTGAACGCGACTCTGGTCGGGCAGGCGATCGCCGAGCAGCTTTCGAAGCGAGCGTCGTTCCGGCGTACGATGAAGCAGTATTGCGAGTCGGCGATGAACGCGGGGGCCAAAGGGGTGAAGATCATCTGTTCCGGACGATTGGCCGGATCGGAGATGGCACGAAAAGAAACGCAGAAACTTGGCAGCATTCCGCTGCATACGCTCGATGCCGACGTTGACTACGCGGTGGCGACGTCGCGGACGACGTACGGCACGATCGGCGTGAAGGTGTGGATCTACAAGGGCAAGTTCGGTGAAGTCCTGGAGCGAGTGCGGCCGAGACGGCGGCGTACGCCCCGGCCGAGACCGGCCGGTGGGCAGAGATCGCCCGCAGCTCCCCCCACGCCGCAGGGGGCGGCGGATACCGGCCCTGTGAGCGCCGAAGCGGCGCCGCCGGTGGTTGAAAAGCCCGGCGCGCCGCCTGAAGGGGAAAACGCGTCGTAGTATGGCAAGCCGAGTAGGAATGGCTGAGAGAGGTTCGAATCAATGGCTTTGATGCCGAAGAGAGTGAAATACCGCAAATCGCAGCGCGGCCGGATGAAAGGCAACGCTACCCGGTGCAATTACGTTGCGTTTGGCGAATATGGTTTACAGGTTTTGGAAACCAGTTGGATCACGGCCAAGAACATCGAGGCCGGACGTGTGGCGGCCACACACTTCCTGCACCGCGAGGGAAAGGTCTACATCCGGATCTTCCCGCACAAGCCGGTCTCATCGAAGCCCCTGGAAACACGCATGGGCAAAGGCAAAGGGGAGCCGGAGTTTTGGGTCGCCAGAGTCCGACCGGGTCAGGTATGTTTCGAGATCGGCGGTGTCAGCGAGGACGTGGCCCGGCAGGCATTGGCCCGGGTCGCCCACAAAATGCCGATCCGTTGTCGGTTCGTCAAGCGAAGACATTCGCTTTGAAAGAGGTAGAACGGTGAAAGCCAGCCAGCTACGGGAAATGAGTCAGGACGAGTTGCAGAGCACGTTGGACGATCTGCAAAGGCGGTTGTTTGATTTGCGGTCGCAGGCGGTGACGCAGAAGCTCGAGAACGCAAAGGCCGTGATCAATACGCGACGGGATGTGGCGCGAATCAAGACGATCATCCGTGAGAAAGGCAAGTAGCGCTGTCGATAGAGACGGCGGGAAGTTGGCTATATGGAGACACGAAAAGGAAAAACGCTGACGGGTGTTGTCACGAGCAACAGCGGGAACAAGAGCATCCGCGTGACGGTTGCGTACAAGGTAAAGCACCCGAAGTACGGTAAGTATGTCAGACGCAGAACCAAGCTGGGCGTGCACGACGAGCGCAATGAATGCGGCGTGGGCGACCTCGTGGAGATCGCCGAGTGCCGGCCTTACAGCAAGGCGAAGAGTTGGCGCCTCGTGCGGGTGGTGCAGAAGGCGGTCCAGGCGTAGAATCTATTACGAGATGCAAAGACCATGATTCAACAGGAAACCATGTTGGATATCGCCGACAACTCAGGAGTGCGGTCGGCGTTATGTATCAAAGTCCTGGGGCGGGGCGGGTCGCGGGGCAAGTACACGCGCCCGGTGGCGCGCGTGGGAGACGTCGTCTGCGTGGCGATCAAGAAGTCGTTGCCGAGCTGCCAGTTGGACGACAAGAAGGTGCACAAGTGTGTGATCATTCGCACCAAGAGCGCGGTGCGGCGGCCGGACGGCAGCTACGTGAGGTTCGACAGCAACGCGGCGGTGATGATCGACAACGACGGAAACCCCATCGGCACCCGGATCTTCGGGGCCGTGGCGCGTGAGCTGCGTGAGAAGAACTACATGAAGATCATCTCGCTGGCCAGCGAGGTCGTGTAGGTGCGACAGAGCAACCTGAGTGAATGGATAAAGAGATAGATCGATGGCCTTGCACGTGAAAAGAGGGGATATGGTGCAGATCATTGCCGGCGACCACAAAGGGGCGACCGGGCGAGTGCTGCACGTGTATCCGGACAAGAATGTTGTGGTTGTCCAGGGGCAGAACATCGCGCAGAAGCATGTTCGTCCCTCTCGCCGGAATCCGCAAGGCGGGCGTATCGGCGTCGAGCAACCGATCCACATCAGCAACGTGTTGCCTGTGAACCCGAAATCGTCGAGAGGCAGCCGGGTGCGGTACAGGCAGAGCGACGACGGCAGCAAGAGACGTACGGCCGTGGATGGCACCGAGATCGGGACCGTCCGGAGGGCCAAGTAGCGGCCGCCGGCGGGCGTGAGGTGGACTGGCGTGGAAGGAAAAGGAACAGAGTAGAAAAATATGGCCCGGTTACGAGATTTGTATAAATCGAAAGTGGTCGCTGAGCTGACCAAGGAGTTCGGCTATCAGAACGTGATGGCGGTGCCCAAGGTGGAGAAGATCGTGGTCTCCATGGGCGTCGGTCGAGCCACGCAGGACAAGAAGTTCCTGGAACTGGCGAAGAAGGACCTGATGCAGATCACGGGCCAGTTGCCGTTCGTGTGTAAGGCCAAGAAGAGCGTCTCGAATTTCAAGGTCCGCCAGGGCTATGAGACGGGATTGAAGGTGACGCTGCGCGGTGTGCGCATGTACGAGTTCATGGACCGGCTCATCAATTTGGCGATTCCCCGGGTTCGCGACTTCCGGGGCTTGAACCCGAACAGCTTTGACGGGCGGGGAAATTACTCGATGGGCCTGGCCGAGCAGAGCGTTTTTCCGGAAATCAATCTGGCCAAGGTCGAGTTTCAGCAGGGCATGAACATCACGTTCACCACGACGGCCCTGACCGACGAAGAGGGGCGCAAGCTGCTGACACTTTTTGGAATGCCGTTCCGGGGCACGACGCCATCGGCCTCGAGTGTGTAACCGATTGCCTGGCAGAGCCAGTGTGGAGTGTGTGAATGTCGACGAAGGCATTGGAAAACAAAGCCAAGAAGAAACAGAAGTTCCGTGTTCGTGAGTATACGCGTTGTGAATTGTGCGGGCGCTCGCGGGCGGTGTATCGCAAATTCAAGATCTGTCGGATTTGCTTCCGGACGCTGGCCAACGAAGGGAAGATTCCGGGCGTGAAGAAGGCGAGCTGGTGACGGGGCAGTTGACCGAAGCAGTCTACCGAGAAGCAGGTGCAGGATACGAGTTATGAGTTTGAGTGACCCAATAGCTGATATGTTGACGCGGATTCGCAACGCGGGCCGGGCGAGCAAGCCGGAGGTGAAGGCGCGAGCGTCGAAGATATGCGAGGGCATTGCGTCCGTCCTCAAGGACGAGGGGTACATCGAGGACTACGACCGAATCGAGGACGGCAAGCAGGGGCTGCTTCGTATCCGGCTGAAGTACGATCAAAATGGCCAGTTCGTGATCAGCGAGCTGAAGCGAACCAGCAAGCCCGGCTGTCGGGTGTACGCCGCCGTTGACAGCCTGCCCAGGGTTCTGGGCGGCCTCGGTATCGCGATTGTTTCAACAAGCAAAGGTGTGATTAGTGATCGAAGTTGCCGGGAGAAGAACGTCGGCGGCGAGGTATTGTGCACGGTAAGCTAAATGAGTCGGATTGGAAAAAAACCTGTTGCGATCCCGTCGGGCGTGAAAGTGGAGCTGAAAGGCCGGACGGTGAAGGTCTCGGGCCCCCTCGGCGCCTTGCAGATGGACTGCCACGAGCGGGTTACGGTGAAAATCGATGATGGCGCGGGCAGCATTCAAGTGGACAACCCGCTGCCCAAGGATCGCCGTAGCAAACAGCTCCATGGAACCATGCGGGCTCTGATTGCCAACATGGTCACCGGGGTCTCGAAGGGCTTCGAGAAGAAGATGGAGATCTACGGGACGGGCTATAGCGTGAAGGAGCAGGGGAACAAGCTGGTCCTTCAGGTGGGTTATTGTCACCCGGTTGAGCTGGCGGTGCCGAAGGACGTGAAGGTGAGTATCGACGTCCCGGCCACGCGGGGCAATGACGTGCCGGCCAAGTTCACGCTGACGGGCGTGGATAAATGTTGTTTGGGGCAGTTTGCGGCGGACGTGCGAAGAGTAAGGCCGCCGGAGCCCTACAAAGGAAAAGGCATCCGATATGCCGACGAGCATGTGCGGCGCAAGGTGGGTAAGGCGTTCGCTTCAGGCGGGGCATAGGAGAGTAGAATTCGGTTCTTATGAAGACTGAAAGACACAAGAAGGCGGCAGTGCGGCGCAAGCGTCACGTGCGAAAGAAGGTTGTGGGAACGCCGGAGAGGCCGCGTCTGTCGGTATTCCGTTCAAACCGGCACGTGTACGCGCAGCTTATCGACGACACGGCCGGTGCCACGCTTGTCGCGGCCAGCACCCGGTCGAAGGCCCTGCAGGATCAGGTCCAGCAAACCGGCAATCAGAAGGCGGCCGAGGTCGTTGGTGAAACGCTTGCCAAGATGGCGCTGGATGTCGGTATTAAGTGTGCCTGTTTCGATCGCAACCGCTACAAATACCATGGTCGAGTGAAGTCTCTCGCCGAGGCGGCGCGAAAGACGGGCTTGGCCTTTTGAGACTGGGAGCTGGAATTGGCTACAGAACCGGTTAGAACACCTGAACACGAAGAGAAGCCGTTGGAAGACACGGTGGTGAAGATCTATCGCTGCGCCAAGGTGGTAAAGGGCGGGCGACGGTTCAGTTTTGCGGCTTTAGTGGTGGTCGGTGACCGCGAAGGGACAGTTGGCATTGGATACGGCAAGGCCAACGAGGTGCCTCTGGCGGTTGAGAAAGGGATCAAGGATGCCAAGAAGTCGCTGCATAAGATTCCGCTGGTGGGCCAGACGCTGCCCCATCAGGTGATCGGGAAGTTCAGGGCCACGAAGATCGTGTTGGTGCCGGCCAGCCCGGGTACGGGCGTCATCGCCGGTTCGAGCGCGCGAGCGGTCCTGGAGTATGCAGGCGTTCACGACGTGCTCACGAAGATCTATGGGAGCACCTCTGCGAAAAACGTTGTCAAGGCTACGCTAAACGGCCTGCTGAAGCTCCGCAACAAGGAAATGATCGAAGCGTTGCGGGGTGTGGCGATTTCGTAACGATAGGCACGGCCAATTGGGTGATTTAGATGCTAAGTCATGAAATTACTTCTGTCGTAGGGAAACACAAGGCTCGCAAGCGGGTCGGAAGAGGCCGGGGCACGGGCCACGGAAAGACGTGTGGCCGGGGGCACAAAGGCAGCCGGAGCCGGGCGGGAGCGACCCTGCTCACGCTCAGCGAGGGTGGGCAGATGCCCCTCTTCAGACGGCTGCCCAAGCGCGGTTTCAACAATAAGAAGTTCGCCACGCGTTTTGAGGTTGTGAACGTCTCCCAGTTGGAACGGTTTGATGATGGGGCGCAAGTAGGTGTCGAGCAGCTTTCTCAGGCCGGGCTCGTTTGCGCTCTCTGCAGCAAGGTGAAGATTCTGGGAGACGGCGAACTGACCAAACGGCTGCAGGTGGCCGCCCACAAGTTCAGCAAGACGGCCGAGCAGAAGATCATCGGTTGTGGCGGAACGGCCACCCGCATAGAAGACGCCAGGAGCAGACCGGCGAAACGGAAGCATGCGTAAGGAGATTGGGTCTCAAGAGAGTAACGAGAGGCCCCGCATTCTGCGGAGAATAGTGACGTGATAGGCACAGTCTTCAACATATTTAGAATCCGAGACCTGCGGAATAAGATTCTGTTTACGGTCGCGCTGCTGATCATCTATCGCGTGGGTTTTCATATTCCCAACCCCGGATTCAACCAGCAGGCCATCGCCGACGCGGTGGGTACGCGGGATACGGACAGCCCTCTGGGGCGGGCCGCCGAGTATCTGCAGATCTTCACAGGGGGGACGCTGAGCCGAAGCAGCCTCTTTGGCCTGGGGATCATGCCGTATATCACGGCTTCGATCATTCTCATGCTGCTCGGGGAGGTCATCCCGGCGCTGAAAAAGCTGCGGCAGGAGGGGCAGACGGGGTATAAGAAGATTCAGGAGTACACGCGCTATCTAACGGTGCTTATCTGTTTCATCCAGTCGATGATGTACATGAAGATGCTGGGGGCCTACACCTACTCGGGCATGCGGGTGCAGGCCACGATCATGGGCGTGGTCGGAATGACCGCGGGCACGGTCTTCCTGATGTGGCTGGGCGAGCAGATCGATGAATACGGTATTGGCAACGGAATCAGCTTGATCATTATGGCCGGGATCATCGCGCGAATGCCCTGGGCGATGCGTGAGTTGCTCAAGCGTGTTGACTTGACGATGGATGCATCGACGGGCAGTATCGGACCGGCCCGGATCGTTTTTCTGGTGGCGGCCTTTGTCTCTGTGGTGGCCGGGGCCATTCTGATTACCCAGGCCCAGAGGCGCATCCCGATCCAGCAGGCCAAGCAGATGCGGGGCCGGCGGATGTATGGCGGGGCCCGGCACTACCTGCCGCTGCGGGTCAACCACGGCGGTGTGATGCCGATCATCTTCGCGTCCAGTTTTATGATGTTTCCGCCCATTATCGTGGAGCAGATTCAGAGGCTCTTCCCGGATTCGGTCGTATGGATGACCATCCTGGGGGCTCTGCGGGGGACTTCGTATACGTACAACGTGCTCTACATGCTGCTGATCTTCCTGTTTGCCTACTTCTGGGTCACGGTTCAGTTCCAGCCGAGAGAGATGGCAAAGAACTTGCGGGATTCCGGCAGCTTCATTCCGGGGCTTCGTCCCGGGCGTCGGACCGCCGAGTATCTTGAGACGGTGATGATTCGGATTACGTATTTCGGCGCCGCGTTTCTGGCCGGCATCGCGGTGATCCCGACGGTGCTGTCCTACTCATTGGGCATCGACTGGACCATCACGACGTTCTTCGGTGGAACGGGTCTTCTGATTGTCGTGAGCGTCTCGCTGGATCTGGTGCAGAAGATCGAGGCGAACCTGCTGATGCGGAGCTACGACGGCTTCACCTCTTCCGGCAGAATTAAAGGAGCGTATGGATGAGAATTATAATCCTGGGTGCGCCGGGCGCCGGTAAGGGAACGCACTGCAAGCGAATCGTGGAGCGATACGGTGTGACGCACCTGTCCAGCGGCGACATCCTGCGGCGCGAAAGGGCCGAGGGCAGCGAGCTGGGCCGGAAGGCGCAGAGCTACATGGACAGCGGCACCCTGGTTCCGGATGAGCTCATTGTGGAAATGATGAGCAAGGCGATCGGGAACGCGGGTGACGCAGGCTATGTCCTGGACGGTTTTCCGCGGACGGTGCATCAGGCCGAGGCGCTCGGCGCGTCTCTGGCGGAGAATCAGAATGGGCTCGATACCGTGATCAACCTGAAGGTGGACGACGACCTCGTGGTGGAACGCATTACGGGGCGCAGGAGTTGTCCGAAGTGCGGTGCGGTGTACCACGTCAAGAACATGCCGCCCAAGGAGGAGGGGATGTGCGACCATGATGGCGCCGCCCTGGTCCACCGGCCGGATGATACGGAAGACGTGGTACGAAATCGCCTGAGTACGTATTATGAGCAAACCAAACCGGTCGTAGACTACTACAAGGCCAAAGGAACGGTCCATGATATCGATGGCAACGGAGACCCCGATGACGTGGCCGCCTTGATATTTGACAAGCTGGATGTCCTTACCAGAAAGTGAATTGCTCGCAGCGAAGGTAGGTGACGCGCTAAGAATGATGAAGTTGTATCGATGGCTATAAAGCTTCGGAGCCGAAGAGAGATTGACTTGATGCGTCGGGCAGGAGCTGTTGTAGCCGCTGTTCTTTCAAAATTGCAGGAGATTGCGGAGCCGGGGGTTACGACGGCTCACTTGGACGAGGTTGCTTCGCAGATGACGGCCGCGGCCGGTGCGGAAACGCTTTTCAAGGGAGTCCGCAGCCCGCAGGCGCGCCAGCCGTTTCCGGGAGCTATTTGTGCCTCGATCAACGAGGAGGTCGTCCACGGGATTCCTTCGAAGAGGGCCGTGCTCCGCGAAGGCGATGTGCTGAGCGTCGATTTCGGGGTCCGCTTGAATGGGTATTGCGGGGACGCGGCTGTGACGATCCCCGTGGGAAGGATTTCTGAGGACAGGCGTCGGCTCCTCGACACGACCCGCCGGGTGCTGGGCATTGCGGTAGAGCAGGTCAGGCCCGGTGTGCGATGGAGCCAGGTCGCCGGAAAGATGCAGCGCTGTGCTGAAGCGGCCGGCTTTTCGGTCGTACGGGATTTCGTCGGGCACGGAATCGGCACGGAAATGCATGAGGAGCCGAAGGTTCCGAACTTTGTCAACGAGGATTTGCTGGCGAACGATATTGTGTTGGCCGAGGGGATGGTGATGGCGGTGGAGCCGATGGTCAATGCCGGTCGCCGCGCCGTTCGCACGCTGGCCAACGGCTGGACCGTGGTGACCCGCGACGGTTCGTGCTCGGCGCACTTTGAGCACACGATCGCGGTGGTCAAGGGCGGCTGTGAAATTCTGACAAGGAAAGAGTGACGAACGGGAAAAAAGGGTATCTGGCGAAGAGATTGAACTGTCGTTGGGTACGGCGGCTTGGGTCTGCCGGCGGCAGTTTGACGTGTTGGTGGAATGATCGGTTTTCATGGCGAAGAAAGACGCAATACGGCTGCAAGCAAAAGTGATCGAAGCCCTGCCTAACGCCATGTTCAGGGTCGAGCTGGAGAACGGGCACAAGGTGCTGACCCATGTTTCCGGCAAGATGCGAATGAATTTTATTCGTATTCTCCCGGGAGATATGGTCACCGTGGAAATGTCTCCGTACGACCTGAACAGAGGCCGGATTGTGCTTCGCCACTAAGGCCGGGGCGAATGAATTCGACGTGATACAGAGGCAGGACGCTGCCAAAGCGTAGGACTGGATATGAAGGTAAGAAGCTCGGTAAAACGTATTTGTGAAAACTGCAAGATCGTACGCCGAAAAGGCGTAGTGCGGGTGATCTGTTCCAACCCCCGACACAAGCAGCGCCAGGGGTGAGCCGCTGGGGATCCAAGCTGAACGTATCGAGTGGAAATCATCGTTAGAAGGACAGCAATATGCCGCGTATAGTGGGTATCGATATTCCGGACAATAAATCGATCTGGATTTCGCTGACGTATATACCGGGGATTGGCAGGTATACGTCGGAGCAAATCCTCAAGGAAGCGCGAATCGAGGAGATGACAAAAGCCGGGAAGCTCAGCGAAGACGAGTTGAGCCGAATCACGCAGATCATCGATCGCAACTACATCATCGGAGGTCAGCTTCGGCGGCAGGTGGCGCAGAACATCGCCCGGCTTCGCGATATCGGCTGCTATCGGGGAATCCGGCATCGAAGGGGTTTGCCGGTGCGCGGACAATGCACGCAGAGCAATGCCCGGACCCGCAAGGGACCCCGGAAAACCGTGGCCGGCAAGAAGGGTGTCAAGGAGAAGCGATAACGGCCGGACGCCTCCCCCGCCCAGCAGGGTCAACGGCTGACAGATACCGCAAAATACGTACTCAAATACGATAAGAGAAACAGATGGCAAAAGGGACAAAACGTAGAGTCAGAAGAAACGTGGTTCGAGCGATCGTGCATATCAAGGCGACCTTCAACAATACGGTCATCACGATCACGGACGTGGACGGCGACACGATCTGTGCCAGTTCGGCCGGTTGTGTGGGCTTCAAGGGCTCTCGCAAGAGCACGCCCTTTGCCGCGCAACAGGCCGCGCAGAACTGTGCCAACGTGGCCATGCGCAACGGCGTTCGCGAGGTCGAAATCAAGGTGAAGGGCCCGGGTTCGGGTCGGGAATCCGCCATTTCCGCCATGCAGGCGGCGGGCTTGCGAATCACCTCCATCGAGGATGTGACGCCGCTGCCGCACAATGGCTGTCGGCCTCCGAAACGTAGAAGAGTGTAGTCGAATACTCCCAGGACTCAGAGGAGATGTGTTAATATGGGACGTTATCTCGGTCCATCGTGCAAACAATGCCGTCGTGAGGGAATGAAGCTGTTCCTGAAGGGCATGAAGTGCGAAACCGCCAAGTGCCAGGTCGAACGAAGGCAGCGGAATCTGGCGCCGGGTATGCATGGCTGGCGGCGATCGCGGCTAAGCGAATACGGCGTGCGCTTGCGCGAGAAGCAAAAAATCAAACGGTACTACGGTGTGTACGAGCGGCAATTCATGCGGTATTTCCATGAAGCCGAACGCCTGAAGGGCAATACCGGCGAGAACCTCCTGCAACTGCTGGAGAGACGCCTGGATAACGTCGTCTACAAACTTAATTTCGCTCCCTCGCGCAAAGCCGCGCGGCAGCTTATTTCCCACGGCCACGTTCATGTCAACGGGCGGAAGGTGGACGTTAGCGATTACACCATACGTATTGGTGATAAAATAGGCGTAAAGGACTCCGAGAAGAGCGTGAAACGGGTGAAAGAGCAACTGGAGAGTAACCCGAATTTCACCACGCAGGGCTGGCTGCAACTGGACCGGGAAAGACCGGCCGCTACGGTGGTCGCCTTGCCGGCACGCGAAGACGTGCAGATCCCCGTCGAAGAGCAACTGGTGGTGGAGTTCTGTTCGAGGTAAACTCGGAGACCTGGAATACGGATTCGAAATGCGCAGCCGACGCGGGGGGATTTGCGTCGTGCTGTGTCCTTTAGGGATGAATGTTCAGTTCGGAGGCCCATATGCGAGTTACATGGCGCGGTTTAGAGTTGCCGACTCGTGTTGAAAAAGATGCCGTAATTTCGACGGAGAAGTACGGCCGGTTTTTCGTGGAACCGTTCGAACGCGGCTTTGGCACGACGGTGGGCAACAGTCTCAGGCGCGTGCTGCTCTCTTCGCTGGAAGGCAGCGCGATCACGTCGATCAAAATCGCAGGAGTGGACCACGAATTTACCTCCATCGCCGGTGTGATGGAGGATACGACGGATATCGTACTGAATGTGAAGAGTCTGGTCATTCGCTTACAGGGTGAAGGGCCCAAGACGATGACGGTCTCGGCCAAGAAGGCCGGTGTGGTTACGGCTGCGGATATCGTCGCCGACCCTGCTATCGAGGTGATCAGCAAGGATGCGGTTCTGGCCACGTTGACCGAGAACACGAAGTTCGAGATGGAAATGGTGGTTGAAAACGGACGCGGGTACGTGCCCGTGGCCGAGAGAATCGCCGATGCGGACCGCTTTGACCAGGAAATCGGGCGCATTCATCTGGACGCCGTGTATTCCCCGGTGACGCGCGTTCGCTACACCACGGAGAACACACGCGTCGGGCAGCGCACCAACTACGACAAGCTGATTCTGGAGATCTGGACCAACGGCACAATTTCACCGGAAATGGCCCTCGTCGAAGCAGGGAAGATTCTGCGAAAACATATGAATCCTTTCGTGCAGTACTTCGAATTGGGCGAGGAGACCGTGGCCGGGGAGGTCCCGCGCGAAGTGCCGCAGAAGAAGGTCGACGAAGAGCTGGAAGCCAAGCTCAATACGCCGATTCAGGAGCTGGAGTTGTCCGTCAGGGCCAGCAACTGCCTGGAGTCGGCAAAGGTGGAAACGGTTCGCCAGCTCGTCCAGATGACCGAGGCGGATCTGTTGAAAATCCGCAGCTTCGGCAAGACCTCGCTTCGTGAGATCAAGCGCAAGCTGGCTGACGTCGATCTCTCCCTGGGCATGGCGGACGTTGACTGATATTGTTTGGACGTAGAGAACTTAGAGAATCTCGAAAATAAGAGGGATTGTGGTATATGCGTCATAGAGTTGCAGGGCGTCGATTGAGCAGAACCTCAGAGCATCGAGTGGCGCTACGCCGAAATCTGGCCCAGTCGCTCATCGAGCATGAGACCATTTCGACGACGATCCAGAAGGCGAAAGAGGTTAAGCCCTTTGTCGAGAAGCTGATCACGCTGGCCAAGAAGGGGCAGCTTCAGCACCGGCGCCGGGCGATCGCACTGCTCGGGAACCGCGATATCTTTGCATACGAGGATGGCGAGCCGGTCCGGAAGGGTACGGTCATTGCCAAACTGTTCAGCGAGCTGGGACCCCGTTACCTCGACCGCCCCGGCGGTTACACCAGGATCATCCGCCTCTCGCTCAGGCGACTGGGCGACAATGGAGAGCTTGTTCTGCTCCAGCTCCTCGGTGAAGACGAGCCCGTGAAGAAGGAAAAGAAACGCTCCACGAAGAGACGGGCACGCAAGAAACGCAAGGAAACGGCGGAGCCGAAGGTAGCGGTCGCTGCGGAGGCGGAAGAGGCCCCGGAAACACCGGATACGGAGAATGCCGCTGTCGAGGCGGCCCCGGCTGAGGAACAGGCCGGGGGCGGGGAAGAGAAGCCGGAAGAAGAGGCGGAGAAGAAAGAGTAACGACGCCGAAGGATACGGGGAAGCCGCAAGCATGGATGGCTGTGTGTTCTGCAAAATGGTGAAGGGGGAGATACCCGTAGCCAGGGTGTATGAAGACGAAGTAGTGCTTGCGTTCCTCGATATTGGCCCCGTCAGCGACGGTCATTGCCTCGTTATTCCCAAGGAGCATTGTGCTAGGATTCATGAATGTGATCCGGCTGTTTTGGCCCGGGTCGCCTCGTCTCTGGGCAAGATCGCCGGTGCCGTGGCGCAGGCGATGGGGGCCGATGGGTATAATGTTTTGAGCAACAACGGCCGGGCTGCCGGGCAGCTTGTGGAGCATCTGCACTTTCACGTGATTCCACGAAAGGCAAACGACGGCGTCTTCACCCAGTGGCCGTCATTTGAATACGAGCCGGGCCGATTGGAAGAGCTGGCCGAAGAGATTCGCAAGAATTTGAAATAGTTGCTTCTTTCTCTTGATCGGCGGCAAGAACTGTGGTATTTTCTGGCAATATGATGGTTGGGCACGCGTATGTTCCGTTGAATCGGAGAGATCGCTGTGCGGCCCAGCCGATCGCGATGAATTGATCGCGGGGTAGAGCAGTCTGGTAGCTCGTCGGGCCCATAACCCGGAGGTCGGAGGTTCGAATCCTCCCCCCGCTATTGCGTGTCCTTTCGGCGCGGGTGAAAAATCTGAGTTTTTGATGGCGGTTTGGGTTT